>DATMVT010000167.1:0-17745 GCA_035562895.1 Patescibacteria group bacterium | reverse complement strand
GTGGTGCCGGCACCCGGATTCGAACTGGGGACCTACCGCTTACAAGGCGGTTGCTCTACCAACTGAGCTATGCCGGCATGGGCGGGGATTCTAACCCGCGGCGGCGATCACTCGCAGGCGGTCGGGCGCGCCTGGAGGCCGGCGTTGGCAGCCTGGTGCTGCTGGGCGAAGTGGAAACGCCGCCCTCGGCCGATGCCGCCGAAGTGGGCGCGGTGCCGGTGCCCATGCCCGACGTGCCCGGCTGCCTGACGCTCGGCCCGTTCGCCACGCCGGCCGAGCTGCGCGGCTACCGCGTCTACCTGCCGGCCTCGGGCAGCCGCGAGGCGGCGCTGGCGGCCGCGCGCCAGCTGGCCACGCGCGGCGTGCGCGACTACTACGTGGTCACCGCCGGCGATCAGGAGAACACGATTTCGCTGGGCTTGTTCCGCGATGGCGACAATGCCGCGCGTCGCCGCGACGAGGTCAAGGCGCTGGGCCTCGATGTGCAGCTCAGCGAACGAACCGAGGATACGCCCGAATACTGGCTGGACTACGCGGTGTCGCCGGCCCAGCAGTTCGACTGGCGCGACCGCGTCCCGGACCGTCTCGAACTGTCGGCGCGCGACCTGCCCTGCGGCCAGTTGCGCTAGACTCGCGCCCCGTTCACGGTGCCGGCGTAGCTCAGTTGGTAGAGCAACCGCCTTGTAAGCGGTAGGTCGGGGGTTCGACTCCCTCCGCCGGCATGCCCCCGTCGTGTCACGCGAGCTTCCGATGTCCGATCCGATTGCGGCCCTGCATGCGCGTTATCGCGCCAGCTTTCCGGACAAACGTGCCGAATTGCTTGCGGCGCTGTCGGACTGCCGCGACCGGCCCGATTCGGCCGAAGCCATCGCCGAGCTTTACTTGTGCGTGCACAAGCTGGCCGGGTCCGCCGGCGCTTATGGCTTCGACACGTTGACCGAACTCGCGCGCACGGCAGACCGCTTGCTGCAGCCCTTTGCGCGCGGCGGCGAGGCGCTCGCGGCGTTGCCGGTCGCTTCGATCGATGCCGCCGTCACCGCGATCTGCGAGGCGCTCGCGTCGGCGTAGTGCCGCGGTTATCCTCCGCGCCCCGACCCGAGCGAGCTTCGACCATGCCCATCGTGACCCTGATCGGCGCGCCGACCGACATCGGTGCCGGACATCGCGGCGCCTCGATGGGTCCGGAAGCGCTGCGTGTCGCCGGCATCACCGAGGCCCTGCGCGATCGCGGGCTGGAAGTCGAAGACCGCGGCAATCTGATCGGACCGACCAATCCCTGGCAACCGCCGGTGAACGGCTATCGGCATCTGCCCGAAGTGGTGCAGTGGAATCGCAGCGTCTATCACGCCGTGCACGCGGCCCTGATCGACGGGCGCTTGCCGATCCTGCTGGGCGGCGATCATTGCCTCGGGCTCGGTTCGATCACCGCGGTCGCGCGCTATTGCCGCGAACAGGGCAAGAAGCTGCTGGTGCTCTGGCTCGACGCGCATGCCGATTTCAATACGTCGGACATCACGCCGAGTGGCAATGTCCATGGCATGCCGGTGGCCTGCCTGTGCGGCATCGGTCCGCGCGAATTGACCCATCTCGGCGGCGATGCCCCCGCATTGCGCGCCGACCAGATCCGCCAGATCGGCATCCGCAGCGTCGATGCCGGCGAGAAGAAGCTGGTGCGGGAGCAGGGCCTCGACATCTACGACATGCGCTACATCGACGAGATCGGCATCAAGCGCGCGATCGAAGAGGCGCTTTCGGACATCGATGCGAACACGCACCTGCATGTCAGCTTCGATGTCGATTTTCTCGATCCCGAGATCGCGCCCGGCGTCGGCACCACCGTGCCTGGCGGCCCGAACTACCGCGAGGCGCAATTGGTGATGGAGATGATCGCCGATACCGGGCGCATGGCCTCGCTCGACATCGTCGAGCTCAATCCCGCCTTCGACGACCACAACCGCACCGCCAAGCTTGCCGTCGATCTGGTCGAAAGCCTGTTCGGCAAATCGACCTTGATGCGCGCCTGAGCGAATCAGCCGTCGCGGCTGTCCGCCGTCATTTGCGCAATGCCGCGCGAGCGGTGAAGCTTGCCGGCATGATCCGCATCGATGCCGCCCGCAAGCAATTCGGTTCCACCGTCGCGCTCGACGGGTTGTCCCTCGACGTACGTCCCGGCGAGATTTTCGGGCTGCTGGGGCCGAATGGCGCCGGCAAGTCGACGACCATGGCCCTGCTCACCGGCTTGCAGACGCCGGATGCCGGCAGCGTCACCGTGCTCGGCGGCGATCCGCGTGATCCCGCATTGCGCGCGCGCATCGGACTCGCGCCGCAATCCCTCGCGTTGTACGAGCAACTGAGCGGACGCGAGAACCTGACGTTCTTCGCACGCATGTTCGGATTGCGCGGCGAACGCTTGAAGCAGCGCGTCGATGCTGCGCTCGACTTCGTGCAGCTCGCCGACCGCCAGCGCGATCATGCCGGCACCTATTCCGGTGGCATGCAGCGACGCTTGAATTTGGCTGCAGCGATCGTGCACGAACCGGAGCTGATCCTGCTCGACGAGCCCACCGCCGGTGTTGATCCGCAATCACGTCATGCCTTGTTCGAGAACGTGCTCGCGCTCAAGGCCGCGGGTCGCACGATCGTCTACACGACGCACTACATGGAGGAAGTCGAGCGCTTGTGCGATCGCGTCGCGATCGTCGATCGCGGTCGCGTCCTGGCGGTCGACAGCGTTGCCGGCTTGTTGCGGATGCATGCCGGTGTGCCGGTGCTGGTGGTCGAGCGGGCGGGTCGCAGCGAACGCATCGAGACCGCGGATCCGCTGGCCGAACTGAACCGCATCGCCGCTGCGGGTCCGGTCGAAGGGTTCCACGTCGAACGGCCGCGCCTGGAGCAGGTGTTCCTGCATCTCACCGGCCGCAGTCTGAGGGACTGAGATGAATGCCTTGCTTGCATTGGCCACGAAGGACATCCGCTTGCTGTTGCGCAATCGCGGCGCCTTGTTCTTCACCATGGGCTGGCCACTGCTGGTCGCGGTCTTCTTCGGCCTGGTCTTCGGCGGCGACAGTGGCAGCAGCCGACCCAAGGTCGCGCTCGTGGTGCAGGAGCAAGATGCCGCGACCGAGCGTTTCGCGCAGTCGCTCCTGAGCCTCGACACGCTGGAGGTCGAGCGCGTCGACGCCGCGACCGCCGAACAACGCGTGCGCCAGGGCAAGCGCAGTGCCGCGATTGTGTTGCCGGTCGGCTTCGGCGAACGCAGTGCGCGCGCCTTCAGTGGTGATCCGCCGACCATCGAGCTGTGGCTCGATCCCAGTCGCAAGGCCGAACGCGCGATGGTCGAAGGCATGTTGATGAAGCTCGGCGGCGAGGCGATGTTCGCGAGCATCAACGATCCGTCCGCGCGTGCGCAATGGCTGGCGTCGTCTCGTGCCGATCTGGACAAGCTGGCACCGGAGTCGCGACAGCGATTCGGGGACTTCTACGATGCGCTGGACGCGATGATGACGACGCCGGAAGTGGCCGGCACCGACGGTGACGCGGCTGCATCGACCGCTTCCGGCCTCACGCCGCTGGTGGTCAGCGCGCGCGAAATCACGGTCGCCAAGCGCGGCCCCGGCAACGGTTTCGCGGTCAGCTTCACGCAAGGCATGTTCTGGGCTCTGCTGGGCGCGCTGATGAGCTTCGTCACCTCGCTGGTGCTCGAGCGCATGCAGGGCACCTGGAACCGCTTGCGCAGTGCGCCGCTATCGGCGGGCTCGATCCTGCTCGGCAAGGCGCTGGCCTGTTTCGTGGTGATGTGTGCGTCACTGCTGTTGATGAGCGTCGTCGGCGCCGCGGTCTTCGGCGTCGTTCCGCATTCCGTCCCGATGCTCTTGCTGGCGTTCGCGTCTGCCGCGATCGCGTTCACCGGGCTGATGATGATGCTCGCCAGCCTCGGTCGCAGCGTGCAGACGGCCAGCGGTGCCGCCTGGGCGGTGATGATGCCGCTGGCGATGGTCGGCGGCGCGATGATTCCATTGTTCATCATGCCGCCGTGGATGCTGCAGTTGTCGAACCTGAGTCCGGTGAAGTGGGCCGTGATCGGGATCGAGGGTGCGACCTGGCGCGGGTTCTCGTTCGCCGAAATGATGACGCCGGTTGCGATCCTGCTGGCCACCGGCGTCGTTTGCGGCGGGCTGGGCGCGTGGCGGATCACGCGCCAGCCGAACTGAGGATCACGGATCGGGCACGAAGCCGCCGGCGAACGCGCGAGGCTCTTCGCGACCCCAACGCGGCTCGCGAATGACGCCGCGGTCGACCAGGTGTTCGAAGGTGTCGTATTGCAGTTCGACGACCTCATCCGGGCGCGAGGAGCGGCGTTCGAACCGCGTCGTGTTCACTTGCGACCACTCGCGCTGGCCATGTGCGGTGCCGAGCTCCGAGGCGAAATCCCCGCCACGCTCGCGTTTTGCATGGGGTGCAGCGGTGTCCGCTGCGGCGCCCGCGGAAGGTGCCGGCAGGCTGCGCTGCGCCATCGCCTCGGCCTCGTTCGCCGCGGACGGTGCCGGTCGCGACTGCGGCACGTAGATCGGCGCGCGCTCTCGAAACACCGCGATGCCGATCACGCCGACGTTCTGCGGTCGGCCGGTGCGTGCGGCATAGCTCGATTCCGGCGCGCTGAACACGAATTGCGCGACATCGTTCATCGACTTGCGCCAGCCGTTGATCTCGGCCCGTTCGTAGGGGCCAAGCACATAGCCGCCCTGATGCGGATCGGCCGTCTGGCCAGTCACGGCATTGACGCCATCGACGCTGAGCACGGCCATCACGCGCTCGCCGGTGCGGTTCTGCATCATCACCGCGTAGCGATGGCCGGGCTCGCCGGCGACATACGCGCGTCCGTGCTTGTGATGCACGTCGAGCACGGCGCCGGTGTCGCGGTCGACGACCTGCAGGTCGACCAGCTTGTGCACATGCGCACTCAGGGTGGTGGTGGCCAGGGCCAGGATCATTCCGAACATCGCTTTCATCGTCGCCTCCGTCTTGGGTGATGGTTGCAACGACGGGATGCGGCCAGCGGGGTTCGGGTTCTATTCGAAGCTGTCGCCGAACAGCGGCGATTCGGCGGCGGTCGCCGTGACGGCCCAGGCCAGACCATCGCTGGTGCGATGTTCCCAGCCCCACTTGCGCCAAGGACTCACCCGGAACGCGGGCAGTCCCGAGGCGGGGCCGGCCGGGCGGATCCAGTAGTTCACGCCGAGGTCGTAGGTGTCGTAGAGCGCGTCGACGGTGGCGGCGAGCTGCGCGTCGCGCGGGCCGATCAGGGCACCGAAATAGTCCGCCCAGGCGATCGCCGCGACCACGTCGAGCGCGTGTTCGGCGTCGTGGATCGGGTCTGCGATCGCGAAGTCGGTGCCGTCGTGCTCGATCACGTAACGTGGCGCAAGCGCCATGCCGTAGTCGCCGGATTCGGTGCGCAACGCGGTGTGCAAGAAGGTGCCGCTGCGCCGGATCATGTCGGCCGTGGCCGTGTCTTCTGCGGCCACATAGGCGCGACGCAGGGCATCGCCCAGCAGCGCCGTCATCCAGGTCGAGGCGCCATAGGCGGCGCCGTCCCAGTCGCCCGCGTGCTGGTCGCCGGTGTGGTACCAGCCGCCGTCGATGCGGCTCGCCGGAATGCCCGCCGGCACGCCGCTCTGGTGTGCGGCCAGTGCGGTCACGATGGCGTTCACGCTGTCACGGCGCGTCGTGCTGCCGGTGATCTCGTAGTCGATCGCATGCGCCATCAGCTTGAATGCCGCCATGCGTTCGGTCCAGAAGCCGAGCGCTGCAGTCCACGCATGCGGGCTGCCGTTGTGGGCGTTGGCCGTGGTCGTGATCGTCGGCAGGAAGGTCTCGTCGCCGGTCGTCCAATAGGCATAGGCCAGCGATTCGTTGAACGCATACTTGTTGTCGCTGGCGTTCAGGCTGAAGTAGCCGCTGCCGTTCACGCGAGCGCGGTAGAAGTCGGCATGGCGCACCGCTTCGCGCAACGGCTTCAGGAAGCCGCTGCGGAAGTGCAGCGTGAACATGGTCGCGGCACGGTCGTACAACCAGGGCTCGAACGCGGTCTTGTACGGACACTGGTTGGCGACGGTCACCAGCGGATCGTCCTCGTTGACGATGCTGTACAGACCGTTCTTCAGCGCATGGTCGGCTTCGGTGAATCCGGGCCATGTGGTGATGGCCTTGTTGGTGGCGGGGTCGTCGCGTGTCGCCGGATGACTCGCCGCGAACGGCAGGGCCTGGCTCGTCCGCAATGCGCCGCGGCTCAGCCATGACGCCGGCAGGGTGGCATAGACATTCGGCTCGAAGACATTGTCGGCGGGAACGAAGCTTCCGCCGGTGACCGGATGCCAGGTGGTCGCGCGCAGCGCACGTGCGGGCCGGTTCAGGGTGCGCGCCGGTCCGCCCCATTCGACGACGATCGGTCGCGGCAGCGCCGGGTTCGCGAACGCGATCTCGACCTGCACCACGGCGACGCGTACCGACTGGCCGTCGATGGCGGCATTCGTGCGATGTCGCCAGGGCGTCAGTTGCTGCACATAGGCCGGAATCTCGATGCCGTTGTCGAACACACGAAGCGTCGAAAGTCCGGCTGCGGTGATCGAGCCGCGTGGAAACGGCACTCCGAAGCTGGCGACGACCGGCGTGTCGGCAACGACGACTTCGGTGGCATGCAGATTCACGCCGATCGCGCCGGTCGGCACGGGCGCCGCGAAGTAGGGTTCAACGGCTGCGGCGGGCACGATCCATCCGCACAGTGCGACCAGCAATCCGAAGAATCGCCATGACATCGCTCTCTCCTGCCTCGATCTTGTGACGCACTGTAACGTTGGCGGACGCTTGGATGCCGTGACGGATGCCGCGTTGCTTGATGCACCGGATTCATGCGCATAATCTATGCGCATTGCCGAGGTGTGTGTCATGAGCGCCGTCATCAAGAAGCCGACCAATCTGAGCTTGCAGGCCGACTTGCTCGCCGAAGCCAAGGCGCTCGATCTGAACTTGTCCGCCGAGCTGAACAAGGCGCTGGCCGAGATCGTGAAGCGCAAGCGCGCCGAGCAGTGGCTGGCCGAGAACCGCGAGGCGATCGCGGCCTACAACCGGTATGTCGAGGAGCACGGTGTCTTTGGCGAAGAGTATCGGCAGTGGTGATCCGTCGGTTCGATGTCGTTCGCAATCCGGGCAAGCGCGACGCACGCACCGTGCCTTACTTGCTGGTCCTGCAATCGGAATTGCTCGATGCCATCGACACCCGGGTCGTCGCGCCTCTGGTCAGGCCGTTGGCACTCGCCAGCAAGAAGCTGACCCGACTGAATCCCGAGTTCGAAATCGATGGCGAAGTCGTCATCATGCTGACCCAGCAAATCGCCTCCGTACCGATCCACGTGCTGAGCAAGCGAGTCACGAATCTCGAGCAAGAACACACGCGCATCGTTGCTGCGCTCGATCTACTTTTCAGCGGAATCTGATCCATGCAAAAACGTCGTGTCCTCACCGGCATCAAGCCGACCGGTTCCCCGCACCTCGGCAATTACGTCGGCGCGATCAAGCCGGCGATCGAAGCGAGTCGCGATGCCAACGTCGATTCGTACTTCTTCCTCGCCGATTACCATGCGCTGATTTCGACGCAGGATCCGCTCCGCGTGCAGCGCTCGACGCTCGAAATCGCCGCGACCTGGCTGGCCCTCGGTCTCGATCCGGAGCGGGTGATGTTCTATCGCCAGTCCGACATCCCCGAGATTCCCGAACTCACCTGGCTGTTGACCTGCGTCACCGGCAAGGGCCTGCTCAATCGCGCGCATGCCTACAAGGCGGCGGTCGACGCGAATGCCGCGGAAGGCGTCGACGTCGATGCCGGCATCAGTGCCGGCCTCTACATGTATCCAGTGCTGATGGCCGCCGACATCCTGATGTTCAACGCGCATGCGGTGCCGGTCGGCAAGGACCAGGTGCAGCACATCGAAATCGCGCGCGACCTCGGCCAGCGATTCAACCACATCTATGGCAGCGACCACTTCACGTTGCCGGAAGCGCGGGTGGACGAGAACACCGCGACGCTGGCGGGTCTCGACGGTCGCAAGATGTCGAAGAGTTACGACAACACCATCCCGCTCTGGGACGAGCCGACGACGATGCGCAAGCTGGTCATGAGCATCGTCACCAATTCGCAGGCGCCCGGTGAGCCGAAGGACGCGGACGCCTCGCATGTGTTCTCGATCTATCAGGCCTTCGCCACGCCCGTGGAAGCCGCGGCGATGCGCAGGGCCTACCAAGACGGCATCAGCTGGGGCGACGCCAAGCAGGCGCTGTTCGAACGCATCGACCGCGACCTCGCGCCGGCGCGCGAGCGCTATCGCCACTACATGGCGAACCCGCAGGATGTCGAAGCGCTGCTGCTGCGCGGGGCCGAGCGCGCGCGCGAGGAATCGCGGCCGTTCATCGCGCGCTTGCGCGACGCGGTCGGATTGCGCGCCGTCACGCACGTCACGACCGTTGCCGCGGCGACGGTGACGCATGCCGCCGAAGCGTTGCAGCCGGAATTGAAGCAGTACCGGGAGAGCGACGGCCAGTTCCACTTCAAGCTTGCCGAGAAGTCGGCGGGCGTGCTGGCGCAGAGCATCGGCTTCGCGAACGGCAAGGACGCCGGCGCCGTGATCGCGCGCATCAAGCGTGGCGAGGCTGCGATCGCAAATGGTGAACTCGTGCTCGATGGGGCGGCCGTGGCCTATGTGCCGGACGTGGTCGACCCGGCGGATGCCAGCGCGGCGCTCGATGTGCTGGTGCGACTGGAAGCCGAGGCGCAAGCGAAGAAGCAGGCGCAGGCATGAGCGTGCTCGCACTGATCCTGTTCCTGCCGTGGTTCATCATCGTCGGGGGGGCCTACTGGTTCCTGCCGAAGGAGTCGCCGCGTTCGGCGGCGCGCAATCGCATCGACGTGATCGCGCTGGTCGTGGCGGTCGCGTCGAGCGCACTCGGCATGGCGGTCGGCATGCAGGCCGACACCACCGGCTATCACCCGATCTGGGCACAGGTCTTGGCCACGCTTTACGCCTACGGTGCGTTTCTCGGCGTGCTGGCGGTGGCGGCGTGGTGGCGCCCGCGACCCGGGGCGCGTTCGCAGTAGCATCGCGCCATGGCGCGCACTCCTTCGAACGAGACCCAGGAACGCGAGGAACTCGGCGGATATACCCACGCCGAGTTCGATCGCGAGTTCGTGCGCTCGCATCGGTCCGACTGGGGCAGCGTGGCGACACGCGTGGTGACCCTGGTCATCGTCTATGGACTGCTGGCACGTGCCATCCGCGCCCACGATCCGCCGCCATGGTTGCTCGCCTTGCCCTTCATCGTCGAGTTCCTGCTGATCTTCTGGATCGGCTGGGTGCTGTCGACGTTTGTCGTGTCGTGCAAGGCGTTTGCGAAGAGTGCGGGAGGCTTTCCGCGCGTGCTGGTCGCGTCACTGTTGTTCGGGGGCGCGCTGCTGGCCGCCATCGTCTTCAATCCGGGGGGCACCGGTCGACCCGCGTCCGCGACCGTGGCCTTGCACGAAGCGGCGGTGTGGATCGTGCGTACCGATCTCCATTGGGCGCTGCTGGCGATGGCGGCCGCGCTGGTCGGATCGACCGCGCTGGAAGTGATGCGCTGGAAGCGGGAGCGTGGCGTGTTCGTCTGGGCGGCGGTGATGACGGCCGGATTCCGCCTCGGTGTCGCGTTCCTCGTCGCGTTCTTCGGGGTCTTCGTGCTCGTCTTCGCGGGTGAATGGATCGCGCCGTGGTTCGAAGCCGGCGTGTTCGGCGTCGGGCGCCCGCTGACCTGGGCGCTGTTCTTCTTCATCGTGCTGGTCGAAGTGCTGACCCTGGTCGTCGCCGTCGCCATGCACCGCGATGCGATGAAACCGAAGCGCGGGAACAAGGCCGGGCCGGCGACCCCGAAACGCGGCGTCCTGCCTTAGTTCGCGCGCGCCAGATCGTCGAGCATCGCCCTGAGGAAGCGGGCCGCTTCTCCGCCGGTGGCCGCGCGGTGGTCGAAGGTCAACGACAGCGGCAGCACCTTGTGCGTCTCGATGCCGCCCATCACCGGAACGAGCTGGTGTCGACCCTTGCCGGCGGCGATGATGGCGACGCAGGGCGGCACGATCACCGGCGTCGCGTAGCGGCCGGCGTACATGCCGAAGTTCGACAGCGAGATTGTGTAGCCCTTGAGTTCGTCGGCGGCGATCGAACGATCTTCGACCTGGGCGCGCAGGCGGTTCACGCCTTCGCGGATCATGCGAGCATCGAGCATGTCGGCATTGCGCAAGGCCGGCACGAACAGTCCGTCGGGCGTGTCGACGGCGATGCCGACGTCGACGCGCGCATGCAGGGTGCGCGTGCTGTTGGCCATGTCGAACCACGCATTCAAGGCCGGCTCGGCCTTGCACGCGACGACGATGGCGCGGACCAGTCGCGCGGTGATGTCGTTGCCCGGTGTCCACGCATGCAGGTCGGCGTCGTCGCACAACATGGTCGGCACGACCTGGGCATGTGCCTCGGCCATGATGCGCGCCATGTTGCGGCGCACGCCGCGGATCGGTTCGGGCTGGCCCGAGGCCTGCACCGTCGGCGGTGTGGTGCGCACGGGTTTGCCGGCGAGGGAACGCGGATCGGCGACGTATGGATCGCCCCTCACCCCGGCCCTCTCCCCGCTGGTGCGGGGCAAGGGGGGAGTCGAGACCGCGGCAGGGACCGCGGATGTGCGTGTCGGCGAAACCGTTGCGTCGGTTGCGAGCGCGGAGGGATTCGCCGCCGCCTGCTTCACGTCCTGCATCGTGATGACGCCGTCGGGGCCGCTGGGGCGCACGCGCGTCAGATCGATGCCGAGTTTCTTCGCGGCCGCACGCACGGCCGGCATCGCCTTGATGCCGCCGATGGCGATCACGGCCTCGTGCTTGACCTCGTTGCTGGCCTGCATCGCGCCGACCACGGTGCCGGCGTCGGCGCGATCGGCCGGCGCGCTGGTCGTGACCGTCGGCGGTGCCGATGGCGGTTGAGGGGCAACCTTCGGCTTCGGCGCATGATGATGCCCGGTGTCTTCGGCCTCGGCGCGCTGTGGCAGGCTCGGATCGACGGCAAAAGTCGCCAGTGCCGCACCGGTGTCGATCACATCGCCGGCCTGGCCATGCAACTTGACGACGGTGCCCGAAAACGGTGAAGGCACCTCGACCACGGCCTTGGCGGTTTCCATCGATACCAGTGGCTGGTCGAGCAAGACCTGGTCGCCTTCCTTGACCAGCCATTCGACGATCTCGGCATCGGGCAGGCCTTCGCCGAGGTCGGGCAACAGGAAATCCTTGTCGGTGCTCATGGCGATCTCCGGAATCAGCGGTAGGCCAGCGTGCGCTTCGCCGCCGCAAGGATGCGCTCGACGCTGGGCAGGTATTTCATTTCGAGGCGGAACAGCGGCATCGGGGTGTCGTAGCCGGTGACGCGTTCGATCGGTGCGACGAGGTCGAACATCGCTTTCTCGGCCAGTTGCGCGGCGATCTCCGCGCCGATGCCGCCCGTGCGCGCAGCCTCGTGCACGATGACGCAGCGTCCGGTCTTCTTCACCGACTCGTGGATGGTGTCGAAGTCCAGCGGCTTCACGGTTGCGACATCGATCACCTCGGCGCTGATGCCCTCGCGCGCGAGTGCGTCAGCGGTCTCCAGCGTCTCCTTGACGTGGGCACCCCAGGTCACCAGGGTCACATCGGCGCCGTCGCGCAGCACGAAGCAGACATCGAGCGGCAACGCCTCGCCATCGTCCGGCACGTCTTCCTTGTATTGGCGATAGATGCGCTTGGGCTCGAAAAAGATCACCGGGTCCGGGTCGCGGATCGCGGCGAGCAACAGGCCGTATGCGCGCGCCGGACTGGATGGAATCACCACGCGCAGGCCGGGGATGTGCGCGAACAACGCTTCCGGCGCTTCCGAGTGGTGTTCGGGTGCGCGAATGCCGCCACCCCAGGGCGCGCGCAGCACCATCGGGCAATGCAGGCGGCCACGCGTGCGTGTGCGCATGCGTGCGGCGTGGCAGATGATGTGGTCCATCATCGGATAGATGAAGCCGTCGAATTGCGCCTCGGCGACCGGCTTCATGCCCTGGAAGGCCATGCCGACCGCGAGCCCGGCAATCGACGTTTCGTCGAGCGGCGTGTCGATCACGCGCTCGGAACCGAAGCGCGCATGCAGGCCTGCGGTCGCGCGGAACACGCCGCCGTTGACGCCGACGTCTTCGCCGAGCACGACCACGCTCGGGTCATGCGCGATTTCGTAGGCGAGTGCCTGCGTCACCGCCTCGATCAGGGTGATCTCAGCCATGGCGGCGGCCCTCCAGCGCGATGGCCTGCGCGCGTTGCGCGGCGATGTCGTGCGGCGCTTCGGCGTAGAGATGATCGAAGATCGATTCGATGGGCTGCGATCGGGTCTCGAGATAGGCATTTACCTCGATGTCGACGTCGCGCCCGCATTGTTCCTTCCAGGCCTGTTCCTTCGCCTCGTTCCAGACGTCGAGCGCTTCGAGGTAGGTGCGCAGGCGCTTCAGCGGTTCGCGCGCCCAGGCGTGCTTCACTTCGTCATCCGGGCGATAGCGACGGGCGTCGTCGGCGGTGGTGTGGTCGGACAATCGATACGTCACGGCTTCGACCACGGTTCCGCCTTCGCCGCGGCGCGCACGCGCGATCGCTTCCTGCATCACTGCCAGCATCGCGATCACGTCGTTGCCATCGACCTGCACGCACGCCAGCCCGCCGGCGAGGCCTTTCTGCGCCAGGGTTTCGGCGCCGGTCTGCGCGCTGCGCGGCACCGAGATCGCCCACTGGTTGTTCACGATCACGCCGACGTAGGGCAGGGTATAGGCGCCGGCGGAATTGATCGCGGCATAAAAGTCGGTCTTGGACGAGCCGCCGTCGCCGACCACGCTGACCGCTACCCGCGGTTCGTGGCGCAGCTTGAACGCGAGCGCGGCGCCGGCGGCGTGCAGGCACTGCGTGGCGATCGGCACGCACCAGGGCAGGTCGTGCTTCGGACCGGTGAAGTCGTTGCCGCGTTCGTCGCCGCCCCAGTACATCAGGACGTGGCGCGGCTTCACGCCGCGCACGAACTGCGCGCCGTATTCGCGGTACATCGGACAGAACACGTCCTCCGGCTGCATCGCCATGCCGATCGCGATGTGCGCCGCTTCGTGGCCGAGGCAAGAGGCATAGGTACCGAGCTTGCCGGTGCGCTGCAGCGCGACCGCCTTGCCATCGAACACGCGCGTGAAGCTCATGCGCTGGTAAAGGTCGACGAGCACGGCCGGATCGCGCGCGAACTCCGGCAGCGCATCGACGATGCGGCCGTCGGGATCGAGGACTTGTCGATATCCGATCGTGAAACTGGCAACGGTTTTCATCGGTGGCTCCCGAGGCAGACCGGTTTGATAGCAAGCTCCACCGGCGTTGCGCAAGCAGCGGTGTTTGATCCGTCAGCGCATTCTCCGGGCTTGCGCGCGCCTTGGTGTTCGGCTAATCCGGCTCATCCCCGGTGGAACTCTTTCATGTTCGATTTGTTCGCGATCCTTGCCGCCATCGTCTTCATCGTGCTCGTGCTGCAGTTGCGCGCGATGCTGGCGATGCCGTTCCTGAGCCAGTCGGCGCGTCTCGTCAAGGGCGACTGGGCGCCGTTGCTCGCCGCCGAGGATGTGATCGCACGGGCGACGCAGGAACTCGCCGCGCTCGGATTCAACGGTCCGGACTGGCTGTCGATCACGCCGCAGCCGATCGAGGCGGCGAACGTGCGCTCGATCGCGTGCTTCCGCCGCGAGGCCGATGGCGTGCTGGTCTTCTTGGTGCCGATGTTTCTGGCCGAGACGCCGAATCGTTGCATCAGCTATCTGGCCACGCGCCTGGTGGATGGCCGTACCGTCGTCAGCCAGCCCAGCGATCCGTTCTTCGCGATCACCGCCACCGCCGACGAGCCGGCGCAATTGCTGGCGCCGGCGGCGATGCCGGACTTGCTTGCGGCGCATCTCGACTTCGTCGCCCGGCAGGGCATCGCGGCCGGCGATGCGTGCAGCGATGCCACCATCGTCGAACTTGCCGGATGCTGGATGAACACGCGCCGGCAACGCCTGATCGCGCGCGGCGATCTGGTCGAAGACAAGAACGGCATCGCGCGTCCGCGGCTCGGATTCGCGATCCGCGCCCTGCGCGCCTTCTGGTCGCGACCGAAGTGGCCGGCGAATGTCGAGCCGATTCCGCCGGCGCGCCTGACGCGCATCGCCCAGGCCAGCGCGCAGATCCGCGAGCGCGCGCCGACCGCAGCGATGCAGTGGCTGTTGTTCGTCGCCAGCAACGTGCTGTTCATGGCCGTCGGCGGCGTCGTGTTCGGTCTGCAATTCGCCTTGATCCTGCTCGTGGTCATCGCCATCCACGAAGCGGGGCACTATGGCGCGATGCGTGCGTTCGGCTATCGCAACGTGCAGATGCTGGCGCTGCCGCTGGTCGGCGGCGTCACCGTCGGCCATGAAGCGCATCCGCGCGCCACGCATCGCGCCTGGATGTCGCTGATGGGGCCGCTGCCCGGCATCGTCATCGGCTGGTGCCTGCTGGCGATCGCCCTCGTGCTGCGCGACGACGGTTGGATGCTGCATGCCGCCTGGGTGTTTCTGGCGATCAACTATCTCAACGTGTTGCCGGTGCCGCCGCTCGATGGCGGGCACATCGTGCAGGCGATGCTGCCGGCGCGTTGGTACGGACTGCGCATCGCCTTCCTCGTCCTGGCCTGCGCCGCCGGTGCGGCAGCGGCATTGGCATTCGGATTGGTCGGACTGGCGCTGATCGTGTTGCTGCAGCTCGGTCAGCTCGGTGTGCTGCTGCAGAACCGGCGCGCGATCCGTCATCTGCTCGCGCGCGGCGGCGTGCCCGTCGAGGCCTTGCGCGCGCGCAAGCTGCGCCTGGCCTTCGATGCGCTGGACGATGTCGCCGGGCCGACGACACGCGCACAGACGCGCATCGCCCAGGCCGAGGACATCGTGCGCAGTCTCGATGTCGTGCCGATGTCGACGCTGTCGCGCGTGCTGACCGGCAGCGTCTACGCCGCGTTGCTGGCGGTCCCGCTGGCCGCGCTGTTGGTGTTCGTCGGCGCCGGGCCATGGTCGGGCGAGTTCGCTGACGAACAGACCGCGCCCGCGGCGCAGGAAGTCGATGCCCGCCGCCAGGCCGCGATGGCGGATCTGGCGAACGCCGACATCGGGACCATGGTCGCGCGCTTCGAACGTCCGGCGTGGTGGCTGCGCTGGTTCTATCAGGTGCCGGATTGGCCGCCGCCGGCACGTGCAGGCGATGTGGCGGCGGCGGAGCGACGCATCGATGCGCGACTGCCGGACGACTTGCGCGAATTCTATGCGCGTCACGACGGCTTTCCGATGCTGCAACTGGGTGCGCTGGCCGACGTCGCGCCGGTGGCGGTACCGACCGAGATCGAGGTCGCGACATCGCTGCTCGAAACGCCGTTTGCCGTGGTCGATGATGCGGGTCGAGATGCGTCGGATCTGCGTCTGTCATCCGAGCATCTGCTGGACTGCCATCGCCTCAGCCCGGCACTGCCTCCGGAACTTGCCCGCCATCTGCCTTGGCCCGCCTTGATCTGGTGCCCACGACTCGAATCCGCCGGTGCCGCGATCGTCAACACCAGCACCCGTCGCGCTTATCGCGATTTCGACCGCTATCTCCGTGCACGCGCCGCCGAACAGGGTCTCTGGCGCGAATCGGACTGATGGAAACGCAAAGGGCGCCCGAAGGCGCCCTCGCGTCACACCGGCATGGCCGGAATCAGTGGGTCCGGCGCTGCACCATCGCGGCCATGCCGAGCATCGCCAGCACCATCAGCCACAGTGCATGGCGATCCAGTGCCGGCACCGGCACCGACGGCAGGACGGCCGCAGCGACCAGGGTCGTGGCGGTCGTGGCGTTGTTGCCGCCGTTCGGATCCTGGGTCGCCGAACCGGCCGAGAGCACCGAGGAAAGCTCGGTACCCGGTGCGACCGTCAGGTCGACATTGACGATGATCGTGAACACCGCACTGCCGACGCCCATCTTGGCGCTGGCCGGTACGGCCGTGGGCACCATGCCGTCATTGCAGCTGACGGTGCCATGGGCGCCGACCGCAGGCGTGCTGCAGTTCCACATCCCCGGCTGGGTCAGCGACACGAAGGTCGTGCCGATCGGCAGGGGCAGCGAGAAATTCGCGGCGGGTGCATTGTTCGGACCGAGGTTGGTCAGGGTCACCACATACGTGATGTTCTGACCCTGGACGACCGGATCCGGGCTGTCGGTCACCGAGATCGACAGATCGGCCGAGGTGTCGTCGTTGACGATCGTCACCACCGTCGGCTGTGGCAGCGTGGTGCCGCCCGGGGCTCGGTGGACGATACCCACGCTGTAATTGTCGACTGCGACGGAGAAGGTTTCATCGGTTTCAGGGACGGTGTCGCCGACGGTCAGGGCGCCGTTGTACTGGACGGTCAGGTCACCGGCCGGAATGACGGCGGTGCCGCCGATCAGCTGGACGTAGTCGCTGTTCACCAGCGTGGCCGTGCCGTCCGCGGTGCTGATGTCGATGAGGGTGTCCTGGTCGGCCGTGTTGCTCAGCGTGTAGAGGATGTCGGCGGCATTATTGCCGCTATCGCCCTCGAAGACCGAGTCGGCGCTGGACGCGCTCAGTTGCGGGTAGCCGTCTTCGTCGATGATCGTGCCGAGGCCCTGCGCATCGATGACGTTGGCGCCGGAGACATTGACGATGTTCACGAAGTACTGCTGGGTGCTCGGCTCGTAGACGGTGTCGCCGTTGACATCGACGGTGAAGTTGTAGGTTTGTTGCGTGGCCGGAATCGTCTGGCTGGTCAGCGACTGCGCGGCGAAGTCGCTGCCGCCCGCGGCCAGCACGCCGCTCGACACCGCGGAGCTGTCCGCCGTGGCGATGTCGAACGTCACGCCGCTGGCCGGTGCCGGGGCGGTCAGGCTGACGGTGAACGTGAACGTGGTCGTGCCGCTGTTGCCTTCGCTCGAGGCAACATCGTTGATCGAGAGGTCGGGCAATGCGGCGGGGCAGTTCACAGCATGCGCGCCGAGATTGACCACAGTGTCCGTCGCGAATCCGTTCCATTCGACGCTGGGATCGAATGCGTCTGTCGTGTTGGTGTCGCCGGCGCAGACGGTGTCCTTGCGCTGCAACGTGTTGTCCGCAGTGGATGTGAGCCCAGTACCCCACTCGCTCCCGGGATCGGTTCCTACGACGCCAACGGAATCGACAATCGCGCCTGCGGCGCCACCCTTGCGCAAGATGACTGCATCATCGCCGTTGTACCAGGCGCTTCCGTTGGTCTGATCGGCTTGCGCGAGAATGGTCGCATTCGCAGAAGCCTGAGCGACGACGTACACGTCGCCGTTCGCGACAGTACCCGTCAACACGATCGTCAGCCCTGCCGTGTTGTTGCCATTGAAATAGTACTCGAGCTGGTATTGCCCGGTCGCGAGATTCACGGCGCTGCCGGTGCCATTGAAAATCTCGATGGCCTTGTTGTTGCTGGATCCCTCGATGTATTCGGAAATGAATACATCGGCTGGCTGTGCGACTGCATTGCCCGAAAGAATCGCGACGATGAGGGCTGCAGAACGGAAGAACGGGAATCGGAATCGCACGGGACATTCCTTCAGGTCAAGCGTTG
>DATMVT010000166.1:0-3093 GCA_035562895.1 Patescibacteria group bacterium | reverse complement strand
GAATGCCTGGCAATTCGAGCAACGCTTGATCGCGCCGGATGCCGAGTCCGGCGGCTGGTTTGGCTTCGACGTGGCGGCCTACGCGGGCCGCATCGTCGTCGGTGCACCGAACCACGACACGCCCGAACCGGGCGTCGGCGGCAGCGTGGTCGACCAGGGTGCGGCCTATGTCTATCGGCGCGACGGAGCCACGTGGGTGCTGGAACAGAAACTCGCGCCACCCGTCGCCACCGGACCCTTCGCCCGCTTCGGGCACGCCGTGGCGATGCAGGACGACAGCGTCGTGGTCGGCCTGCCGGACTGGAATGGTGGCGCGGCCGACGTGTTCTTGCGCAGCAGCCAGACCTGGTCGGCACAGGCACGGTTGCTGCCGACCACACCCTATAGCGGCCCGAATGCCTTCGGCCGCAGCGTCGCCATCGACGGGGTGACCGTGGTGGTCGGTGCACCGACCGAGGACAACGGCGGCATCGGCAACAGCGACAGCGGCGCCGCCTACGTATTCGTGCGGACGGGGCCATCGTGGTCCCAACAGGCGCGACTGCTGCCGAACCCGAGCCACCCCGGGCAAGCCTTCGGCGAAGCGGTCGCGGTCCATGGGAATCGCGCCTTGGTCGGCGCCCGCGACGAAACCGTCAATGCGTTGTCATCGGCCGGGGCGGTCTACGACTACACCCGCGTCGCCGGCCTCTGGGGCAGCGCCACCCGCATCCTCGCGCCGGCGCCGGGCGTCTCGCGCCGCTTCGGCAACAGCGTCGCCCTGTTCGGGGCGCGAGCGGTGATCGGCAGCGATTGGCACGACGGCGCCAGCGGCCAGCAACAAGGTGCGGCCTTCGTGTTCGACGACAGCGGCAGCGGCTTGGTGCATACGCAGACGCTGATCGCGCCAGCGGCCACACGCGGCGCCTTCAACCAGTTCGGGGCCGATGTCGCCCTCGATGCCACCCGCATCGCCATCGGCGAACCGGGCGTCGATGGCAGCAGCTACAACGCCGGGCGCGGCCACAGCTTCGTCGAAGACGCCGGCGCCCTCTTCCGCGACGGCTTCGACTGACGCGGCGTGTGGCCCGTCCACGGCTATGATCCGCGTTTTCGCGGATTCGTCGTCCATGTCTTCGCCCCGCTATCCCGCACCCGGTTCCGCTGCCACGCGCGACGCCGCCGATCCGCGCGTCGTTGGCCTGCCCGAGACCACGGTCGCGCAACTGCATCTCGCTGCCCGCAGCATTCGCGACGGCGATGCCGCAACCGCGCAGGCGACATTGTCGCGTGTCATCGCCGACACGCGTGAACACCCGGAAGCGTTGCGACTGTTCGGCCTGCTGCAGCTGCGACAGCGGCGTGCGGCCGAAGCCGTGGCCACGCTGCGGCGCGCGCTGGCGCAATGGCCGGACGACGCCCTGTTGCGCAGCGACCTGGCCAGCGCACTCGCGGCCAGCGGCGATCTCGATGGCGCACTCGCAAGCTGGCGCAGGGCGACCGAACTCGATCCGGACGCGGCGATGCCGTGGTTCAACCTCGGCCGCCAACTCCAGTTGCGGGGCGACAGCGTGGCAGCGGCCGATGCGTTGATGCGCGCGACGACACGGATGCCCGACTTCCTGCCGGCACGCGTGCTGCTTGGCGACGCGCTCGTGCACCTCGGTCGTTTCGACGAAGCGACGGCGAGTTATCGCGATGCACTGGCCGTGATGCCCGCTTGCGGCGATGCCTGGCGCGGTCTCGCCAACATCAAGACCCGCGCCCTCGACGATACCGATCGCGCGCAGATGCGGGCCTTGCTCGACGCAGCCCACACCGCCGACAGCGATCGCATCGCGATCGGCTTCGCACTCGGCAAGGCGGAAGAAGACGCCGGCCATTACAACGAAGCGGTGAGCGCGCTCACGCTCGCGAACACGTTGCAGCGGCGACTCGCGCCGTGGCGTGAAGCGGCCTTGCGCGATTACGTCGATCAGGTGTTGGCCGCCACGATCAAATTGCCGAAGCCGCCGAATCCGGACTTCGGGCGCGAGGCCATCTTCATCGTCGGCCTGCCGCGCTCGGGCTCCACGTTGCTGGAACAGATGCTGTCGGCGCATCCGCAGGTCGAGGGTGCGAGCGAACTGCCGGATCTCGGCGAGGTGCTGGTCGCGGAATTGAATCGGCGCGGCCAGCCTTGGCCGCACTGGATCGGCCAGGCGACGGCCCAGGACTGGTTGCGCCTCGGTCGCGATTACCTGAAACGCACCGCGCGCTGGCGGCAGCACAGGCCGCGCCACACCGACAAGATGCCGGAGAACTGGAAGTTCGCCGGCGTGCTGCGCGCGATGCTGCCGGGCGCACACATCATCGACATGCGCCGCGATCCGCTGGAAACCGCGTGGTCCTGCTACAAGCAGCAGTTCTACCAGCTGCCGCATTTCGGCTGCGACTTCGCCGACATCGCCGCCTACCTGCACCACTGCGAACGTGCGCTCGACGTGTGGCGCGAACGTGATCCGCAACACCTGCACGTGCAGCACTACGAGGCCCTGGTCGCGCATCCGGAGGTCGAACTGCGGCGACTGCTCGCGGCGCTCGGTCTGGAATTCGCGCCAAGCTGCCTCGACTATGCACGATCGTCGCGCAGCGTGCGCACCGCGAGCGCGGCCCAGGTGCGCGAACCACTGCGTGCCGATACCGCACGCGCGCCGCGTTACGGCGCACTGCTCGATCCGTTGCGCGCCGAGCTGGCGCGCTGGCCACTGCGTCGCAATGCCTGAAACGACGAAGCCCCGGTGGTCCGGGGCTTCGCGACGTCACATCAGACGCAACGCATCACATCGTGATCGACCAGCTGTTGATGTAGCCGGTGTCACCTGCGGCATTGTCGTTCACGCGCAGTTTCCAGGTGCCGTTCAACAGTTCCGACGACAGGTTCAGCGTCATCGTCTTGTTGATGTTGTCGGTGCCCGAACCGGTGCGGTTGTGGATGTTGTACAGCGAACCGTCCGGCGCCACGAGATCGACCTTCAGGTCGCCCTGGTAGGTGTGCACGATCGCGACCGTGACCGACGCCGTGCTCGGCGCATTGCCGCTGCGACCGCTGACCGTGATCGGCGAATCCACCGT
>DATMVT010000165.1:0-2890 GCA_035562895.1 Patescibacteria group bacterium | reverse complement strand
ACGCTTGCGGACAGTGCGCGCCGCAGCAATGATTCGGCCTCGTCGTGACGGCGCTGCTTGGCCAGTGCGAAGCCGATGCGTGCGCGCGCCTTGATGGCTTCGGCACGCAGTCCCGACGCTTCGGCGATGGCGAGGGCCTCGCGATGACGGGTCTCCGCACCGGTGTAGTTGGCGCGATCGTCGAGCACCGAGGCCAGCGCGCTGCGCAGATCGATCCGGGTCTTCGCGTCGAGGCGGCTGTCATCCGCTTCCTCGATGGCATTGCGCAATGTTTCGGTGGCGCGTTCGGGTTCGCCGAGGTAGCTGTAGATCTGGCCGAGCACGCCATTGATCCGTGCCCGCGTCGCCTTCGCGACCTCCTCGCGGCCGGCCAGTCCGCCGCGCGCGCGGTCGATCAGTTCGACCGGGGTCAGCGTGCGCGACTTGCCGGCACCGGGTTCGGCCTCGCGGAACAGGTCGACCAGGAAGTCGGTGACGGCGGCTGCGGCCGCAGCCTCCTCGCGCGCCTTCGATTCGGCACGCCAGGCGCGGTCGCGTTCGACTTGCAGCCAGGCCGTGGTGCCGAGGATCAGCAGCACGGCGATGCTGCCCAGCGTGACGCCGAGCGGATGGCGGCGCACGAACTTGCCGATGCGGTACAGCGTGGTGTCCGGTCGCGCCTTGATCGGACGGCCGCGCAGCCAGCGTTCGATGTCCTCGGCGAAGGCTTCGGCCGAGGCATAGCGCCGCTGCGGCTCCGGTGCACAGGCGCGTGCGACGATCGCATCGAGGTCCCCGCGCAGACGAGGCTTCAGCGGTGCATCGGCACGCTCGCTCGGGGCCACGACGCTGCCGTCGTCGGCGATCTTGGGTTCGTGTCCGCTCAGCAGTTCGCACAACACGAGCCCGAGGGCGTAGACATCGGTGGCGGTACTGATCGGCTGGTTGCGTTTCTGTTCGGGGCTGGCGTAAGCCGGCGTGAACCAGGGCTGTGTCGCCTGCGCATAACGCTCGCCGGGCGCGAAGAGTTTGGCGATGCCGAAGTCGAGCAGGACCGGACGCCCGTCCTCGCGCAGCAACAGGTTGCCGGGCTTGATGTCGCGATGGATGACCAGGCGCTGGTGCGCGTAATGCACGCCATGCGCGATCCGTGCCATCAGCCGTGCGCGATGCCGCAGGTCGAGGCCGCGCTCGCGGCAGGCGGTCGTCAGCGGTTCTCCGCGCACGTACTCCATCACCAGGTAGGGATGGCCATCGTCGGTCTCGCCGCCGTCGAGCAGGCGGGCGATCACCGGGTGGTCGAGGGACGCAAGAATCTGGCGCTCGTGGCGCAGTTGCGCGGCGGCGTCGCCGGACGCGATGGCACGATTGATCTTGATCGCGACCTGCTGCTCGTATTGCGTGTCGGCGCGTTCGGCCAGCCAGACGATGCCGGCGCCCCCGGCGCCGATTTCGCGCAGCAGCCGCCATGGTCCGATGCGCACGCCGGCATGGCCGATGACGTTGCCGCTGTTCAATGCGCCGTCGAAGCGGTCGGTCAGTGCCTGGGGCTCGGCGTCGGCATCGAGCAGCGCCTGCAGTTCCGCCCTCAGTGCCGGATCGAGGTCGAGGGCGGCCAACCAGGCGCCGCGCTCGGTCGCCGGCATCGACACCGCCTGGTTGAACAGGTCTTCCAGCTGCTGGAAGCGGGTGCCCATGTCAGGCCAGGCGTTCCTTCATCCAGGCGCGTGCAAAACGCAGGTCGCGATTCACCGTGGCCAGCGACACGTCGAGCGTCTGCGCGACTTCTTCGAGCCCGAGCCCGACCAGGAAATGCAGCTCGACCACATCGGCCTTGCGCGGGTCCAGCGTGCGCAATTCGGCGAGGGTTTCATGCAGCGATTCGACTTCGCCGTTGATCGCATCGCCGGGTTCGAGTTCGGCCGCCGACAAGGTCACGTGGATCTGGCCGCCGCCATGTTTCATCGCGGCGTCGCGGCGGGCGAGATCGTGCAGGAAGTTGCGCATCGCCACGGCGACGGTCTTGAAGAAATGGGCGCGGTCCTGCCAGCTGACGTCGGCCTCGAGCAGGTTGGCGATGACTTCGTTGGCGAGTTCCGTCGGCGCCATCTGCTCGCGCGGATGCGCCATGCGCACGCGCTGCGCGGCGATCTGGCGCAGGCGGTCGTAGACCAGCGCAAGCACCTGGTCGGCGGCACCGGCTTCGCCGCCGCTCCAGGCGCGCAGCAGGCGGGTCAGTTGCGGATGTGTGGTGGTGTCCATCGTCGTCCCCTTGGCTTCAGCCCGCGGCGGCGACGTGCCAGAGATATGGCACGAGCGCCAGCAACGACCCCAATCGCAGGCATTCTACGGTCCAGGCATGGCGTCCATGATCTGCCAGACGACATAGCGACCACGTCGACACCGCGATCCACGTCGCATAGGCGAGGGCGGCTTGCCACGGCCATTGCTCGGCGACGGCGAGGCAATGCGTGCCGGCCGCGAGCACGACGATGAATTGCACAAGCAGATACACGGATTCGAAGCGCGTCAGCGGCGGGTCGTACTTGCGTTTGGCCCCGTCCAGATTGAAGTCCGGCTTCGGGAAACGCGCGGCGACATCGGCCGGCCGCCAGCCCGGCGGTTTCAGGAACACGCGCAGCTTGTCGGCCCACGACTGCGCATGCCACGCGTCCTTGCCCAGCGCCGAAAACACTTCGAAATTCGCCCACAGCGGCGAGAAGGTGCCGAGCCGGTTGCGGGTGCCGTAGACGCAGGGCTCGTGGTCGTCCTCGTCGATGAAGGTGCCGAACAGGCGGTCCCACAGGATCAGTATCCCGCCGTAGTTCTTGTCGAGGTACTTGTCGTTCACCGCATGGTGCACGCGATGGTTCGAGGGCGAGGCGAACACGCGGTCGAACCAGCCGAGCTT
>DATMVT010000164.1:0-5827 GCA_035562895.1 Patescibacteria group bacterium | reverse complement strand
GTCCTGCAGGTAAGGTCTCGCCGATTCTAGCGTCGCGATCGCATCGTCTTCGCTGAGATGGCGCAGAAAGCAAAGGATCAGGCGCGCACGCAGACCGAACTTCGCCTGTGCCGCATCGCAGGCGCGCTTGAGGCCGCGGATCACGACGCCGATGTCGACGCCGCGCTCGGTATGCGTCTGCGGATCGAAGAACAGCTCGGCATGGCGCACCTGATCGGCATGGGCGCGCTCGAAATAGGCCCAAGCCATGTCGTGGAAGTCCTCCTCGGTGATCAGCACAGACGCACCGGCATAGTAAATGTCGAGAAAGCTCTGCAGGTTCGTGAACGCATAAGCCGCACGCAGCGCCTCGACACTCGGATACGCGAGCGCGATGCCATTGCGCTGCGCCAGCGCGAAGATCAGCTCGGGCTCCAGCGAACCCTCGATGTGGATGTGCAGCTCCGCCTTGGGAATGCCGCGAATGAACTCGGCCAGATCGGTGGACATGATGCGCTCCGGGTAGCAAGCGCCGAGTCTGCATCAATCCGCGCGGAGCGGCCAGAGCGACGGGCCCTGCGCTAATCTTTGCCGATGCACACGAACCCGAATTTCATGCTGAATGGACGCGCGGTCGATCTGGCCGACGCGGAGCCGACGCAATCATTGCTGCGCTGGCTCAAGTCGCGGCAGCAGCACGGCACCAAGGAAGGCTGCGGCGACGGCGATTGCGGCGCCTGTACCGTGGCGATGGTCGAGACCGATGCCGATGGACGTTCGCACTATCGCGCGGTGAACAGCTGCCTGTTGCCGATGGGTGCCTTGCCCGGGCGCGAGATCGTCACGGTGGAAGGCCTGGCCGACGGCGAACGCCTGCATCCGGCGCAACGGGTGATGGTCGACGGCGCCGGTTCGCAATGCGGCTATTGCACGCCCGGTTTCGTGATGAGCCTGTTCGTCGGCACGCACGACGGCGACCTGTCCGATCACTGCATCGAAGGCAACCTGTGCCGCTGCACCGGTTACCGCCCGATCCGCGATGCCGCGAAGCGGTTGGCGGCGCTGCCCATCGTCGAAGACCGCTTTGGCGCCGCCCTGCAACAGCCACGGGCTGCGTTGACCTCGGCCCGCGTTGGCGACTTCCACAATCCGGGCACGCTCACCGAAGCCTTGGCCCTGAAACAGCGCCATCCCGACGCGATCTGGATCGCCGGCGCGACCGATCTCGGCGTGAACCTGAGCCGCGGACAGACCGTCGCGCCGGCCTTCATCGCGCTCGACCGCATCGCCGAACTGCAAGGCATCGACATCGACACCGATGCCGTGCGCATCGGTGCCGGCGTGTCGCTGTCGCGCATCGAACACGAACTCGCAGGCCTGTTCCCGCTGCTCGACGACATGCTGCCGTGGTTCGCCGCGAAACAGGTCAAGAACCGGGCGACGTTCGGCGGCAGCCTCGGCTCCGCCTCGCCGATCGGCGACCTCGCACCGATCCTGCTCGCGCTTGGCGGCAGCGTGCATCTGGCCGGTCCGAACGGCGTGCGCGATCTGCCGATCGATGGTTACTTCCTCGACTACCGCAAGACCCAGCGCCATGCCGACGAACTGATCGTCGCGGTGACGCTGCCGAGGCCGCGTGATCTCGTCACGGCGTCGTACAAGATCGCGAAACGCCAGACCGACGACATCAGCATCGTCGCCGCAAGCTACGCGATCCGGCTTGATCGCGATCGCCGCGTGCTCGACGTGCGGCTCGCCTACGGCGGCGTCGCCGCGATCCCGAGTCGCGCCGTGAAGACCGAGGCACTCCTGATCGGCGAGGTGCTCGGCGACGCGCTGGTCGAACGCGCCCGCGCATCGCTGGTCGCAGAGTTCGCGCCGCTCAGCGACCACCGCGCAGACGCCGACTATCGCCGTGCACTGGCCGGCAATCTGTTCGCGAAGTTCGTCGCGGAGAAGCTCGCATGAGCAAGCCGACCACGCACGAATCCGCGGTCGGCCACGTCACTGGTCGCGCCGTCTATGTCGACGAGCAGCATCTGCCGCAAGGCTTGCTGAGCCTGTACCCGGTGCAGGCGCCGCATGCGCATGCGCGCATCCTCGCCATCGACGCGACGACGGCTGCGGCGATGCCGGGGGTGGTCGCGGTGCTGACCGCCGCCGACATTCCGGGCGTCAACAACACCGGCCCGATCGTGCATGACGAGCCGGTGATGCCGGCCGACCTCGTGAGTTACCACGGACAAGCCGTGGCCTGGGTCGTGGCCGAGGACGAGGCCTTGGCCATGGCCGCGGCCACGGCGGTGCGCGTCGACTACGAACCGCTGCCGCCGATCCTCGACGTGCACGCTGCCCTGGCCACGAACACCTTCCATCTGCCGCCCGCGAAAGTCGCGCGCGGCGAGGTCGGCGCCGGACTCGCGAATGCGCCGCATCGCCTGCACGGTGAATTGATGATCGGTGGTCAGGATCACTTCTATCTGGAGACACAGGCGTGCTGGGCCCAGGTCGATGGCGAGGGCATCGTGCAGGTCACGTCATCGACCCAGCATCCGAGCGAGACCCAGCACATGGTCGCGCACGTGCTCGGCATCGCGTCGAATCGCGTGGTCTGTCGTTGCCTGCGCATGGGCGGCGGCTTCGGTGGCAAGGAGACGCAGGCGAATCCGTTCGCCGCGGCCGTGGCGCTGGCGGCGTGGAAGACCGGTCGACCGGCGCGCGTGAAACTGCATCGCGCGCTCGACATGCAGCTGACCGGCAAGCGCCATCCGTTCTACGCGCGTTTCGAGGTCGGCTTCGACGACGCGGGCTTGATCCACGCCGCACGCATCGAGCTGGTCGCCGACGGTGGCTGGAGCGTCGACTTGAGCCCGCCGGTGCTGATGCGCGCGATGGTGCACGTCGACAACGCCTATTTCATTCCGCACATCGAGGTAATCGGTCGCATCGCCAAGACCAATCTCGCGTCGAACACCGCGTTTCGCGGTTTCGGCGGGCCGCAGGGCATGGTCGTCGGCGAGGAAATCGTCGATCGCGTCGCGCGCTTCCTGGGCCTTCCGGTCGATCAGGTGCGCGAACGCAATTTCTATCGCGAAAGCGAGACGCCGGATCGCAACCAGACGCATTACGGGCAGCCGGTCGTCGACAACGAATTGCCGACGTTGTGGGCGCAACTGCGTGCCCGCAGTGACTACGACGCGCGACGTCGCGACATCGATGCCTTCAATCGCCTGCATGCGCAGAAGAAGCGCGGCCTCGCGATCACGCCGGTCAAGTTCGGCATCTCGTTCAACAAGACCGAGTACAACCAGGCCGGCGCACTCGTTCACGTCTACACCGATGGCAGCGTGCAGCTGAACCATGGTGGCACCGAGATGGGCCAGGGCCTGCACACCAAGATGCTGGCGGTGGCTGCGCGAACGCTGGGCGTGTCGGCAGCACGCATCCGCATCATGCCGACCAGCACCGACAAGGTACCGAACACCTCGGCGACGGCCGCGAGCAGCGGCTCCGATCTGAATGGTCACGCGGTGAAGGCCGCGTGCGAGACCTTGATCGCGCGCATGGTGCCGGTCGCGGCGGCATCGCTGGGTGGCGATGCCGGCGAGGTGAGGTTCGAACACGACCGCGTGTTCCTGTGCGATCGACCCGACACCTCGCTCGCGTTCGAGGACGTCGTGCGCGCCACCTACAACGCGCGCATCAGCCTGTCGGCCACCGGCTACTACCGCACGCCCGGCCTGAGCTGGGATCCGAAGCTCGGGCGCGGCCATCCGTTCTACTACTACGCCTTCGGCGCCGCGGTCTGCGAAGTCGAGGTCTGCGGCCTGACCGGCGTGCAACGATTGTTGCGCGCCGATCTGCTGCACGATGTCGGCGACTCGATCGCCGAGCTGATCGATCGCGGCCAGATCGAGGGCGGCTTCGTGCAGGGCCTGGGCTGGCTGACCAGCGAGGAACTGCGCTGGAACGCGCAGGGACGATTGCTGACCGACGCGCCGAGCACGTACAAGATCCCGACCGTCGGCGACGTGCCCGAAGACTTCCGCGTTGATCTGTATCGACGCGCGAAGTCGCCGAGCACGAACGTGATCTTTCACAGCAAGGGCGTGGGCGAGCCGCCGTTCATGCTTGCGATCGCGGCGCGCGAGGCGATCCGCGATGCGGTCGCCGCATTCGGCGATGCACGCGTGGTCGAACTCGCTGCGCCCAGCACGCCGGAAGCGATCTACAACGCGATCGTGAAGGTGCGCGGGGCGTGAGCCAGCGCCTGTACGCGACGCTGGCCGAGTGGTTGTCGCGGGAAGCGGTCGTGCTCGCGACCGTGTTCGACACCCGCGGCGCAGTGCCACGGCATCGCGGCGCGCAGATGCTGATCGCGGCGACACGCACGATGGGAAGCGTCGGCGGCGGGCGGCTCGAAGCGAAGGTGATCGCCGAAGCACGCGACCTGCGCGCGCGCGGCGAACGTGTCGCCCAGGTCGCGATCGACCTGACCGGGCGCGAAGGCGCGCAGGGCATCTGCGGCGGGTCGATGCAGGTGATGTTGCGATGCTGGCAGGGCGAGCGCGACGCCGTACGCGCCGCGACCCTCAGCGCGACGCTGTCATCGGGCCGGCCCGTCACACTTGATGCCGACGACCTCGGCCACGACCGTACGCATACGCTGCAACCGATGCCGCGATTGCTGATCATCGGCGCCGGCCATTGCGGTCTCGCGCTCGCCCGCGCTGCGGCCTTGCTCGACTACGACATCCACGTCGTCGACGCCCGCGCCGAAGGCTACGACCACGCCGACTTCGGCGGCGCCACCTGCCACGACGATCTCGACGCAATTCCGCGCTGCCTCGACACGCCACGTCGCATCCACGCCGTGCTGCTCAACCGCGATTGGCACACCGATCTCGCCAGCCTCGAACATCTTGCCGCGCGCCCGCCCGAATTCATCGGCATGATGGGCAGTCGCAAACGCATCGCCGAAGTCCTCGCGCACTTGCCCGCGACCTGCACCCACCTCCGCGACTGCCTCACCGCCCCCGTCGGCCTCGACCTCGGCGCCGAAACGCCCGAAGAAATCGCGGTGAGCATCCTCGCGCAGTTGGTCGGATTCGAACGAGGAAGGTATCGTGATGATGCGATCTAGATGGCTCTTCGGGTGCGGGTTGGCGCTGCTGATGGCTGCTTGTGCAACATCACCCACGCTCGATGCGGATGATGCGGCGATCTATGCCGTCGTCCTCCACGACCTGTCGTCGCGACCTGACAGCATGCTTCTCGACAAGGGCGTCCTTCTCGTCAAGCCCGAATCGACCATCGTCGATACCGAATTCGCCCGACCTCCTTACGAAGTCAACGACACCCAATGCCGACCCAGCGCGATGCTGCACGCGGCATCGACGACGCGGAATGCCAGGAAGGTGAAGATCGCCAAGTCCATTTCGGCATCGTCACGATGGCGCGTCGCCACGGCCAAGGAAATGGAAACGCCGCTGTATATGCAGCACGAGACGGCGCGCAGCATCGTGCGCCTCAAACGACCCGGCATCAGTGCCGATCGCCGTGAAGCATTGATGGTGCTCTCGTTCCTCTGGTCGGAACACGCTGCCGACGCTGTCTATCTGCTCAGGCATGATGAATCGGGCTGGCGGATCACCTGCAGCGACCTGTTCTTCCATCTCTGATCCGGGCAACAACCGCTCAACAAGGAGAGTCCGATGTCCGCCACGCCCAGATCCACCTTCATCTCGGCCATCGGCTGGACCTTCGTCGCGTTGTCGGGGATGGCCGCGATGGTGTCGATCCTTCAGAACATCATGGTGCATACGGTCTTCACCGGCGCCGGCTTTGA
>DATMVT010000163.1:0-6014 GCA_035562895.1 Patescibacteria group bacterium | reverse complement strand
TTCTGCGCCATCTCAGCGAAGACGATGCGATCGCGACGCTCGAATCGGCGAGACCTTACCTGCAGGACATCATCGGTGTCGGGCTTGATTCCAGCGAAGTCGGGCACCCGCCGGAGAAGTTCGCGCGCGTGTTCGCGATGGCGCGCGCGTTCGGCCTGCATGTGGTCGCGCATGCCGGCGAGGAAGGGCCGCCGGAATACATCTGGAGCGCCCTCGACGACTTGCGCGTCGAGCGCATCGACCATGGCGTGCGCGCGATCGAGGACGAGCGGCTGATGCAGCGACTGGTCGCGAGCGGCATGGCGCTGACCGTGTGCCCGCTGTCGAACATCAAGCTGTGCGTGTTCAAGAAACTCGGCGAACACAATCTCGCGCGCATGCTCGAGCGCGGCGTGCGCGTGACGATCAATTCCGACGATCCGGCGTATTTCGGCGGCTACATCAACCAGAACTATCTCGAGACCGCAGCGGCGTTGAAGCTCGGTCGCGACCAGATCATCCAGCTCGCGCGCAACAGCCTCGAGGCCGCGTTCACGACCACGTCGGAACGGCGCGCCGATCTCGATACACTGGCCGCCTACTGCATGAAGGCCTGACGCCATGGGCAAGCTCACCACCCACGTCCTCGACACCGCGCACGGCAAGCCGGGTGCCGGCATCGCCGTTGCGCTGTACCGCATGAACGGGTACGAGCGCCAGTTCGTGTCCGGCCACACCACCAATGCCGATGGTCGCTGCGACCAGCCGCTGCTCGACGGGATGGCGATCAAGTCGGGCGTCTACGAGCTGGATTTCGCGATTGGCGACTACTTCTCGCGGATGGGTGTGAGGATGCCGGAGCCGCGATTCATCGACGTCGTTACGATCCGCTTCGGCATCAGCGACGCCAAGGCGCATTACCACGTGCCGCTGCTGGCCTCGCCCTACGGTTACAGCACCTACCGCGGCAGCTGAGGGCGCCGTGCTCGCGTTCTGGACCGAGGCTGCGGCCTTCCTGCTGCGCTGGCTGCATGTCGTGGCGGCGATTGCATGGATCGGCGAGTCGTTCTATTTCGTCGCGCTCGATCGCGGCCTGAAGTCGCCACGCGTCGGTGCGCAGGGCCTGTCCGGCGAGTCCTGGTCGGTGCATGGCGGCGGCTTCTATCTGAAGCAGAAGTTCCTGCCGGCGCCGGCGGAGTTGCCGGCGGAGCTGCACTGGTCGAAGTGGAAGTCGTACACGACCTGGCTGTCTGGTTTCGGTTTGCTGGCGTTGACCTATCTGCTGTCGCCCGAGATCTATCTCGTCGACCGCAGCGTCGCCGACCTGTCACCGATGCAGGCCGTCGTCGCCGCGCTCGTCTTCCTGGCGGGGACGTGGATCGTCTACGACGGGCTGTGCAAGCTGGCCGGATTCCGCGATGGCCTGCTCGGCGCGCTGGTCGGACTGATGACGCTGGCGCTGTGCTACGTCGCGACCGACGTGTTCGCGGGTCGCGCCGCTTTCCTGCTGGTCGGCGCGGCGCTGGCGACGATCATGTCGGCGAACGTGTTCTTCGTGATCATTCCCGGTCAAAAGCGCATGGTCGCCGCCCTCGCCAAGGGCGAGGCACCGAATCCGCTCGATGGCCAGCGCGGCAAACAGCGTTCGGTGCACAACACCTATTTCACGCTGCCGGTCGTGTTCGCGATGCTGAGCACGCACTACGGCACCGCCTACGCGCACGAGTACAACTGGCTGGTGCTGGCCGTGGCGATGGCGGCCGCGGCGATGATTCGTCAATTCTTCGTGCTCTGGCACAGCGGCGAGCGCGCCTGGTCCTTGCTGGTTGGCGGCGCCTTGCTCCTGTTCGGCCTGTTGTTCGGGCTGTCCCCGGCCATGCGCGTGGCGCCGCCTTCGGCCCCTGCACCTTCGATATCGCAGGCCGACGGAGCGACCTTGCCCGATGGTTCGCCCTCGCCTGCGATCGTCTTGCCCGATGCCTGGGGCGAACATCCGGACACCGCCGCGATTCAGCCCATCATCGAGAAGCACTGCGTCGCCTGCCACGCCGCGCAACCGAAGCTGATGGCCAGCGCCCCCAAGGGCGCGATGCTCGACACGCCCGAACGCATCGATACCTACGCCGCGCTGATCCACAAGCAAGTCGTCGAACTCAAGATCATGCCGCCCGGCAACATCACGCGGATGACCGACGCCGAGCGCGCGGCGATCGGGCGGTGGTTTGCCCGTCGAGCCAATTGAGCCGATGGCCGCACTGGCACTGCGCATCGTTTGCGTAATAACATTGTTGCCATGAAAGCGCTCAAGACCAGTATTCGCCCGATCGGCAACTCTCGAGGCGTCGTCATTCCGAAGCCGATGCTGGTGCAGGCCGGCTTGACCGACGAGGCCGAGATCAGCGTCGAAGGCGGGGCGATCGTGCTGCGTCGCCCCGCATCGCGGGCAGGTTGGGCCGAGGCGTCGCGTCGCGTCGCCGAGGCGGATGACGACGTGCTGGTCATGGGCGAATTCGGCAACGCCGACGACACCGACCACACGTGGTAGCGCGCGGCGACATCTGGGTCGTGAATCTCGATCCAACCCAAGGCAGCGAAATCCGCAAATCGCGTCCCTGCGTCGTCGTGTCGCCGCCGGAGATGCTGGATCACCTGCGCACCGTGCTGGTCGCGCCGATGACCAGCAAGGGCCAGCCCGCGCCGTTCCGCATCCCGATCACGCATGACGGTCAGAAGGGATTGGTGCTGCTCGATCAGGTTCGCGCGGTGGACAAGTCTCGGCTCGTGCGCAAGTCCGGCCGCACTTCCGCGTCCACGCTCGCCAACATCCTCGCGACCTTGCAGACGATCTTCAGTCCTTGAGCGCGCGCGGCCTCAGAACGAGGCCGCGACCGGTTCGATCCACCACGTCCGCGGCAGGACCGCCTCGTCGCAGTTGTGGCCTTCGCCGCCGCGGTCGACGATCAAGAAGTCACTGATGCGTTCGAGTGCGATCAACGGGTGGTGCCAGGTGCCGGCGCGGTAGTGGACGCCTTCGCCGTGGGCGGCGAGGAAGCAGCGCGGCGGGTGTTCGGGCGATTCGGCGACGACGACGAGATACGGCGTCTTCGACAGCGGAATGAAGGCCTGCGAACCGAGCGGATGGCGCTCCAGCATCGTCACCGCGAACGGCAGCGCTCGTGGCTCGGCGCGCGCCAGGCTGATCAGACCCTGCCCGGTGCCGACCTCGACGCGGGCGAGTGCATGATGACGCATGGTCGTGCCGCCGTTGATCGGAAACGCCTTGGCGGCCGTGCCGAACGCGATCACGTCGCCGAACGGCGCGAAAGCGTCGCGCGTCAAAGCCTCGACGCGCAGGATCGATCCGGCCTCGGGCGAGGTCCGAGTCATGGCGTGAAAACGTCGCCGCCCTTCATGACGAAGCGCACCTGTTTCAGCGTCGCCACGTCGGCGAGCGGATCGCCGTCGACGGCGATCAGGTCGGCGGCAAAACCGGGCGCGAGTCGGCCGATCTCGTTCGCCAAGCCGAGCAGGTCGGCGCCGTTCACGGTGGCGGCCAGGATCGCTTCGGCGGGCGACATGCCGTGCAGCACCATCAGCTCGAACTCGTCGGCATTGCGGCCGTGCTTGCTGACGCCGGCATCGGTGCCGAAGGCGATCTTCACGCCCGCCGCATGCGCTGCGCGCAGGGACTTGCCGGTGATGTCGATGCGCCAGCGGATCTTCTTCAGCACTTCGCCGGTGTAAGCCTCGGGATTCGCGGCCAGGCGTTCCTTGTAGCCGTTGATCGTCGACAGCGTCGGCACGTAGTAGGCGCCATGTCTCTTGAACAGCGCGATGCTGTCCTGATCCATCAGCGTGCCGTGTTCGACCGAGGCGGCGCCGTGTTTCAGCGCGATCAGGATGCCGTCGTTGCCATGCGCGTGCACCGCGACCTTCTTGCCGTACATCGTCGCCGTGTCGACCAGGGTCTTCACCTCGTCATCGAACAGTTGCACGCCGAGTCCGGCGCCGATGCGACTGTTCACGCCGCCGGTGGTGGTGATCTTGATGACGTCGGCGCCGCGCGCCACCTGCTCGCGCACCGCGCGCCGGCAGGATTCGACGCCGTCGCACATCACGCGACCTCGCATCGCGAGTTCACGCACCGACTCGTTCAATCCGAGCCCCGGATCGGCATGCCCGGCGGTGGCCGAGATGGTGCGGCCGGCATCGATGATGCGCGGCCCGGGCAACTTGCCGGCGGCGATCGCGTCGCGCAGCGACAGCGTGATGTAGTCGCCGTCGCCGAGATTGCGCACCGTGGTGAAGCCGGCGGCCAGCGTCTTGCGCGCGTTCAGCGCAGCCTCGTAGGCATGGTCGGCGATGTCGTTGGTGAACTCCGCGACCAGCGCTTCCTGGCCGCCGAGGTCGGAGGTCAGGTGGACATGCGCGTCGATCAGTCCCGGCAACACGTAGCGCTGGCGCTGGTCGATGACGGTGGCGTCGTCGGGTACGTCGACCAGCGCATCGGCACCGACGAAGCCATCGTGCACCGAGATCACGCGACCGTCGTGGATCACCAGCGTCGACGCGCCGCGCGCCGGTTTGCCGGGTTGATCGAGCAGATGCCCGGCGTGGACCAGCGTCCAGTCGGAAGCGGCGGCCGTGGCGCCGAACAGGAGTGCGAACGAGATCGCGAGCGTCGAGCGAATGGGATGCATGGCGGGTTCCTCAGGCGATGCGGCCGCGCAGACGCAGGCGCGACACGCCGCCGTCCGGGAAGATGTTGAAGCGCACGTGCGTGACCGCTTCGCGCAGCACGATCTCGCTGCGGAAGTGGTGCTGATGGTCCATCTGCAGCATCCGTTCGGGCAGCACGGTCGGCCAGAACATCGACTGCGTGACCATCGATTCGGCGGTGCCGCCGGCGGCGTTCGTGGCCTGGAGCGAGCAGCGGTCCGGATAGTTGCCCTTGAAGTGCGCGGTATCGACTTCGATCGCTTCGATCACGCCGCGCTGGCCGAGCGCGAGGATGCACCAGTCGTTGCCGGGTTCGCGGCGACGGCGCGTTTCCCAGCCATCGCCCATGTTCACGCCGCGGCCCGGAATCAGCAGCGTCGAGGCCAGGCCGAAGTGCTGGTTGTTCGCGGCGACCACGGTGCCGCCGTTCAACGCGGCGACGAGATCGATCAAGCCGTCCGCCTCGGGCTGCGCCAGCGTCGGGTCGGGTACGCCATAGACGCGCAGCCGCGCCAGGCCACCGTCCGGATACAGGTTCACGCGCAGGTGCGAGACGCGCTGCGTGCCGTCGAGTGCGACGTAGTGGTGCGCGTTGCCGCCGAGATTCATCGACGCCAGCACCGGAAACCATCGGCTGCTCGCATCCGGATCGCCACGCTCGAGATCGCAGCCTTCGAGCGCGATCGCCGGCGGGTAATTGCCGGTGAAGTGGCTGGTGTCGAAATCGACACCGAGGATCGCGCCCGGACGCGCGAGGCGCACGATGCACCAGTCGTGGCCAGGGCCGCGCTTGCGGCGGCTTTCCCAGCCGTCCATCCACTTGCCGTTCTGGTCGTACTTGCCGGGCACGAACACCGCCGGCTCCGGATTCAGCATGCGCGACATCTCGGCGAAAAAGTCGTCGCTGCAGGCCAGCGCCTTCGCGCCCAGTCGCGCATCGGCCAGATTGACGTAACGACGCGTGAAGTCGGGCGCGTTCAAATCGATGTGTGGCAAGGCCATGATTGATCCATCTGCTGTAGGAGCGACCCACGGGTCGCGATTCTTTTCGTCGAGAAGCGCCGATGCTGTGCCGGCCCGCTCAGGAAAGCAACGCATCCAGCCGGAAGCGCGCGATGCGTTCGATCTGGTTGAGCGCCTCGGCGATTTCAGCGTCGCGCTCGTGACCGAGGCGTGCACGCATGTTCGCGAGGATGCTCGATCGCGTCTGACCCTTCACCGCGAGGATGAACGGGAAGCCGAAACGCGCATCGTAGTCGGCGTTGAGGCGCGTGATCTCGGCGAACTCCTCGGGCGTGCACTGGTCGAGCCCGGCG
>DATMVT010000162.1:0-17184 GCA_035562895.1 Patescibacteria group bacterium | reverse complement strand
GCCGACTCGCCCGGCGCAGGTGACAATCGCGCGCGCGCTTCTGCGTATCCAGGTTCGGATACACGGAGGCGAGACGATGCACGACAAGCGTGGGTGGAGGTGGACAGTGCTGTTCGCGGCGCTGATCTTGGGCACGAGCGGTGCGTTCGCACAGACGATCACGACCTGGGTGACGAACACGAGCGCATTCGGATCCGGGTCTCTGCTTGCAGCCGTGCAGGCGCTGCAGTCGGGACATGCGGGACTGCAGGAAATCCGCTTCTCGTTGCCGCCCGGCGACCAGGTCATCTGGCTGAACCAGCCGATGCCGGACCTTGTCGGCGTGCACGTGCGCATCGATGGCAGCGACCACGGCAGCGGCCGCGTGATCGTCGATGGCAATGGCCACGGCCAGATCGCGGTGGCATCAGGATCGAACTTGCAGTCCCTGCATCTCGTCGGCCTGACCTTGCGCCGGGGTGGACGTCTCGATGCCGGTGGCTGCATTCGCGTGCGCAACCCGAACACGACGCTGACGCTTGACGCGATGCGCGTCGAGGACTGCCGCGTCTACTACCAATCGGCCGCGCCGGGCGTGCGCGGCGGCGCATTGTTCGCGGCCGGTCCCTTGACCATCCGCGACTCCCTGTTCAGCGGCAACCGGATCCAGAGCGATGCCGGCGTTCCGGTCGCCGCCAATGATGCGCTCGGTGGCGCGATCTACAAGGAAGGCGCGCATGCGGTGCTGATCGAGCGCAGCAGCTTCGAGAACAATCGCGTCCATCTCAACAATTCACTGCCGAGTTTCTGCAGCAGCGGGCATGGCGGCGCGCTGGCATTGAACATGCCGGGCAGCGGCATCGCGGTGACGATCCGTGATTCGCGCTTCGAGACCAATGCGCTGTCCTGCCGCAATCCGACGGTGACCTACGACCTCGACGGCACCGGCGACGGCGGCGCGATCGTCTACTACGCCAACGGTGCCAACAATGTGCTGCTCGAGAACAACTACTTCCACGGCAACCGCGGCAATCGCGGCGGCGCGGTCGGCTTCATCCAGGCATTGTCGACGAACGTGATCGCGCGCAACAACACCTTTTACGCCAACCAGTCGAACGCCACCGGCGGCGGGTTGGCACTGGTGAATTGCTGCACGGCGACGGTCGAGCACAACACCTTCCACGACAACGTGTCGGGTTCGCCGGGGCTGGCCGACCAACTCGCGCTGATGGTCGGCGCGTTGCCGTCGCTGCGCCACAACATCCTCAACGGCGGCGAGACCGCCTGCACGGCCAGCCTGGCCGCGAGCGAGAACGGCATCGCCGCGTACAACCTCTATTTCGGCGGCAGTTGCCTGATCGCGAGTGACGTCGGCAGCCAGCACGTGCCCTACATGGATTGGCTGAAGCCACCCGCACTCACCGGAGGCTACGTGCCGACGCTGTATCCGTCCTACGGCAGTCCGGCGATCGACGGCGGCGATCCGAACGGCTGCGGCACCTACGACGCGCGCTACGTCGTGCGACCCGTCGACGGCAATGGCGACGGCATCGCGCGTTGCGATATCGGTGCGGTCGAAAGTACCTTCGTCGACGCGATCTTCCGCAACCAGTTCGAATGACCTGGCGCGGACGGTTCAGTGCCGGGATGACAGTAGCCTGTCGCGACGGGGCAGGCCTAAACTCTCGAAATGACGCGATCCGTCCTGACACCGCTCTCGAACATCGTCTGGCACAGCCTGAGCGGCGCGCAATCGCCGTTGTCGGTAGGCAACGAGCGCATCCGACGATTCGCACCCGGTTATTCGCAACTGATCGGCGCGCTGGATCGTGACCATCCTGCGCTGCAGGAACTGGCGTCGCTCTGCGCACCGAGCGAGCATTTCTACGTGCTCGGCTGGCGCGGTCCACCGCCGTCGGGCTGGCAGGTCGATGTCGAGGCCGAGGTCGATCAACTGGTCTGGGAACATCCGGCGCCCGAAGCGATGGACGAGCGCGACCTCGTGCGACTCGACGCCGCGCACGTGGCGCGCATGATCGCGTTGACCGAACTGACGCATCCCGGACCCTTCGCCGAACGCACCATCGCGTTCGGCGAGTACTACGGCATCTTCGACGGCGAGCGCCTGCTGGCCATGGCCGGCGAGCGCATGCACGCCGGGACTCTTCGCGAGATCAGCGCGGTCTGCACCCACCCCGACGCCCAAGGTCGCGGCCTCGCGCGCCGATTGATGAACCGGCTGCTGCGCATCCAGATCGGTCGCGGCCAGACCCCGTTCCTGCACGTCATGGCCGACAACAGCCACGCCCGCGCCCTGTACGAACGCATGGGCTTCCGTCACCACCAGCGACTGGCTTGCCGGGTGGTGTCGCGAAGCGGCTAAGGCAACACGCGTTTCAGTCGCACGCCATCGACGGTCATGGTCCATTCGCGATCGGCTTCATGTGGCGGAATCGTGACGTCGAAGGTCGTGGTCATGACACTGACGCCCACCGTGAAGTCGTCGCCGTCGAAGGATTGCAGCGGGCCTTCGACCGTGGTCTTGGACAGGCCCTGGCTGCGCCAGTATTCGACGCGGCCGTCGCGGGTGATGCGCAAGGACATGTCGACGGCGCGCCATTCGCCGACGTAGTCGCGCTTTTCGTCGGGCACGGCGATGCCACAGGCGGCGAGCAGGGTGCAGAAGGCGACAGTCAGGGCAGGGCTGAGACGCATGACGTGGCTCTTGGCGATGGCGTGGTCGCGAGCTTTGCGCGATCTCGGATGGCGATCAAGCGCGGCGTTTGCGCGACAATGCGGCCAGACAGATTCGATGGCAGCGAGGTGCGGGATGAATTCTTCGGGGCGATGGTGGCACGGTTGCATCGGCGTACTGGTTTGCATGTTGGCCTTGCCTGCGGCCACGACGGAAGTGCAGACGCCCGCGGCCAGGATCATCGTGCTGGCGCGCCACGGGCATTACGAACTCGATCCCAAGGCCGATCCGAAGCTCGGGCCGGGGCTGTCGCCGCTCGGCATCGCGCAGGCGCACCTGCTCGGCGCCCGCCTCGCGGGTGAAGCAGATTTCGACGCCGTGCGGGTCAGTCCGTTGCAGCGCGCGCAGGACACCGCGCGCGTGGCGATGGAAAGCTTCGAGGCACCGGCGATGACGACGCTCGCTGATCTGTCCGAATGCACGCCGCCGACACACAAACCCAGCGATACCGCGGACAACACGCCGGAATCGCTGAAGGTCTGCAAGGAACAACTCGATCGCCTGTTTGCGACGCAGTTCAAACCGGCGAACGGACCGCCGCGGCGCGAACTGCTGGTCTGCCATGGCAACGTGATTCGTTATCTGGTGGGCAAGGCGTTGGGCCTCGATCCGAAGTCGTGGCTGGCGATGTCCTTCGGCCACACCAGCCTCAGCACCATCCGCATCGACGCCGACGGGTCGATGCGACTGCTCGGCGCCGGCGATCTCGGCCACGTCCCGCCGAACCTGCGCACCGGCGCATTGGGCGACCCCGAGCGCGAACTCGCGGTGCCAGCGATCCCGGAGTAGGGCTCAGCCCGTGTTCTGCAACGCCTGCGATACGCCTTGCACGCAGGTGATCAGGGCGCGCAGCAGGTCGTCGTCGGGACGGTCGGCGGCGCGCCAGCGGGCGAGCAGGTCGGCTTGCAAGAGACTCATCGGGTCGACGTAAGGGTTGCGCAACCGGATCGAGCGGGCCAGGCGCGGATCATTCGCCAGCAACTCGCGTTCGGTCAGCAGGGCGAGCATGTCACGCACGCGCCGGTGCTCGTCTTCAAGCATCGGGAAGAAGCGCGCGTGCAGCGGACCGGCGAGCTTTGAAAACACCTCGGCGATGCCCATGTCGGTCTTGGCGATGACCATTTCGACGTCGGCCAGCAAGGTCGCCAGAAAGCGCCAATCACGCGACATTTCGCGCATGGCATCGACGCCGAAGTCGCGCACGCCTTGTTCGAGTGCGGTGCCGAGGCCATACCAGCCGGTGAGCACGCAGCGCGACTGCGTCCACGCGAACACCCAGGGGATTGCGCGCAGGTCGCGGATCTGCGCGCCACCGCGGCGTGCCGGGCGCGAACCCAGGGACATGCGTTCGATCACGTCGATCGGCGTGGCATCGCGGAAGTAGGCGACGAAGGCATCGCCGTCGCTGACCAGCGCGCGATAGTGCGCGAGCGACGCCTCGGCCAGCGTCGCCATCATCGTTGCCCACCTCGGTTCGCGCGCATCCTCGGGCGGCGGCAGCATCACCGGGGCCAGCACTGCGGCCGTGGTCTGGGCCAATGTGCGCAACGCGAGTGCGTCGATGCCGTACTTGCGATGGATCACTTCGCCCTGCTCGGTGACGCGCAGGCGGCCATTCATCGTCGCACGCGGGGCGGCCAGGATCGCGGCGCTGGTCTTGCCGCCGCCACGGCTCGCGGACCCGCCGCGGCCGTGGAAGAAATCCAGGGCGATGCCCTGCGCCGCAGCGATGTCGAGCAAGCGCGATTGCGCGCACTGCAGCGCCCACCGTGCCGCCAGCAGGCCACCATCCTTGGCCGAATCGGAGTAACCCAGCATCACGAACTGGCGGTCGCCGCGCGCGCGCAGGTGTTGGCGATAGACCGGATCGACCAGCATGCGCGTCAGTGTCTGCGGCGCCTGTTGCAGGTCCTCGATCGTCTCGAACAAGGGCGCGATGTCGAGCGGTACCTGGCCGTTCGCGTCGACCAAACGGCCGGCACGAGCAAGCGCAAGGACCGACAGCACGTCGCCGGCATTCGCGGCCATGCTGATCACGTACAGGCCGATCGCGTCCTGGCCGTAACGGCGGCGCACGTCGGCAACCGTCGAAAAGACGCGACGCGCACGGTCGAACAGGGGGTCGTCGAGTGCGGCATCAGCAACCGCATCGCCGCGCGCCAGTTCGGCGATGCGCGTGTCTGGATCCGGATGCGCCCCGAGCTGCGGATCGGCCGCGAGCAGGACACGCCGGTGCACGCGCGCGTCCTGGCGCAGATCGAGTCGCGCCAGATGGAAACCGAAGCTGCGCACGCGCCAAAGCAGTCGTCGCAACGCGAAGCCGCCGGCGTGGTCGCCCTTGTGGGCGTGCAGGCTGGCGCGGATCGCTTCGAGATCGGCGATGAACTCGGCAACGTCGCGGTAGGCGTGTTCCCCGCCACTGGCGCTGGCCTCGATGCGTGCGCGCATCAGTCGCAGCAGCACGCGATAAGGCATGTCGCGGTGGCGCAGGCTGATCAGCGCCGCGATCTCCGGCATCGTCGCGAGATAGTGGTCGCGGCGCGCATACACGTCGCTGGAGAATCCGCACAGACCCTCGGTCTGACTGAGCAGGCCGGCGACGCGTTTCAGGTCGGACGCGTATTGCGCGAGGATGGCGCGTCGATGTCGCGCCAGCGCCGCCGTGATGGTTTCCGGGCCGACGTTCGGGTTGCCGTCCATGTCGCCACCGACCCATGAAGCAAAGCGCACGAGGGTCGGAATCTCGGGCGAGACACCGAACTTGCGCTCGAAGCCGTCGACCAGCACCTCGTAAAAAATCGGCAGCGTGCGATAGATCGGATCGGACAGGTAATGCACGGTGTGTTCGAGTTCGTCGGTCACGTCCGGCTTGATGCGCGCGAGCGTCGCCGTCTGCCAGCCGGCGGTCAGCGCGGTACGCATGCGTGCCCAATCCGTGGCGGTCTCGCCCGGCGTACGCAGGCCGCTGATCTCGGCCAGCAGGCAACGCACGATCTCCTCTTCCTTCTGCAGCAGCGATTGCCGCACGGCCTCGGTCGGATGCGCGGTGAACACGGGCTCGATGTCGAGTGTGGCCAACTGCGCGAGGATGGCCTCGGACGTGAAACCGGCGTGCTTCAGTGTCGCCAGCGTTTCGTGCAGGCCGCCGGGCTGGTCGCCGCCTTCGTGCAACTGGTAGTGGCGACGGCGGCGGATGCGATGCACGCGTTCGGCGACATTGACGACCTGGAAGTACGTCGCGAAGGCGCGCGCCAAGCGTTCGGCGTGACGTGGCGTGTGGTCACGCAGCGCGGCGGCGTAGTCGTCGATCGACGCCGCTTGTTCCCGGCGGCGGATGGCTCCGGTGCGCAGGCGCTCGATCTCGACGAGGAATTCGTTGCCGTGCTGTTCCGCGAGCATGTCGCCGACCAGCGCGCCGAGACGGCGCACATCATCCTTCAGGCCCTGATCGACCTCGGGAAACTCGACCTCGCGTAGACGTTCCGGTTCCATTGCATTCAACCCATGTCGCGTCGCGAAAACGCGATCATGACGGAGCCCGGTCCGGACGGAAATGCGCCCGTCGATGCGAGCTCGTGGCGCGGGTCATTGCGCTGTCGAAGCGACGACCGATTCGTGCCTTTACAGCTTGCGGCGCCTTGGATAGTGTCGCTCGGCACCCCACCGCGGAGATCCACATGCGTTCGAGCACTGTGTTGTTCCTGGGTACCTTGGTCCTCACCCTCGGCCTCGCGCCGTTGAATCGGGTTGAGGCAGACGAACTGGAAGAGGCCGAGGCCGAGTTGGCGGCGGCGAATGCCGAACTCGAGGCGGCTGAAGCCGAGGCAGATCTCGCGGAAGCCGAAGCCGATCTGGCCGAAGCCGAGGCCGACCTGGCCGAAGCGGAAGCGGCCGAAGCCGAACTCGATGCCGCCGAAGCCGAGCTCGACGCGGCCGAAGCAGAGCTGGATGCCGCCGAAGCCGAGCTCGACGCCGCCGAAGCCGAAGAGTGAAGCGATCCCGGCCGGTGATGGCCGGGATCAGCGTCGTGGGTTCAGGCGCGACCGGCGAATTCGCCAGTGGTCGTGCTGACCAGGATCCGTTCGCCATTGACGACATATTCCGGCACCATGATTTCGATGCCGGTGTTGAGCTTGGCCGGCTTCGGGCGCTTGGTGGCCGTGGCGCCTTTCAGTTCGGGTGCGGTCTCGATCACCTGCAAGGTCACGTTCGGTGGCAACCCGAGGCCGACGGGCGACTCATCGAGCAGGCGCACGAAGCATTCTTCGAGGCCTTCGGTGATGTAGCCGGCGCTGTCGCCGACGAGATCCGGATCGAGCGTGTACGGCGTGAAGTCCTCGACATCGAGGAACACGAAAGCGTCGCCGTCCATGTACGAAAACGTGACCTCGCGGCGGGTCAATTCCACCTCGGGCAGGTCGTCGTCGGCGCGCAGGCTGAGATCGAGCTTGACGTTGCCGGGTACTGAATACATCGAGAAACGGTAGGTGGTGTTGCCGCCGCGACCGGTCGGCGCGCTGCGCTCGACGTCCTTGATCTGCCAGATGCGGCCATCGTGTTCGACCACCGTGCCGCGCTTCATGTCATAGGCTTTCATCGAAACCTCGCGATTACTTGGGTTGCAGTCGGATCGCGCCGTCGACGCGGATCACGCTGCCGTTGAGATAGCGGTTCTGCAGGATGAAGGCCACCGCATCGGCGAATTCGTCCGGTTTGCCGAGGCGCGACGGGTAAGGCACCTGCGCGCACAAGGAGTCGTACACGGCCGGCGGCATGCCGTCGACCATCGGCGTATGGAAGACGCCGGGGGCGACCGTCATCACGCGCACGCCGATGCGCGCGAACTCGCGTGCCATCGGCAAGGCCATCGCGACGACGCCGCCCTTCGATGCCGAATACGCGGCCTGGCCGATCTGGCCTTCGAATGCGGCGATCGACGCGGTGTTGACGATCACGCCGCGCTCGCCGTCGTCACCGGGAGCATTCGCTTGCATCAGATCGGCGCCGGCCTTGGCCATGTTGAAGGAGCCGACCAGGTTCACGCGCACCGTGGTCTCGAATTGCGACAGCGGCATCGGACCGTCCTTGCCGAGGACGCGGCCGGCGCCGAGGATGCCGGCGCAGCTGATCATCGCGTTCAATCCGCCCATCGCCGCCTTGGCCTCGGCCAGAACCGTGCGCGCGTCCGCCTCCGAGGTCACGTCGAGCCTCGCGAATCGGGCGCGCTCACCCAGTTCCTTCGCGACCGCCTGTCCTTTCTCTTCGTTGACGTCGAGCAGGGTGACCGACGCGCCGTGCGCGATCAGGTGGCGGGCCACGGCCAGGCCGAGCCCCGAGGCGCCGCCCGTGATGGCGGCCTGGGTCTGGTGAAGTTGCATGGGGATCTCCGAAAAGGGGCGGGGATTGTAGCCGAGCCCCTTGCACCCGCGCGCCTGATCCCGGTCACGCTGCCGTGCGGTTGGGAAGCACGAAAGCACCGGCATTGCGCTCGTCTTCCGGTTCGAACAGTTCGGGAAACCTGAGGCCGGCCAGCAACTGCACGTCGAAGATTTCCTGGACGCTGCCTTCGAAGCGCAGGAAGCCCGCGATCTTGCCGGAGCGCAGGTCGACCGCCCAGATCCCGCAGAGGCGTTCACTGAGTCGTTCGACGATCGGCAGGCCGCCGAAGACCGATTCGCGGATCTGCGACAAGCCGATGAACGCATGATGGCCATGGAACGCGAGGCCGCGCGTGAAGCCCGGCAATTCGCAGACGGGCGTGATCTGCCCGGATGCGAGGTCGATGGTCGAGAGCGTGCCCTTGCCGGATTCGAGAACCCACATGCGACCGTCGTACCAGCGCGGCGAATGCGGCATCGACAAGCCGCGCGCGACGATCTCGTTGCTCGCGACGTCGATCAGCAAACCCCCGGTCGCCTTGTGTTCGCGCCAGCCGGCCGCGGTGTCGGTCTCGGCCAGTGCGGTGACGTAGCGGACGCGGTCGTCGATGATGCACATCCCGTTCAGATGGCAGCGATCGCTGGCTTCCAGCGCGCTGATGAACTTCGGTCGCCAGCGCGGCACGAAATTGTGGACGTCGTCGAGCGTGGCCAGGCAGGAAAACCGCGTGTTGACGATCCAGAGTTCGTCGCCGGCATAGCCGATCTCGTGGATGCGGATATCGCCGGTGTAATGCGCACGGCGCGGCAGGAAGCAGGCATCGTGACGTCCTGCGGGCGGCAACGACGTCGCCACGTTCTTCTGGTCGTGGAATTCGATCACCGAGCGTCCCGTCGCGAGCGCGAGCAGGTCGCCGCGGCTGGCCACGCCCATCGGGCTGTGGAACGCCTTGAAGTGCGTATTGAGGCTGCCGTTGTCGTTGCGGACCAGGATCGCGCGACCGCTCTGGTACGTCGTCACCATCAGCGTTCCACCGGTTTCCGCCAGCAGCCCGGGCATCGACCCGGTGAAGACGCTGTTGAACGCCAGTGTGGCTTCGACGGGCGGAGACGCGGGTCGAGGTGATGCCGCTGATGGAACCGCCATCGCGGCCGTGGCCGGTCCTTGCTTGTCCGTCGCAGCCGTCACCGGCAAACCGGCAACCGGCAGGCGCGGGCGATGGACATCGACGAAGTCGCGCAATCGTTCGGCCGTCGACTGCACCATCGGAAGCATGTCCGCGAGCTCGGATTCATTGCGCTTCCATTTGTCCGCGGCCGGTGGCGTCAAGGTGTGACGCGAGGGCGGCAACGGACCCAGGTCACGGTCCCAATCCAGCCCGGCGAACCGGCTGAGGCGCTGCAGCTCGGTGCCCGGATCGCGGACCAGTTCGGTGTAGTCGGCGATCGCGAAGCGCGCCGGATCGAGGTCGCCCAGATCGTCGAGCAAGGCCTCGACGACGCTGCACCACTGCTTCGCGACGACTTCGTGCAGCGGCAAGCCGATCCAGTCGCGCCAGCCCGGCGTGAGCAGCAGCGACCAGGGATCGCCGCGCCAATCCGGCAGTTTCGGATAGGTCACGAATCGCTTCGAACGCCATGCATCGAGCATCGAACTGAGCACGTCCCGCGGGTCGCGATACAGCAGGATGAAGCGCGCGTCCGGATAAGCGCTGGCGAAGAACGGGACGCGCAAGGCGTTTTTCGGTGTCTTCTCGATGAAACGCAGGTCGGTGGCGTCGGCCCTGGCCGGATGGCCGTCGCGATCGCGCGCCTGCCCGAAGAACCCGTGCGTCAGCTCGGCCACGGTCATCGGCGTGGCCTTGTCCGCGGTGATCCGGTTCGAATCGAAATTCACGGCGCTCGGATTGAGCGACGGGATCTGTTCGATCACGCGATGGCTTTCGCCGCCGATCGACCAGGCCGACGGCGATTGCACCAGCGTCTCGAACAGCAGGCTGCTGCCCGAACGTGGCGGACTGACGATGAACACCGGCGCGTTGAAGCGGCGCCGCGCGTTCTCGGCGGGGGCCGTGGCGACGGATGGCTTGCTCGCTTCGCTCGCGACGGGTGCCGGAAGCAAGGCTTCGGCGCGCTGGTACTGACCTCCGAGCTCCGGATTCAGCGCGACGCGCACGATCATCTGGCGCAGGATCTCCGTGATCTGGGTGCCGTTGTTTGCGGTGAACTGTGCGGGAATGTCCTGCAGCGCAGCATCGAGCTCGCGCAACAGCAGGCGATAGGTGACATGGCCACGCGGGTCCGGTCCGTACTCGGCGTAGGCCGCTGACCAATGTCGCTGAAATCGATTCGCGATCCGCGACAGCGCCCGCGCGGCATCCGGCAGTGCGGTTGCCGAGGTGCGCGCTTCATCTTCGGCAAGGCGGAACCAGTGCGCGACTTCTCCGGGCGTCATCACCATCGGCTGGTTGAAGCGTTCGTGACGCGGCATCACATCGACATCTGGGTCGAACGCAACGAGACGCGGGTTTGCGAAGGCGGGAGGGTGGAACTCGGTGGGACGATCGCCGGCATCGACCAATTCCCAGAATGCATCGGATCCGACCGAGTCGATGACCAGATGCACGCGTCGCGTCGGGTCCGGATTCAGCACGTTGTGCGCCGACCAGGTGTCGAAGATCCAGCACTCGCCCGCACGCATGTGCACGCGCGCATCACCGCACAGGAAGGCGACTTCCGGCGTGGTCAGGATCGGCACGTGGATGCGCAGGTGGGTCTGCCAGTAATAGTTCGAATCGACGTGCCGCGTGGCCTCGCCATTGCCGTCGATGCGCATCAGGCGCGTGCGCCCGATCGGCGCCTGCAGTGCCGCCATGACCTGACGGATGTAGGGGAGGTCGCGGAGATGCGGTGTCGGCAGCATCTCGCCGCGCGTCTGGTCATTCGCAGGGTCGCCATGCGCCGCGATCAGCGGCACGGCGAAATTGCCGGCGTAGCCATGCGGGTGCCGCTTCCATGCCGATTCGGGCAGCGCACCGATTTCGAGCGCGAGTCGCTCGGCATCGAAGTGCAGCGGCAGGCGGATGAAGGGGGTGTCGAGACGCATGCTGGGCTGTCCGCGGAAACGAACCGCGGATTCTAGCGGCATGCCGACGTCGATCGCCGATTCTCGAGTCGCGCGAATCGCTCAGGGGGACAGGCGGTAGAACGCGTGGTCACCGATCAATGCGACGCGCTCGCCATGCGCGGCCCAGGTCGGGGTCACGCGCTGGTAGGCGAAAAAGTGGTCTGCCGCGGGGACGACGCTGAAGCGGTCGCCGTGGTCGGCCCAGCGCAGCATCGTGTCTCCGGCGACACGCCAGGCACGATGCCAGGCGCCGACATTGTGGAGTCGATAGCGCGGCGACACCAACGTGAGCGCGAACTGCTTCGGCTGCGTCAGTACACCGCACAAGGTGGCCGGGGCCTTGCTCGCGCCGCGACGTCGCAACGCCACTTCGGCGATCGCGATCTGGCCCAGGACCGGCTGGTCGCGCGCTTCGAGATACAACGTCGCGGCGAGGCATGTCTGGTCCGCGATCGGCTGCGGCAACCAGTTCGCGATGATCAACAAGGTGGCAAGTTTCATGCGGTACTCCTTCACACGCACCGACACCGCAATCGAGCGGGCAGTGGCTGAATGTCCGTCGACCATGGTCGGGAGCCAGGGTAGAGCCGCGACTCTATGGCTGAACGCGACATTCATGTCGGTGTGACGGACTCGACTCGAGCGCACACCCGTCGCCGTCGACGCACGAGAAAACGGCCGGATCGCTCCGGCCGTCCAGTCTGGTGCGAAGCGATCGTCGTCGACTATTCCATCTGCGCCTTCGCGTGCGCGATGTCGAGCGCTTCCATCGCGTCGCGGGGCTTGAGCTTGATCGCCTTCGCGTAGAGCGCCGCAGCTTCGTCTTCCTTCTTGTCGCCGTGGATCAGCAACAGCGCGTTCGCGTACTCGATCAGCGCGATCGGCGCATCCGGCGTCAGTTTGATGGCGGTCTTGCAGTGCTCTTCGGCCGACGCGCCCTTTGCGCCATAGGTCAGGCTGGCGATCATGCCGCCGATCTTGCCGACGATTTCGGCGTGGTACAGACCGAGCGCAGTGTGTGCCTCGGCATGTTTCGGCGCGATCTTCAGCGTTGCGTCCAGACTTTCCCTGACCTTGCCGGCGAGGCCTTGCGAAAGCGCCTTCGCGATCGAGATCAGCTGGCTGTGACGACCGAGCGAAAACGCCCGGAAGTAGTGGCTGTTGGCTTCCTTCGGCAGCGCCGCGATCGCGGACTCGGCGCGTCTCGCGACGTCGTCGAATCGCTTCAGTTTTTCCTTCTCGTCATCGACGAGGTAGACGGCGTGGATGCCCGCTGCCTTGTTGGCGAGCGCGGCACCGAGTGCACCGAGTGCATCGCCCAATTCGAAGGCCGTCTGGAATTCGCCAGCGTGGTAGGCGCACCAGCCTTCCTGCAGTCGCGCCGCGATCTTGCCCGCGTCCGCCGTCTTGCCGAGCTTGCCGTTGCCCTTGACCAGCTTCGCGACATGCACCTCGTCCGGGAAAGGCTCCTGGTCGCCGGCATGCAGCTTCGCCCAGCTCTTCTCGAGCTTGTCACCGCTGTAATCGAACGCCTTGTTCGGATGTGGAAAGGCTGCCCATTTCTTCGCTGCCATGTTGTCCTCCGTTGAATGTCGCGAGCATCCTGCAATCGTGTCTGCCCGACAAGCGCCGGTAGTGTGAATGCTCCAGCACGGGCGCCGAACATGCGCCTCGATTGCGAAGCGCGGGTCAGTGGCCAAGGTGGCTGCGGCGCGTCGCTACAGCTGATGGAGAATGACGATGCGTACCCCGATCAAATCGAAGAAGACCAGCAAGGCCGTCCAGGCGAATGATGCCTCGCGCAAGTTCGTGCTTGCCGGGCTCGGCGCGGTGTCTCTGGTCCAGAAGCAGGGCCAGAAAGCGATCGATGCGCTGGTCGCGGAAGGCGAAGGCTTTCAGGCACGCACGAAGAAGTTCGTGAAGACCGCGAACAGCGATGCGCGCAAGCTCTCGAACAGCGTTCGCAAGCAGATCACCGGCTATATCAGCCCGATCCGCGCGAAGGCGCGCAAGAACGTCGAAAACGTCGAAACGGCGATCGGCGAACGCGTCGGCGCCGTCTTGGGCCGTTTCGGCGTGCCGTCGAAGGGCGACGTGCAGGAGTTGCTGGCACGCGTGTCCGAGCTGAACAAGGAAATCAAGGGTGGCACCCGCCGCACCGCGCGCTGATCGCGTCGAGATCCAGCCGTTGCAAGCCAGGAACCCCGGTCGCGAGACCGGGGTTTTTCATTTGCGGTAATTGTTCGCGAGCGTGTTGAGGTGCAGGCGCTCGGCGTCGCGCATGAACGGGGCGATCAGCATCATCACCTGGAAGATGCCCTGACCAAGGTCCTCGCTGCCTTTGTCGGCGTTGCCGCCCCGGGTCGAGCTGAAGCTGAGCCAGAACGTGCAGATCAGGATCACGTTGGTCGCGGTGGCTTCGATCTCGGCGCGGCTGGCGCGCATCACTTCGGCTTCCACCAGACCCTTCAGGATGGCCGTGACGTTCTCGACCGCGCGCTTCAGGATGCGCCCGAAGTGCATGCGCAACTTGCGGTTGCGACTGGTGATATCGACCAGGTCGCGATAGATGAAGCGGAACTCCCACATCGTCTCGAACGCCAGATGCAGTTGCAGCCAGATGTCCTCGAGGTTGGGCAGGCGCTCGTCGGGCGCGACGATCACGCGGTCGATCTTTTCCTCGTAGCGCGCGAACAGGTTCTCGACGATGTCTTCCTTGTTGCGGAAGTGGTAGTAGAGGTTGCCCGGGCTGATTTCGAGTTCGTCGGCGATGTGATTGGTCGTGACGTTCGGTTCGCCACGCTCGTTGAACATGGCGAGGCTGATGTCGAGGATGCGCTCCCGCGTCTTGGGCGCCACGGCCGGAAGCGCCTCAGCCCGCCAGTTTCTTCACGAGATCGACGTACTGCTTCTGGGCCGCTTCCTGTGCGGTGCCGGCGAGCTTGGCCCAGGCCTCGTGCTTGGCCACGCCGACGAAATCGAAGAACCCCGGCTTGTCGCCGCTGACATCGCCCTGCGAGCCCTGCTTGTACAGGGCGTAGAGCTTCAGCATGGTGTCGTTGTCCGGGCGATCCTTGAGGTTCAGGGCTTTCTTCGCGGCATCTTCGAACTGCTTCTTGAGATCGGCCATGACAGGCGCTCCGGTGCGGTGCTGGGGAGAAGGGAACATGCGGCTTGTAGCACGCGTTTCCGGAGGTGGTCAACGCGCAATTGGGTGCCGATGCGAGGGCTAGGAAAGCGGCTGGGGCAGGGCTATCTTTGGACGGTCGCGACCTGTCGTCGCGCCAGCAATCGGCAGACTCGCAGTGCGGCCTTGTCCGCGCTGCTCCAACCTGAGGGGAGCACCATGACCTATTTCGTGACCGGCGCCACCGGCTTCATCGGCCGCCACTTGCTCGAAAACCTGCTGAAGCGCCGCGGCAAGATCTATGCGCTGGTGCGAAAGTCGTCGCTCGAGAAGTTCGAGTCGCTGGTGGAAAACCTGGGCGCGGAGAAGGGTGCGATCGTCCCGATCATCGGTGACCTGACCAAGGCCAAACTCGGCGTGACGCCCGCACAGCAGAAATTGCTGACCGGCAAGATCAAGCATTTCTTCCACCTTGCCGCGATCTACGACGTCGAGGCCGATGACGAGACCAACCACGCCGTCAACGTCGAAGGAACCCGTCATGCCCTGCAGTTTGCAGAGGCGATCAAGGCAGGCTGTTTCCACCATGTCAGTTCGATCGCTGCCGCCGGTCGCTACCCGGGCGTGTTCAAGGAAGACATGTTCGACGAGGCGGAGGGACTCGATCATCCCTACTACCGCACCAAACACGAATCCGAAGGGCTGGTGCGCAAGGACGCGAAGATTCCGTTCCGCATCTACCGTCCGGCGATCGTCATCGGCCACAGCAAGACCGGGGAAATCGACAAGATCGATGGACCGTATTATTTCTTCCGCCTGATCAAGCGCATGCGCGAGTACTTGCCGAAATGGATGCCGACGGTCGGCATCGAGGGCGCGCGCGTCAATGTGGTGCCGGTCGACTACGTCGTGAATGCGATGGACCACATCGCGCACAAGGCCGGCCTCGATGGTCACTGCTTCCAGTTGGTCGATCCGGAGCCGATGCGCGTCGGTGAATTGCTGAACACCTTCTCGCGTGCCGCGCATGCGCCGGAAATGACCATGCGCCTCGATGCGCGGATGTTCGCGGTGGTCCCGCCGATGGTTCGAGGCGCGATCGCGAACCTGCCGCCGGTCAAGCGCTTCACGACGTCGGTGCTCAAGGATCTCGGCATTCCGCGCGAGGCGCTGAATTACATCAACCAGCCGACGCGATACGACAATCGCGAAACCGAGCGCGCATTGCGCGGCTCGAAGATCAAGCTGGCGGCGCTCGACAGTTACGCCTGGCGACTCTGGGACTACTGGGAGCGTCATCTTGATCCGGACTTGTTCATCGACCGCTCGCTGGAGGGCAAGGTCAAGGGCAAGGTGGTCATGATCACCGGCGGCTCTTCCGGCATCGGTTTGGCGGCCGCCATGAAGCTCGCACCGACCAAGGCGAAGATCCTGATCGTCGCGCGTGGCGTCGAGGAACTGAAGCAGGCGAAAGCCGAGATCGAAAAGGAGGGCGGACAGTGCTGGATCTATTCCGCCGACCTGACCGACGAGAAGAGTGCGAACGATCTGGTGGCGGCGGTGATCAAGGATCACGGCGGCGTCGATATCCTGATCAACAACGCCGGTCGCTCGATCCGTCGCTCGGTCGCGCTCAGTTACGACCGCTTCCATGACTTCACGCGCACCATCGAGCTGAACTACTACGGCTGCCTGCGTCTGATCATGGGCTTCCTGCCTTCGATGACGGAAAAGCGTCGCGGCCACATCATCAACATCTCGTCGATCGGCGTGCTGGCGAATTCGCCGCGGTTCTCGGCCTACGTCGCATCCAAGGCGGCCCTCGACGCATTCTCGCGCTGCGCCCAGGCCGAGTTCTCCGACTCGGGGATCGCATTCACCACGGTCAACATGCCGCTGGTGCGCACGCCGATGATCGCGCCGACCAAGATGTACGACAGCGTGCCGACGCTGTCGCCGGAGGAGGCGGCCGACCTGATCGTCAAGGCCATCATCGAGCGTCCGAGTCGCGTTGCGACCCGTCTCGGCATTTTTGCCGCGACGTTGAACGCCGTGGCGCCGAAAGCCTATGAAGTGGTCATGAACACGGCCTTCAACCTGTTCCCGGATTCGGCGGCCGCCAAGGGGATGAAGGGTCGCGACGAGAAGCCGTCGAGCGAACAGATCGCGTTCGCGGCCTTGATGCGCGGCGTGCACTGGTGACGGAAAGACGAACGCCGCGGACAATGCCGCGGCGTTCCTGGGTCGAGAAGCCCGCCAGCCGGCCGAAGGGGAGGGATCTGTCGGCGTGATCGGACTGGCGGGCTAACCGGTTGGCGCGATGCGCCGAGTGCTTATTTCTTCGGAGCGGCCTTGCGTGCTGCCTTCTTGGCCGGCGCTTTCTTCGCTGCCGGAGCCGCAGCCTGCGGATTCAGCTTCTTGACGGCCTTGCTCAATTCTTCGACGCGCGACACCAGCGCTTCCATTTCGTCACGTCCGGGAACGCCGAGCTTGCCGAGTGCGCGCGAGACGCGATCCTCGAAGACCTTCTCGAGCTTGTCCCAGGTATCCGACGCGCGTTCCTTCACTTTTTCCACCTTGGTTTCGACGACATCGCGCACTTCATCGACCTTGCCGGTCGCGAACTTGCGGGTCTTTTGCTCGATCGACATGCCTTCCTTCACCAGGTTCTCGAACAGCTTGCCACCCTGGCCTTGCGCGTTCTTCAGCGCTCCCAGGCCAGCGGCCCAGATCTGTTGCGCCGACTCGACCAACGCACCGGTCTTGTTTGCGGCGGCGGCGGATGCGGCCGAAGCCGAACTCTTGGACTTGGACTTGA
>DATMVT010000161.1:0-2627 GCA_035562895.1 Patescibacteria group bacterium | reverse complement strand
TGCATAGCCGCCGACGGCAGACCACGTGAACACAACTCCCGGAGGATGTTGCGGAACTCGTTCGCCGAGCCATCCTGTGACCACACAGAACAAGCCAAGAACGAAAACGTGATGTTCTCGTGCGAGCGGAAATGGTGTCTTGCGCGTCAAGGCACGATGTCGCGGAAACTCTCGACGCAGTCGTGGCGTCGGTGTGACTCCGGGTTCGTGTCCGGGCGACACAGTTGCACCGTACCCATTCCCGCGTCCTTCGCCGCATCGAGTTCGGCTTCGACGTCGGACAGAAACAGGATCTCCGAGGCGGGCACACCGATCGTCGCGGCGATGCGTCGATACGAATCCGCTTCGCGCTTGCCGCCGCTGGTGGTGTCGAAATGACCGCGGAACCAGGGCAGCATGTCGCCGAAGACCGAGCAGCGAAAAAACAGCCTCTGCGCCGCGACGGAACCCGACGAATACACGTACAGCGGCACACCGGCGTCATGCCAGGCGCGCAACCGATCCCAGGCATCGACGTAGACATGCGCGGTGAAATCCGCACGGGCGTAGCCGGTCTCCCAGATCAGGCCCTGCAGCGCCTTCAGCGGGGTCGCCTTGCGATCGATGTCGATCCAGTGCAACAGCGTCGCGATCGCGGCTTCGTCGTCGGCGTCGCCGGTTTCGGCACGCACCGCGTCGAGCGCGGCGCGCACGTCCGGGTCGGTAGCACGCGCGCGCACGAAGCCCGGCAGGCGATCACGCGCATACGGGAAGAGCACGCGGTGCACGAAGTCGATGGCGCTGGTCGTGCCTTCGATGTCGGTGAGGACGATGCGCGCCATCAGTTGGCGTAACGCGGAAAACGGTGGGCGATGTCGTCGCCGGTGAAGTTCGCGACCCAGCCTTCGACATTGCTGAAGATGCGGATCGCAATGAAATGCGGGTTCGGACCCATGTCGAACCAGTGGCGGGTGTTGTCCGGCACGCTGATCAGGTCGCCCTGCTCGCACAGCACCTCGAGCACGCGCGTGTCGACGTGCAGGGTGAACAGGCCGGAGCCGGCGACGAAAAACCGGACTTCGTCCTCGCTGTGGCGATGCTCGTTCAGGAACTTCTGGCGCAACGCGTCCTTCTGCGGATGGTCGGCACTCAGGCTGATCACGTCGACGGCCTTGTAATTCTTTTCGGCCATGATGCGATCGATGTCGGCGCGATAGGCCGAGATCACCTCGTCCTGAGACGCTCCGGGTTGCACCGGAACATTCGTGGCCCAGCGTTCGAAGCGCACGCCATCGCGGCCGAGCAGTTCGGAGATCAAAGTGTGGTCGCGCGTCTCGGTGAGGACGGTCGACGCGTCGGATTCATCGAAGATGCGGAGTCGGCTCATCGGCGCAGGTTCCAGAGATCAAGTTCACATGAAAGCAGGAATTCGAAGGCGTCGAGATGGCGACGCGCCTCTTTGAGGTCACGGCCCCAGGCGTAGATGCCATGGCCATCGATCAAGTAACCGTGCAGCGGCAGCGAACGGTTCAAGAAGGGCTCGATCATCGTCGCCAGCGCGTGCATGTCCTGCGAATTCGGCAAGACCGGGACGTGCATCGTGGCTTCGTGGGTGTCGTAGCCGCGAAACGCCTTCAGCAATTCGTAACCGGCGAGCGTGATTTCGCCGCGATCGCGGAACAGGCGCGAGGCCACCGTCTGCGTCCGCGAGTGCGTATGGAGTACACAGCCGATGCCGGCGTCATGCGCGTACAACTGCGTATGCAACAACGTCTCCGCCGATGGGCGATGATCCGAGCCGACCGCGCGACCCTCGAAATCGACGACCATGAAGTCATCGACACCGAGTCGACCCTTGTCGCGACCGGAAATCGTGATGGCCGCCGTCGTGGCGTCGATCCGGCTGGAAAAGTTGCTGCTCGTCGCGGGGGTCCAGCCCAATTGCGCGAGTTCGCGGGCCGCGTCGGCCAGGGCTTGTGCCGCGTATTGAAAACCATTCGCATCAAGGGATTGCATAGGCTGAAGCGTTCTTGACCGGGATCAAACGAGGGCGCGCGACTATACCCGAAGATGATGCATCATCCGTCCCGGACACGTCCCTCAAGGAGCACTTCAATGAACGAGATCAAGACCAGTCGCCGCCAGTTCCTCGCCATCGGCGTGACGGCCGTTGCCGCCGCTGCCATCGCGCCGCGCATCGCGCATGCGCAGGGTGCGCTGCCGCAACTCGACGAAGCCGATCCGACCGCCGGCGCGCTCGGTTACAAACACGACACGACCAAGGTCGATGCCGCAAAGTACCCGAACCACAAGCCGGCCCAGAACTGCGCGAACTGCAAGCTGGTCCAGGGTGCCGATGGTGACGCCTGGCGTCCGTGCAGCCTGTTCCCGGGCAAGACCGTCAATGCCAAGGGCTGGTGCGCCGCTTACGCCGCGAAGGTGTAAGTCGGTTGGCACGAGGCGACGCACCGCGTCGCCTCTGCTAGTTTTCGCGTCATGGATGTCGCGAGTCTGGTGGTTGGAATTCTCATCGGCGCTGCCCTCTTGGCGGCGCCGATGTCTTTGTGGGCCTCGCGCAATGCGCAGCGACGGTTCGATGCCGGTCGCGACAGTCGTGATGACGAGTTCGCGGCGATCGCATCGCGGTT
>DATMVT010000160.1:0-8269 GCA_035562895.1 Patescibacteria group bacterium | reverse complement strand
CCGCTCGCCCGAGCAGTTGAAGGCCTCGGCGCAAGGGCGGTTGCTGCTCGTGCTGATCGCGACCGGCATCGCGTTGGCCGTGGTGATCAACCTGGCCACGTACTTCGCGTCGCGCCAGCCGGCCTTCACCGAACTCGCCGGGATCCTGCATATGCTGGGTGCGCCGCTGGCGCGCCAGTACGGTCTGGCCCTGAGCGAGCCGCTGCTGATCACGCTGGGCGCCATGGCGACGGCGATGGTCTGCCATGCGCTGATTGCCCGGAGTCTGGAAGACTTCATCGGCGATCCCGAATTGCTGTCGGGTGCGCTGGCGAACTATGCGATGGCCGGCGTTGTCGTCGCCCTGTCGATGGCGGCGCTGCGCGTGCATCACGTGCTGCGCAGTGGCCGCGCCGGCGTGGTCTCGGCACGACGCTGGAGTGCGCGCCTGTATCCGTTCTTTCTCGGCGCTCAGGTGATGGCGGCGGCCGTCATCGTTGCAGTGGCGGCCATCTCGTTGCTGCATTGGCAGCGCATCCAGCCTGGCCAGTACGCCTTCGATCTCGATCGCACCTGGCACCTTACGTTCGCTGCCGGCTCGGCGCCCGTCGATGCCGCCTCGGCCAACCAGCGCTTCGAGGCCGCCGTGCTGGACGCGCAATCCGATGGCGACATCGAGCTCGCGCTGTCCACCGCGGACGCGCCGTTGGTCCAGTGGGTGCGGGAGCGCCGGGCCGAGGACGAGGCCGGTGGCCATCCCGATGATCTTGCGGCGGTCGTGGCCTATGCCAGCGTGAACTGGCTGGACCTGATCGGCATCGCGACCACACCGGTCGCGAATGGACTGGCGACCCCCGGCCGCGACGCGGCGGTGGTCAATCGCCGCTTCATGACCGCGCGCTGGCCGGAGGGCGCGCCCGAGTTTCCTTATCTGGTGCCACCCCGTGCACCGGTGCGACGGGGTGTGTCGACGCCCCAGACCAACGAGGATGATCCGCCACCAGCGAGCGACCGCATCTTGCCGATCGCCGCCGTCTTCTCGGAGAAGAAAGAAGGTCGTGCGGATCTCGACGACCTGATCCAGCCGACCGTGCTGCTGCCGCTGCATCGCCGTCCCGAGCAACCGCTCTATCGACTGTCCGGACTGCTGCGAACGCGCGAGGCGCGCACCGCCGCCTGGGTGCGCCAGCGTGCCATGCGCTTCGAACGGCTGATCGGTCTTCCGGTGCGCACGGTCGAACCGGCGCGCGCGGTGGTCGATCGCGGCGTCGAAAACGAGCGACGTCGCGCCGAACTCTATGCGCAGCTCGCGGCAGCCACCCTGGTCGTCACCCTGTCCGGGATGATGGCCCTCTGCGCCGCGATGGCGATGAGCATGCGCCGTGAACTGGCGACGCGGTTTTCGCTGGGATGGTCGCGCCGTGCCGTGGTCGGCACGCTGCTCGTGCGTCTGGCTCGGCCCATCGCCATCGGCAGTGCGCTGGGGCTCGTACTTGGCGCCGTCGGCCTGCAGATACTGACCCGACAAACGCCGGGCCTGTCCAACCTGCAAGCGGCGGCGCTGATCGCGACTGCAGTGGTGCTCGTTGCGGCTGGCGCGATCGCGGTATTCCAGCCCTTGCGCGAGGCGCTGCAGGCGCGGTTCGCGATGTGGTTGCGGGATGAGTGACTCCAACGCCACGCCGAGGCCGTCCAAGATGAGCGACGAGGTTTGGCGATCAGCATCCGTGAAGCGAGAAGCGCTTGCAGAACGGCGCCGAAAACGAAAGGCCGTCATGCGGGGCATAGCCACTGCCCGAAACGGTGTAGCGGAAAGCGCTTGCTGAATGTAGCACTTTTCACTACCATAAGCAGCGTGAAACGCAGGCACCAAGGCACGCTGTCACTGATCTTCGCCCGCCCGGCCAGCGGCAACGTGAAGTGGCGCGATGTCGAATCGCTGCTGGTCGCGCTGGGCGGGACGCTCGAAGAGGCGGAAGGCTCGCGCGTCACGATTCGACTATTCGGCACCGTTCGCGTGTTCCATCGCCCGCACCCGTCGCCGGACACCGACAAGGGCGCGGTGGCGAGCGTCCGGCAATGGCTTGAGAACAACGGAGTCACCCCATGAACAATGTCATGACCTTCGATGGCCAGAAGGCCGTCATCGTGTTCGACCCTGAGATCGGCATGTTCCGTGGCGAGTTCACCGGACTGTCCGGTGGCGCCGACTTCTACGCCGAGGACGTGGCCGGCTTGCGACGTGAGGGCGCGACCTCCCTGCGCGTGTACCTGGACGCCTGCGCGAAGGACGGCATCGAGCCGCTGGCGAAGGCTTCCGGGGCACTGAACCTGCGCGTGCCGCCGGAACTCCACCGCGCCGCGACGCTGGCCGCCAAGGCATCCGGCAAGAGCCTGAATCAGTGGGCCAGCGAAGTGTTGAAGGAAGCGGCTCACCGGTGATCGATCCCGACGTTGGCACTCGCCCCAAGGGAAGGAAGTCGAGCGCGGGAACGCTCGGCGAGGGTGAACTCGGCGTCGAAGAAGACGTTGGCCCGTTCGGCCAAGACCTGGTTGGTTCAGGTGCCAGACGCGCGCTCTACAAGGACGAATGCTGCCGCCAGTGAATCGTGTCGGTCGTCGGTTTTCTTGTCCATGGATTCGCCCATGTGACATGAAGGCCGCAACGCAGGTGGCGGTCACGCTGCCGATATGGCGCATGTACCCGTCCGCTCTTGAGGATGAAGATAGGCCCGCAGGTCAGGCCGACTAAGCGCGGTGTTTGTCCAAAATGGGCTTGCCGGGTCACACGAGGTGCGCGCCGATGACCGGCGAGCGACATCGGCGAAGTGCGGAACGTTTGCGGAACGGCGGAAAAGCAAAAGGCCCGCATCGCTGCAGGCCCTTTGTTTCATTGGCTGGGAGACTAGGATTCGAACCTAGATAAACGGAGTCAGAGTCCGTTGTCCTACCGTTGAACGATCTCCCAATATCGGGATTAGCGCTTCGAGAACTGCGTGGCGCGGCGTGCCTTGTGCAGGCCGACCTTCTTGCGCTCGACTTCGCGAGCGTCGCGGGTCATGAAGCCGGCCTTGCGCAGCGGGCTCTTCAGCGATTCGTCATATTGGACGAGGGCGCGGGAAAGACCGAGGCGGATCGCGCCAGCCTGGCCGGTGATGCCACCGCCGGAAACCGTCACGAGCACGTCGAACTGCTCGGTCATGTTCAGGGCCTCGAGCGGCTGACGCACGATCATGCGTGCCGTTTCGCGACCGAAGAACTGATCGAGAGGCTTGTCGTTGACCACGATCGAGCCCTTGCCCGGGCGCAGGAACACGCGCGCGGCGGAGGACTTGCGACGACCGGTACCGTAATTCTGCGAAATCGCCATGATTGCTGTTCCTGTCAGCCGATGTTCAGCGCTTGCGGCTGCTGAGCGGTGTGCGGGTGCTCGGCACCCTTGTAGACCTTGAGCTTGCGCGCCATGGCGCGGCCCAGCGGATTTTTCGGCAGCATGCCCTTCACGGCGATCTCGATCACGCGTTCCGGGTGCGTGGCCAGCAGGTCGCGCAACGACATCGTCTTCAAGTTGCCGACGTAGCCGGTGAAGCGATGGTAATTCTTGTCCTGCAGCTTGTTGCCGGTGACGGCAATCTTTTCCGCGTTGACGACGACGAGGTAGTCGCCGGTATCGCAATGCGGGGTGTAGACAGGCTTGTGCTTGCCGCGCAGGCGATGCGCGAGCTCGCTGGCGAGACGGCCGAGCGTCTTGTCCGTGGCGTCGACGATGTACCAGTCGCGCTTGACGGTCTGCGCATTGGCGCTGACGGTTTTCATCTGCGTGCTCCGAAGAGGGTCGGGTCAAAAAAGGCCGACGACTATAGCCCGCGCAACCGAAATTGGCAAGTCGCCAGCGCGCCTGGATGGTTCAGCTTGGCCGAAATGGCATTGCCACTGGTCGGTGATTCGGGTCATCCAGCGGGTCTGCCGCGGATCGCCCGGACCATCGATCGCCTTGGCGGGGCGCGCATTCTGACAGACCGACGACGCCTTGGCCAACCCGCGCTGCCGCCCGAGCGGCCGCACTGATAGCATCGGGCTTTCGTTGCAACAGGTGCCGCCATGGCCGAGATCTACGACGATCGACGACAGGAAACGCGCTTCACGACCCAGGGGGAAGGCGAGGTCGACATTCAGGGCAAGGCGGTGCGCGGCGAACTGGTCGACCTGTCGATCAACGGCCTGCGCATGGTGCGGCCCGAAGGATTTTCGCCGCCGGACGGCAGCCGTTTCGCGCTGAACCTGCTCATCCCCGGCGAAGCGCCATTTCGTGCCGACGTTTCGATGATTCGCCTCGACGATCGCGCCTTCAGCGTCGAGTTCATGGACATGTCGCCGCGCGACTTCGGGTTGCTGAGCGGCCTGATCGAGCGCTTCGCGCACCTCAGCGCCCAGGCCCGGATGCAACAGGCGGAATGAACGTCGGCGCCGCGTTGTTGTCAGTTCTGGCGACGATGTCGCTGGTCGGGTGCGCATCGGGCGGCCGCGTGCTGGTCGAGGTCAAGGGCCACCGCTTCGAAGTCGAAGTCGCCGACGACGACGCCGAACGCGCCCGCGGCCTGATGTATCGCGAATCGATGGCGGCCGCCGAGGGCATGCTGTTCGTGTTCGACGAAGACATGCCGCAAGCGTTCTGGATGAAGAACACGCTGATCCCGCTGGACATCCTGTATTTCGACGGCGAGCGCCGCTTCGTCAGCGCGCACTACCGTGTGCCGACCTGCAAGTACGGCGGCGATCGCTGCCCGAACTATCCCAGCGAAGGCGATGTCCGCTACGTCCTGGAACTGAATGCCGGCGTCGGCGCGGCGCTGTCGCTGCAGTCCGGGGATCGGATCACGCTGCCGGACCAGCTGAACGTCACGCCTTAGCGAACTTGACGCGCCGCATCGCCGCCCCTATCAATCGGGCATGAACAGCACGCTCGCCGCCCTCGACGCAAAAGCCAGCTGGCAATTCCTCCGCGATGCGCGCGACGAGGACATCCCGTTGCTGTGGGCGGCCCTGCAGATCGCCCGCGACGAATACCCCGACCTCGACCCGGCCGCCTACGAGGCGATCTTCGCGGCCCATTCCGATGCCGTACGCGCGCGCATCGGCCGCGCCGACGACTCGCTCGACACCCTGCGTGCCCTGCACGGGGTGTTGTTCGAGGAACAGGGCTACACCGGCAACGATCAGGACTACTACGACCCGCGCAACAGCTATCTGAACGACGTGATCGAGCGTCGCACCGGCAATCCGATCGCGCTGTCGGTGCTGGAACTGGATCTTGCGCGCCGTGTCGGCCTGCCGCTGCAGGGCGTCTCGTTTCCCGGCCATTTCCTGATCCGACTGCCGGTCGACAACGGCCTGCTCGTGCTCGATCCGTTCAACAAGGGGCGTTCGCTCGACGCCGGCGAACTGCGCGTGCGTGCCAAGCCTCATGTGCCGGGTCGCACGGTCGATGACGAACAGCTCGGTCGCATGCTCGAACCGGCTCCGACGCGCACGATCCTGACGCGCATGCTGCGCAACCTGCGCCAATCCTACGTCGAGCGCGAGGAGTTCGAACGCGCGCTGCGCTGCGCCGACCGCATCGTCTGGCTCGACGATCGCGATCCCGAGGAAATCCGCGAACGCGGCCTGCTGTACGCGCGCGTCGGGCACGTGCACGCCGCGCGCGACGACTTGCGGTGCTATCTGGCGGCCCTGCCGCAGGCCGAAGACAACGAACGCATCCACCAGATCCTGGTGGAACTCGGCAGCCGCGCCGGCCGCCTCAACTGATCTCGGTCATCTCGAAATCGGCCTTGCCGACGCCACAATCCGGGCAGACCCAGTCTTCCGGGATGTCGTCCCAGCGCGTGCCGGGCGCGAAACCTTCCTCGGGCAGGCCCTTGGCCTCGTCGTACAGGAACCCGCAGACCACGCAGACGTAGACGCGGAACGGCACATCGGCACCCACACTCATCATTTCGATCCGGCAAGGGACAAGGCAGGCATTGTGGCAGGCAGCAGCAACCAGCGTCACCGCATCCGCGGCGTCTATCTGCTGACGCGCGAAACGCCCGACACCGCGTCATTGTGCGCGGGCGTCGATGCGGCGCTGCACGGCGGCGTGCGCCTGCTGCAGTATCGCGACAAGAGCGGCGATCCCGGGCGCCAACGCGAGCAGGCGGCTGCACTTCGCGCATCGACGCGCCGCCACGGCGCGCTGCTGATCATCAACGATGACGTCGCGCTCGCCGCCGACTGTGGCGCCGATGGCGTGCACTTGGGCGAACACGACGGCGACATCCGCGCGGCGCGCGGCGCGCTCGGCCCGACCGCGATCATCGGTGCCTCCTGTTACAACGATCTGCGTCATGCCGAAGCGGCCGCGCGCGCGGGGGCCGACTATCTCGCCTTCGGCGCCTTCTTCGCTTCCGGCACCAAACCGGGCGCGCGTCGCGCCGAGGTGACCTTGCTGCACCAATCTGAACACTTCGGTTTGCCGCGGGTGGCCATCGGTGGCCTCGATGCGCACAATGCGCCGCTTGTCATCGAAGCCGGCGCCGCCGCGATCGCCGTACTCGGCGCGATCTGGGACGCGCCCGACCGCGAGGCGGCCGCACGCGCCCTGAACGACCTGTTTTCTTCCCTGGAGTGATCATGAACCGCAATGCCGACCTGTTTGCCCGCGCCCAGCAACTGTTGCCCGGGGGCGTGAATTCGCCGGTGCGCGCGTTCAAGTCGGTCGGCGGCGACCCCTTCTTCGCGGTGCGCGCCGAAGGTCCCTACCTATGGGACGCCGACGGCAACCGCTACATCGACTACATCGGCTCCTGGGGTCCGATGATCCTCGGCCACGCGCATCCGGACGTGCTTGACGCGGTGATCCGCACGGCCGCGCACGGGCTGTCGTTCGGCGTGCCGAATCCGCTCGAAGTGACGATGGCCGAGCGCCTGGTCGAACGCGTGCCTGGCCTGGAAATGGTGCGCATGGTCAACTCCGGCACCGAGGCGACGATGGCGGCGATCCGCCTCGCGCGCGGCTACACGAATCGGTCGCGCATCGTGAAGTTCGAAGGCTGCTACCACGGCCACGGCGACGCCTTCCTGGTCAAGGCGGGCTCGGGGGCGTTGACGCTCGGCCTGCCGAACTCGCCGGGCGTGCCGGCCGCACTCGCCGACCTGACCCTGACCCTGCCCTACAACGACTTCGACGCCGCCGAGCAACTGTTCGCGCAACAAGGTGCGGACATCGCCTGCCTGATCGTCGAACCGATCATCGGCAATGCCAACCTGATCCTGCCGCGGCCCGGCTTCCTCGAACACCTGCGCGAACTGTGCACGCGCCACGGCGCGTTGCTGATCTTCGACGAAGTGATGACCGGCTTCCGCGTCGCACCCGGCGGCGCGCAGGACCTGTACGGCATCCGCCCGGACCTGTCGACCTTCGGCAAGATCATCGGCGGCGGCATGCCGGTCGGAGCCTACGGCGGTCGCCGCGAGATCATGCAGATGATCGCGCCGAGCGGTCCGGTTTATCAGGCCGGCACGCTGTCCGGGAATCCGGTCGCGATGGCCGCCGGACTCGCCACCCTCGATCTGCTGGCGGAACCGGGTTTCTACGCGCGACTCGAAGCACGGACGAACATGCTTTGCGACGGCCTCGAAGCGGCGGCGGCGGACGCCGGCATCGCCTTCAGCACCAATCGCGTCTGCGGCATGTTCGGGCTGTATTTCTCCGACGCGCACGTCGAGACCTACGCGCAAGCCGTCGCCAGCGACAGTGCCCGCTTCAACCGATTCTTCCACGCGATGCTGGAACGCGGCGTCTACTTCGCACCGTCCGCGTTCGAGGCCGGCTTCATGTCGATCGCGCACGACGACGCAGTGATCGCGGACACGCTCATCGCAGCACGCGAAGCCTTCGCAACGCTGGACTGATCAGCCGGACGCGGCGCGTGCCCACGCCGCCAATTCCTCGATCGGCATCGGTCGCGCGAGATGGAAACCCTGTGCATAGCGACAACCGATCGCGGCGAGGCTGTCGGACTGGCGCGCATTCTCGACGCCATGGCCGATCGTGGTCATCGCCATCGCGCGACCCAGACCGACCAGCGCATCGGCCAATGCGCGTGCCGCGCGATCGTTCGGTGCACCGAGGCGGGAAACGAAGTGCCGCGAGATCTTCATCGTGTCGAACGGTAGCCGTTCGATCGTGCCCAAGGCGGCTTCGCCGATGCCGAGATTGTCGATCGAGAGGCGCACACCGAGATCCTTG
>DATMVT010000159.1:0-3239 GCA_035562895.1 Patescibacteria group bacterium | reverse complement strand
TCGCGTCCAGGACGGTATCGCTCGGATCGGTCGAGATCTGGCTGTTGCAGCTGTTGCCGCTGCTCCAGCCGCCGGTGATGGTCAGGTTCTTGTCGAGGTCGTTGGCGCCGGGCGAGTAGCTCCAGCGCGGATTGCTGACCGGGTTGGAGGTGCCGGAGAGCGTGGTCGCGACGATGCGGATCTCGTCATCCTGATTGTTGCTGGCGGCCGAATTGAGCGCATTGGCCAGCTGCGTGCCGGTGCTGACGCAGTGTTGCGCGGCTTGAACCTGTCCGCACCCTAGCGCGATTGCCGCAATGGCAAGAATGAACTTGTTGACGCGAGGTGATGTGGCTTCCGCATTCATGGCGATCTCTCCGGTGATTGGCTTCCCGACAGGAGGAACGACAAATCTGCGGAATCCGGACATTGTGCTCGACGGGTTGCGGCCGCCTGTCCGGACGCAGGGCCCGGCGAGCGGTGCGTCAGGACGCTGTTCTGCTCACCACAACGCATCCCGCAGCTTGTACCAAGCCATCGCGGCGACCAGCAGGGGCGTGCGCAGGGTGCGGCCGCCGGGGAAGGGGTGGTGCTGGATCTTCGCGTAGCCGTCGAGACGAGCGGATTGCGCCGTGACGGCCTCGGCGATGACGCGGCCAGCCAGGCCGGTCGCGGCGACGCCATGGCCGCTGAAGCCTTGCGCGAAATAAATGTTCGGCGTGAGCCGGCCCCAGTGCGGCGCGCGATTCAGGCTGATGTCGACGTAGCCGCCCCAGACGTGGTCGAGTTTCACCCCGGCGAGCTGCGGGAACACGCGCGTCATGCGCGAGAGCATCGTCGCGCGCAGGTTCAAGGGCGGCAGCGTCGAATAACTGGCGCGGCCGCCGAACAGGAGACGGTGATCGCTGCTCGGGCGGAAATAGTCGAGGGCCCAATTGATGTCGGCGACGGCGATGTCGTTCTTGATCAGCGCCTGCATCCGCTCGGCGCCGATCGGTTCGGTTGCGCCGATGTAGGTGCCGACCGGCATCACGCGCGCGTCGAGTTCCGGCGCCAGTCCCTGCACGTAGGCATTGCCGGCGAGCACGACGAAGTCGGCTTCGAGTTCACCCTCGCCCGTGCGCAACACGGGCCTGCCGCCGCGCACCAGTTCGACCACCGGCGACTGCTCGTGGATGCGCACGCCCGCGGCAAGCGCGGCACGACCGAGTCCGAGCGTGTAGTTCAGCGGATGCAGGTGCCCGGACTTCGGGTCGAACAGGGCACCCAGGTAGCGATCGCTGGCGATCTCGGCACGTTGCCGATCGCATTCCCACCATTCGGTCGCATAACCGAAGTTCTCTTGCAGATCGCGCTGCCAGGCGCGCAGTTCGGTCACTTGGCGCGGCTTGATCGGGACGTGCGCGTGGCCATCGCGCCAGTCGCAGTCGATGCGGTGGCGGGCAATGCGTTCGCGCACCAAGTTCACGCCTTCCACCGACCAGTCGAACAGCTTGCGCGAATCGTCGATGCCGACCAGCGCGGTGATCTTGGCCTGATCGCAGCCATAACCGAAAATGACCTGGCCGCCGCTGCGCCCGGACGCGCCCCAGCCGACGCGATGCGCTTCGAGGATCGCGACCTTGCGTCCTTGCTGCGCCAGCTCCAGCGCGGCCGACAGTCCGGTCAGGCCGCCGCCGAGAATCGCGACATCGACGCGTTCGCGGCCCTGGAGGCGCGGTTGCGACGACCACGGCGCGGCCGTCGTCGCGTACCAGGAATCGAGTGCGGCGTCGCGGTCGCGGATGGTGCCCATGCGTCGGCTCCGTTCAGACCAGTCGCAGGTACCAGTCGATTTCCAGCGTCGTCACCTCGCGCTGGAAGCTGCGCAGTTCCTTGAGCTTCTGCTGCCCGAACACGTGCCGGAACTTCTCGCCGAAGGTGTTCGCGACGAAGTCGCTGTTCATGAATTCGCGCAAGGTGTCGCGCCAGAACAGTTCACGCATCTCGGTCTGCTCGTAGGCATTGCCGACGATGGCCGGGCCCGGATCGCCGCCGTGCTCGAGGCCTTCGAGCATCCCTGCGAGCACCGCCGCGGTGACCAGGTAGGGATTCGCGTCGGCACCGGCGATGCGGTGCTCGATGCGGATGTTGGCCGGGTCGCTGTGCGGGATGCGCATCGCCACGGTGCGATTGTTGAAACCCCAGCAGTCGTTCAGCGGCACGAAGGCGTTCAACACGAAGCGGCGATAGCTGTTGGCGTGCGGCGCGAACATCAGCATGCAGTCGGTCGAGGTGCGCTGCAGGCCGGCAACGGCGTGCTTGAGCGTTTCCGCGGGTGCCTCCGGCGTGCACGCGAAGATGTTCTGTCCGTTCTTGTCGAGCACGCTGACGTGGATGTGCGTGCCGCTGCCGGCCTGGTCGGCAAAGGGCTTGGCCATGAAGCTGGCCAGCAAACCCTGCTTGGAAGCGACCGCCTTGATCGCGCGTTTGAGCATCACCGCGTCGTCGCAAGCCTGCACCGCGTCGCTGCGATGTTTCAGGTTGATCTCGAACTGTCCGGGTGCGTATTCGGCGACCGCAGTGTCGGCGGGAATGCGCTGCTTGCGGCAGGCATCGTTGATGGCGTCGGTGAAGCCCTGATAGTCGTTCAGGTCTTCCATCGAATAGACCTGCGTCGTGGTGTTGCGACGCCCGGTGGCGGGATTGATCGAGGTCTGCGGACGCCCCTCGATCGTGAGTTCGGCGTCGAGCAGGTAGAACTCGAGTTCGACCGCGACGACCGGCGTGAGCCCGCGCGCCTTGTAGCGATCGACCACGCGTCTCAGTACTTCGCGCGGATTCGCTTCGAACAGGCCGCCCTGGCCGTCTTCCATCTGGATCAGGCATTGCGCCATCGGTTTGCCTTGCCAGGGGATCGGGCGCAGCGTGCCGGGAATCGGGCGGCAGATGCGGTCTTCATCGCCGATGTCGTAGCCGAGACCGGTTTCCTCGACGGTATTGCCGGTGACGTCGGTGCCGATCAGCGACATCGGCAGGCAGACGCCGTTCTGGTAGACCTTGTCGAGCGCGTCGCGGGTCACGCGCTTGCCGCGCAGCAGGCCGTTCATGTCGGGCAGGATCAAGTCGATCTGCTCGCAGCCGACGATGAGGTCGAGGGTGGCGTCGTCTTCGTCGGTCATTTCGTTCGGTTTCATGCGCGCGGCACCGGCCGTGGAGGTCGTCGGATGCTAGCGGGAAATGATGCGGGCGTAAAAAATACTCAACATGAAAGGGCGCAT
>DATMVT010000158.1:0-1980 GCA_035562895.1 Patescibacteria group bacterium | reverse complement strand
TCCGGTGCGGCAGCTTCGCGAGCGTTCGCCCTTCGACCAGGAACCGGCGCTCGAATTTCTCGGCGTCCTCGATGTTCCGGCGCATCACCTTGATCGCGACCTTGCGGTCGAGCGAACTCTGGATGGCCAGGTGCACCGTCGCCATGCCGCCCACCCCGAGTTCGCGGATCAGCTCGTAACCGGGGATGTTGAAGGCAGGGGCTGAGCTCATCGGGGCCAGAGGGGCGTGATGCGCCGGATCATAACATCGCGATTCCCCGCGCCAAGCCGGGGTTCCGGACCGGGTTCCGAGTGATTGCTCGAACCGAATCCGGATTACACTCGGGGCGAGACCCCGCAGGACGTGACATGCGAGGTCCACCCATTGCCCCAACCCTTGGAGGTTCGACATGCACAAGAAATCACTGTTCGCCCTGGCCCTGTTGGCCGCCCTGCCCTTCTCCGTGTCCGCGCAGGACGAAGAAGGCGAGGAGAGCGCCGGTCCCTGGACGTTTTCCGCGTCGGCCACGCTGACCAGCGACTACGTGTTCCGCGGCATCTCGCAGTCGCAGGAAGACTGGGCGCTGCAGGGCGAACTCGCGTTCGAGCATGAATCCGGTTTCTACGGCGGCGTCTGGGGCTCCAGCGTCGACTTCATCCCGGACGACGCCTCCTATCTCGACGAAGACGGCGCCAACGTCGAACTCGATGCCTACATCGGCTACTCGTGGGAGCTGGCGGATCAGTGGGTCGGCGACGTGCAGGTCGTGCGCTACCTGTATCCGGGCACGAATGAAGGCGTGAACTACGACTACAACGAACTGATCGGTTCGGTGACCTACGACGAGATGATCACGGCCACCATCGGCTATTCGAACGACGTCTACAACCTCGACGACGACGGCATCTACTTCGGCCTGTCCGGCAGCTACGGCCTGCCGTGGTGGGACCTGAGCCTCGATGGCGAAGTGGGCCACTATTCGATCGGCAGCGGCCAGTCGTTCTACGACGACGAAGGCGAGTTCATCGGTGCCGACGACCTCAATTACATGCACTACTCGATCGGCCTGTCGAAGGAATTCGGTCCGGTCAGCACCAGCCTGACCTGGTCGGACACCGACGACGAAGCCACCGACTACTACGGTGAAACCGCCGATCCGCGCCTGTTCTTCACGGTCACGCTCGCGACCGACCTGTAATTCCCGCCCAGGGACCCCTGAAACGCCGCGGACCTCCGCGGCGTTTTCTTTTGGGCGACGAGGACTTGCGGCGCTTGCGACCCATTCGCGCGGCGGCGCATCCTAGGTTTCGTGAGCAGCCATTTCGCCATCGATGTCCCGAACAGCCTGATCGAACGCGGCGCCCGCGGCGACATGCGTGCGTTCGAGCAGATCTACCGGTTGTTCGAACGCCCGGTCTACACGCTGGCGCTGCGCATGCTCGGCGACGCCGACGAGGCGCAGGAAATCCTGCACGACGCGATGCTGCACCTGTTCCGCAAGCTGGGCCAGTTCCGTGGCGACGCGCCGTTCTGGGGCTGGCTGCGGCAGATCGCGGTGAACGAGGCACTGATGCGCCTGCGCCGGCGCGGCGTCGTCGAGACCGTCGACGAGATGCCGGAACCCGAAGACAGCGCGGCCGCACCGCCGGAACACCAGCGCGACCTCGAACGCGCGCTCAACCGGCTGCCGCAGATCACCCGCAGCGTGGTCTGGCTGTACCACGTGGAAGGTTATTCGCACGAGGAAATCGCCGAGAGCTTCGGCAAGTCGGTGAGTTTCTCGAAATCGCAGTTGGCACGCGGCACGCAAAAGCTGCGCACGTTGTACGAAGCGCCGCTGGCGCAGGTGGCTTATGCCTGATGATCGTTTCCCCATGAATGAGCACGCCGATGACGGCGCCCTGGCCTCGGCTTTGCGCGAATTGCCGCTGGCGACACCGAAACGCAGCGTGTTCGCCGAACTCGAACGCGAACTCGCGGCCACATCGACATCGACCACG
>DATMVT010000157.1:0-14137 GCA_035562895.1 Patescibacteria group bacterium | reverse complement strand
CGCCGGCTTTGATCGGGCGATGGCCACGATGCCGCCCGACACGCCTTGGATGTTCAGACTGATGCTCGGGAACTTCAAGGTCTTCGTCGGACTGATTCTGCTCGCCTCGCTGGTCATGCTGGCGGCTTCCATCGGACTACTGCTTCGCAGGAACTGGGCGCGCATCACCATGGTCGTTCTGATGATCGGCAGCGCCGCATCGCAGCTCCTGGGTCTGATCGCACAATTCAGCGTGATGGGGCACATGCGTCAGCAATTCGACGCCGCACCGGGCGCTCCCGACATCGGCGCCTTCCTGATCGTGATGGCGGTGTTCAGCGCCCTCTTCGGGCTGGGTTTCTGCGCGCTGTTCGGCTGGATCGCGAAGCGACTGATGTCGCCGGAGATCGCCGCGGAATTCGGTCGATAGGCCCAACCGTTCCCCGCCCGTGACCAATGCCACGGGCCGTGCACATCGTCGGCGTTATGCTCCGGCTTCCTAAGTGATTCAGGAGAGCGGCCATGCGGCGAGTGATGTGGGCGATGGTGTTGGGTGCGAGTGCGCTCGCGGCGGGGGCGAAGGAGGCGGCGCCCAAACCCATTGACGTGGCGGCGCTCGCGATCGAGCACGAGACGTTCACGCTCGACAACGGCCTGCGCGTGGTCGTGCACGAGGACCGCAGCGTGCCGCTGGTCGCGGTGAACTTCTGGTACCACGTCGGATCGCGCAACGAGAAGCGCGGCCGTACCGGCTTCGCGCACCTGTTCGAGCACTTTTTCTTCAACGGCTCCGAGCATTACCCGCACGGCTTCCGCGAAGCCATGGACGACCTCGGCGCCAACAACCGCAATGGCACCACGAACACCGATCGCACCAACTTCTTCGAAGACGTGCCGACCTCGGCGCTGGAACGAACGCTCTATCTCGAAGCCGACCGCATGGGCTTCCTCGCCGGCAACCTGTCGCCCGAGATGCTGGAGCGCGAACGCGGCGTCGTCCAGAACGAGAAGCGCCAGGGCGAGAACCAGCCCTACGGCCGCGTGTTCACGCGCGTGGTCGAACAGATGTATCCGTACTCGCATCCGTACAGCTGGTCGACCATCGGCAGCATGGATGATCTGAACGCCGCGTCGATGGACGACATCAAGGACTGGTACGCGTCCTGGTACGGCCCGAACAACGCCGTGCTCGCGCTCGCCGGCGACATCGATGTCGACGAGGCGAAACACCTGGTCGGCAAGTACTTCGGCGGGATCGCCCCGGGCCAGCCGGTGGCGAAGCTCAAGGCCTGGGTGCCGGCACTCGACGCCGACCTCCGTGACCACATGGAAGACCGCGTGCCGCAGACGCGCATCGTGCGCGCCTGGCACATTCCGCAGGCGGGCACACGCGATCTGCATGCGCTGGAACTCTATGCCGGCCTGCTGTCGGGCAGCGACAGCTCGCCGCTCGACAAGCGCCTCGTGTTCGGCCAGCAACTGGCGACCTCGGTCGCGGCCTTCGCCTGGGGTTCGGAGCTCTCGGGCATCCTGATGGTGCAGGCGGACGTGAAGCCCGGCATCGACCCGGCCGCCGTCGAGCGCGAGATCGAAGCAGTGATCGCTGAGACGCTGTCGCAGCCGATCGATGCCGCCGAACTCGATCGTGCCCGCACCCGCGAGCTCGCGACATTCGCACGCGGCATCGAACGTCTCGGCGGCTTCGGCGGGCGCGCCGACATCCTTGCCGAGCACCTGACCCAGTTCGATCGCGCCGATGCCTATCTCGATCGACTGAGGGACTTGAACTCGATTCCCGCAGCCGACGTGCAGCGCATCGCGAAGCACTGGCTCGGTCGCCATCACTACACGCTGACGGTGGCGCCGTTCGCCGATCTCAAGGCCGTCAAGGACGATCTCGACCGCACGCAACTGCCCGCACTCGGAACCCCGCCGGACGTGCGCTTCCCGGACGTGCAACGCGCCACCTTGGGCAACGGCTTGAACCTGGTGCTGATGGAACGTCACGCCGCGCCGCTGGTGAATCTGGTGCTGGCGGTGGATGCCGGCGTCGCCGCCGATGCGCCGGACGCGCGCGGCACCGGCCGCTTCGCGATGGACCTGCTGCTGAAGGGCACGACCCGGCGCGATGCGTTCGCGCTGGCCGATGCGCGCGATGCGCTCGGCGCCGTGATCAGCGTGAACCACGGGCTCGACCAGTCGCTGCTGCAGCTGAATGCGCTGAAGCCGAACCTCGCGGCGTCCATCGACCTGTTCGCGGAGGTCGCACGCACGCCGTCGTTCCCGGCCGACATGGTCGAGGTGCAGCGCAAACAACAACTTTCGACCATCGCGCAGCAACGCGCGAACCCGATGGGCATGGCGCAGCGTGCTGCGGCGCCACTGCTGTTCGGCGCGGAGCATCCCTACGGCCAGGCTTCGGGCGGGTTCGGCGATGCCGCCGTGGTGCAGGGCCTGTCGCGCGACGCATTGGCGGCCTGGCATCAGCGCTGGTTCGTGCCCGGCAACGCCACGCTGGTCGTGGCCGGCGACGTGACGATGGAGGAGCTGAAGGCGCTGGCCGAACGTGCCTTCGGCGATTGGTCCGGCACGATGCCCGCGGCGAAGTCGATGCGCGCTGCCCAGTCGAGCGGCACCGGCAAGGTGTACCTGATCGACAAGCCCGGTGCACCGCAGTCGCTGATTTTCGCCGGCCACGTCGCCGCGAGCGGCGCACGTCCGGACGACCTCGCGCTGGAGACGGTGATGCGCAACTTCGGCGGCATGGCCACCTCGCGCCTGAACCGCAACCTGCGCCTCGACAAGCACTGGTCCTACGGCACGATGGGCGGCATCGGCAGCGCGCGCGGACCGCGCCTGTTCAACGTCATCGCGCCGGTGCAGACCGACAAGACCAGGGAGGCGATGCTCGAAGTGAAACGCGAGATCGAGGGCGTCGCCGGCGCGCGTCCACTGGCGGGCGAGGAACTCGACAGCATCCTGCGCAGCCAGGTCTCGCGCCTGCCCGGTCGCTTCGAGACGCTGGACAGCCTGCTCATCGCCGGCCTCGATCTGATCAATCTCGGCCGCGATGCGCGCTACTACACCGAGTACGCGCCGCAACTTCGCCAGCTCGGCGGCGACACGCTGAACGCGGCAGCGGCCGACGTGGTGAAGCCGGAGCGGCTGACCTGGATCGTCGTCGGTGATCTGAAGCTGATCGAAGCCGGCGTGCGCGAACTCGGCTTCGGAGAAGTGATGACGATCGCCGCGCCCTGATCCGGCCGACCCCGCGCGTCGGCGACGTCGCGCGGGGCCGGCTTGCACGATGTCGTTTACGTGTGTAATCTTTCGCCATCGATTACATTTGTAAGCAGAACGTCATGCAGATCAGCAACGCCGAAAGTGTCGTGATGGAGCAACTGTGGCGCGATGCGCCGCTCAGCGCCGAACAGATCGTCGCGAATCTGGCCGATGCCCGGGAGTGGCAGGAGGCGACGGTCAAGACCCTGCTCAACCGTCTGCTCAAGAAGGGCGCGGTGTCGGCGACGAAGGACGGGCGCCGTTACCTGTATTCGCCGTGCTTCCAGCGCGCCGACTACGTCGCGTCACAGAGTGAGGACCTGCTCGGACGCTTGTTCGGCGGACGTCTCGCCCCATTGGTCATGCATTTTTCCGAGCGGCGCAAGTTGTCCAAGCGCGACATTTCCGACCTCAAGAAGCTGATCGGGAAACTCTGACCATGACCCCGCTGTCGGCCGACCCGATGCTGTCCTTGTTGCTTGCAAGCAGTGCCGCGATGCTGCTGGTGCTCGCGGCCATGTCGATGCTGCGCCAGCGCCTCGGCGCCGAACTGGCGTTCGCGCTTTGGCTGGTGGTGCCGCTCGCCTGCTTGTTCGCGCTGTGGCCTGCACCCGGAACCGGCGCGTGGCGTGCGTCCGTGCAAGCGGTGCTGCCGACGGTGGCAGTCTTCGCGCCCGCCACGCCCGACATCGGCACCGGTCCGGCGATGCCCGCGCCCTGGCGCATCCTTTGGATCATCGGCAGCATCGCGTTTGCATCGTCGATGATCTGGCAACAATGGCGTTTCCGCAGTCGCCTTGATCTTCACGATTTCGGCCAGCGTCATGAAGGTCGCGTCGTGTTGCGCGCATTCGGCGCAGAGAGCGCACCGATGCTGCTCGGGGCCTGGCGTCCGCAGATCGTGCTGCCCGCCGGCTTCGAACAACGCCACCCGCCGGCGCAGCGCCGCCTGATCCTCGCCCACGAGGCGATGCATGCACGGCGTCGCGATGGCCTGTGGAGCTTCTTCGCCACGTTCTTGCGCTGCCTGTTCTGGTTCAACCCGCTGATCCACTTCGCCGCGGCGCGTTTCCGCCGCGACATGGAGCTGGCTTGCGACGCCGCCGTGTTGCGCGCGTATCCGAGCGAACAGCGCTGCTATGCCGAAGCGATCCTGCATGCCCAACTGACGGCTCGTCACTTGCCGGTCGGTTGCCACTGGCAGTCCCACCACCCCGTGAAGGAGAGAATCCTGATGATCGCGAATGCTTCGAAGATCGCCCCGCGCTGGTCGCACCGCCTGGGCCTGGCGGCCACCATCGCCACGCTCGCGGTCGCCGCGACCTTGTCCAGTCCGATGACGCAGGCATCCGGCGACGACGCTGCGACGACGCCAAGCTACGCCCGCCTGTCGCCGCCACAGTATCCGAAGGCCCTGGCCGACCAACGTATCGAAGGCACGGTGCTTCTGGTGGTCGATGTCGGTGCCGACGGCAAGCCGGTCCAGGTGGCACTGGACCCGGATTCGCCCAAGTTGCCCGCGGCGATGAACGACGCCGCCATCGCCGCGGTGCAGACCTGGACCTTCAACCCGGCCATGAAGCACGACCAGCCGGTGGCCGCGCGCGTGATCGTGCCGGTGAAGTTCGCGCTGGACCCGGCCCGCGACGTCGATGCCGACAAGGCGCCGACGGGCGCACTCGACACCATCCAGGTCGGACCGGAATCCTGATCAGCCCGGCCCTTTCAACACCCGTCCGTCATCGAAGCGGATCTCGCGCGGGTACCAGCCGAGCGGGATCTCGCCGAGCGGCCGTTGCATCAGCGCGCGGTCGGCGGCGTTCGCGTCTCTTGGGGTGCGGCAGCGCAGGTCGCGATGATCGAGCGATGCCAGCGCGTCGTCGCTGTCGATGACGCAAGACGCCGCCGGCATCAGGCCGCTGCCGGCGACCTCGACGAGGCCACGCAAGCCGGTGATGGTGCGGTTGCCGCGATTCCAGAAGCGATAGGTGATCACGGCGAGCTTCTCGCTGTCCGCCGGACCCTGCGCCGACTTGGCCGCGCTGCCGGAGGCCTGGCCGCCGAAGATCTGTTCGTGGGTGAGGAATTCCCGGTTCACGATGCGCGCGGTCACGATGTCGCGCAGCGGCTTGAACTGGGCATCGCGTTCAGCGCGGAACGCGGCGAGGCGCGCCTGCTCGACCTTCATCCTCTCGCGATGCTTCTTTTCCAGCGCGATCGCCTCGGCGAAGGTACGCGCGGTCAACGGATCGTCGGGATCGGCGAACTGCGCCGGCAACACGTCGCCATTGCTGCGCTTCAGATAGTCGACGACCAGTTCGCGATCTTCCGCCGGCAACTTCGCCAACTGCGGTGCGATCGGCGACAGATCCTCGACCTCCATCGGCAAAGCTGTGCGGTAGGGATCGGTGCCGATGCGGTACAAGCCGAACATCGCCGAGAAGAACAGAACCAACAGGATCGTGCTGCGCATGGGTCACCTCGGGTTCGAACGCGGCGGGCCGCAGTCTGGAATAATCGCGGCAGCCCCGGAGTTTGCCCGCATGTCCGCCCTCGAATCCATCAAAACGACACCGTCACTTCAGGACTGGTTCGCGCCGTTCCGCCGCCACATCATCGGGATCGACCAGACCTTCGAGTCGCCCTATGGCACGCAGCGCATCGTCTATGCCGACTGGACCGCCAGCGGGCGCATGTACGCGCCGCTCGAGGACACCCTCCGCGACGAGATCCTGCCCTTCGTCGGCAACACGCACACCGAGACCAGCGAGACCGGCGCGACGATGACGCAGGCGTATCACCATGCCCTGAAGCGCATCAAGCAACACGTCAACGCCGGCCCGAACCACGCGCTGATCTGCTACGGCACCGGCATGACCGCCGTGGTCAACAAGTTCCAGCGCATTCTCGGCCTGCGCGTGCACGAACGTTTTCGCGACCTCGCGCTCGCGCCGGAGCACGAGCGTCCGGTGGTGTTCGTGTCGCACATGGAGCACCACTCGAACCAGACCTCGTGGCTGGAGACGCTGTGCGACGTGCGCGTGATCGACGCCGATGCGGAGGGCCTGGTCGACCTGGCCGCGCTCGATCGCCTGCTCGACGCGTATCGCGAGCGGCCGCTCAAGATCGCCAGCGTCACCTCGTGCTCCAACGTCACCGGCCTGTTCACGCCCTATCACGACATCGCCGAACGCATGCATCGCGCCGGCGGCCTGTGTTTCGTCGACTTCGCCTGCAGCGCGCCCTACATCGACATCGACATGCGCCCGCCCGGCCGACCCGATGCGCACCTGGACGCGATCTTCTTTTCGCCGCACAAGTTCCTGGGCGGTCCGGGCACGCCGGGCGTGCTGGTGTTCGACCAGAAGCTGTACCAGAACCGCATTCCCGACAATCCCGGCGGCGGCACCGTCGACTGGACCAACCCCTGGGGCGAACACAAGTACGTCGACGACATCGAATCGCGCGAAGACGGCGGCACGCCCGGCTTCCTGCAGGCCATCCGTGCCGCGCTGTGCGTCGAACTGAAGGAGTCGATGGACCCGCGACGCATGCTCGCGCGCGAAGAGGAATTGCTGTCGATCCTGTGGCCCGGCCTGCGCGCCATCCCCGGCCTGCACCTGCTCGCCGACAACCAGCCGCACCGGCTCGGCGTGCTGTCGTTCTACATCGACGGCCTGCATTACAACCTCGCCGTGCGCCTGCTCAACGATCGCTTCGGCATCCAGTGCCGCGGCGGCTGCTCCTGCGCCGGCACCTACGGCCACTACCTGCTCAGCGTCGGTCAGGCGTATTCGCATTCGATCACCTGCCAGATCAGCGCCGGCAACCTCAGCGACAAGCCCGGATGGGTGCGCGTCTCGATCCATCCGACGATGACCGACGACGAGGCACGGCTGATCGTGCGCGCCGTCGCCGAAGTCGCGGAGCAGCATCGCGAATGGGGTCGCGACTACACCTATTGTTCGCGCAGCAACGAGTTCTGCCACGTCCGCGACGACGATGCGAAGGCGAAGCGCGTCGCCGGCTGGTTCGCGCGGATGCGGAACCCCGCGGCGGCCTGATCCGGTGGCGATGATGCCGCTTGCGTCCACCCTGGCCGATGCGGTGCGGCCATTGACCGAGGCCCATCCCGGCGTCTCCGGCCTGGTCGCGCTCGACGAGGGCGGCGACGCCTTCGCGGCGCGCATCCAGCTGGCCGATGCGGCCGAACACGCGATCGACGCGCAGTACTACATCTGGCACCACGACAATGCCGGCACGCTGCTGCTGCAAGCGCTGCTGCGCGCTGCCGATCGCGGCGTGAAGGTGCGACTGCTGCTCGACGACAACAACACTGCCGGGCTCGATGACACCCTCGCCGCCCTGAACACGCATCGCTGCATCGAGGTGCGCGTGTTCAATCCGTTCCGCTGGCGTCGATTCCGTGCGCTCGGCCTGATCGCCGACTTCACGCGCCTGAACCGGCGCATGCACAACAAGTCCTTCACCGTCGACGGCGTGGCGACGATCGTCGGAGGCCGCAACATCGGCGACGAGTATTTCGGCACCGGCGAGGGCGTGCAGTTCATCGACCTCGACGTGTTCGCGATCGGCCCGGTGGTCGATGAAGTGCGGCACGATTTCGAGCGCTACTGGCACAGCGTGCCGGCGCAACCACTGGCGCGCGTGCTCGGAACGGGGCGCACCGATGCCGCGGCGTTGGCGCTTCTCGCGGACGAACGGCGACCATCGCCGATCGCCGATGCCCCGCTGCGGGCGCGCTGCGTGAACGACCTGCTGTGCGGCTGCGTCGACTTCGAGTGGGCACCGACGCGTCTGATCAGCGACGACCCGGCCAAAGTGCTCGGTCGCGCACACCGGCGCGGCCTCGCCTGGCCGAAGCTGCGCGAAATCCTCGGCTCGCCGAAACGCGAACTGCACCTGGTCTCACCCTACTTCGTGCCGACCGCCGCCGGCGTCGCCTTCTTCACGGCGCTGGCGCGTCAAGGCGTGCGCATTTCGGTGCTGACGAACTCGCTGGAAGCCACTGACGTCGTCGCCGTGCATGCCGGCTATGCGAAATGGCGCGTGCCGCTGCTGCGCGCCGGCATCGCGCTGTTCGAGACGCGACGGTTGATCGCCCTGCCGCGCACGCGCCGGCGCAAGCTGCTGGTGCGCTCGGCGGCGAGCCTGCACACCAAGACCTTCGCGATCGACCGCGAGCGCGTCTTCATCGGTTCATTCAACTTCGATCCGCGCTCGGCACGACTGAATACCGAAATGGGTTTCATGATCGACAGCCCGGCCTTGGCCCGCGCCTGCGCCGAGGGCTTCGGCGAAGACATCTCCGCCCATGCCTACGCGGTCCGCCTCGATCCCGACCCGCACCTGTGCTGGCACGAACACGACGACGGCGCCGAGCGCGCACACCGACTCGAACCCGGCGCCTCGATCTGGCGGCGCGCCCTGGTTCGGCTGTTGTCCTGGTTGCCGATCGAGCATCTGCTTTAGCGCCGCGGCGTGGCATTTCCGGGATCGTATTGACACCGATTGTTCCGGATGCCAGCGTTTGCCGGTTCAGGCTTTCTCGCGTTCGGCAACGCCACTCACTCAACAGGAATGGTTCTCATTTATGAATCTGCGCTCGGTCCCCCTCGCTGCTCTTGCCCTTCTGCTTGCCGTCGGTCCGCTCGCTGCGCAAACCGTGGTGAACATGCCCTTCAACAATGGCCCGGTCACTCACACCTTCAACCCGGGTCCGGATACCGCCTTCTTCAGCTTTCATGACAACGGCGGCCCGGCTGCGAACTACTCGATCAACAGCAGTGCCACGACCAGCATCGTCACCTTTGTCGGACCACCCGGAAGCAATGTCCGCGCCGTGTTCTCGGCATTCGCGACGGAAGCCGGTTGGGATGCGTTGTACGTTTTCGACGGTGCATCGACGGCCAGCCCGATGATCGCGTCAGCGAACGGGGCGCCCGTTTCCTGCCCTGGCACCACTGCCGCCGGGGGCTGGTGGGGCACCACCGCTCCCAGCAACGCGGGCGCTAACATCGTCGAATCGACCGGCAACGCGCTGACCTTCCAGTTCTGCTCGGATGGTTCGGTGACGATGGCCGGCTGGGACGCCATCGTCTCGCTGACGACCGAGGCGAATCTTGCCCTGAACCTCGTCGCCTCACCCAGCCCCGCTGTTGCGGGCGGGAACCTGACCTATGTCGCGACGCTGACCAACAACGGTCCGGATGACGCGCAGGACGCCGCCATCACCCTGAACCTTCCCGCGGGCGTCAATTTCGTTTCGGCCTCGGCGAGTGGCAGCGGCAGCTGCGTCGGCACCAATCCGGTGACGTGCACCTGGGCCGGCACAACGGCGTCCGGTCAATCATTGATCGCCACGGTGGTGACGAATATTCCGGCCGGCACGGTCGGCCAGCTCGACGCGAGCGCGAGCGGAACGTCCTTGACGAGCGATCTCGATCCGTCCGACAACAGCGCCACGGTTTCGGTGCTCGCGAGCGCGCCCGCGTTGCCGGTGCCCGCTCTCGATGCGCGCACGCTCGCCCTGCTGGTGCTTGCCATGTTCGCCTTGGGTGCATTCGTCCTCCAGCGTCGCGAATGACGACCGCACCGGTCCGGCCGGCGCCTTTCGGTGCCGGCTGCGGACGCGGCTCATGGCAACGTTCAGTATGTTCAAACACGCTCTCGGGCTCGGGCTTGCACTGACGCTGCCGCTGAACGCGGCCGCCGAAGTGTTCGAAGACGTCTCTGCTGCCACGGGCTTCACGCCGGAGTTCCTCGCCAACATTCCGGCGGGGGGAATCGCCGTCGCCGATTTCGATCGGAATGGCTGGCCCGACATCTTCGTGTCGGGCTTCTTCGAGCCGAACCGGCTCTACTTCAACCAGGGCAACGGTCAGTTCCAGCAGTCGTCGACCGTGAACCAGACGCTGCCGGGCAGCAAGTGCAGCGTTGCCGCGGCCGCGGACTATGACAATGACGGATGGGTCGACCTTTATGTCGGCTGCCGTGACCAGAGCAATTACCTGTTCCGCAATCTCGCCGGCACCGGATTCGCGAACGCGACCGCGCCTGAAATCGACCACGTCGCGGTCGGCGCCAATTCCCCGCGCACCGACGCCGTGGCCTGGGGCGACGTCGATGGCAATGGGCTGCTCGACCTGTTCATCGGCATCTGGGTCGACCAGGACGGTCCGGATCTGAACGACCCGGCCAACCTCAATCGCATCGTGCTGCAGCAGTCGCCCGGTCAGTGGGTGAATGTCACCGCCCACTATGTCGGTGCCGAGCGCGCCAAGCTCGCGCGCAACACCCTGGCGGCGGTGTTCAGCGATCTGAATGGTGACGGTCGCGTCGATCTGTACGTCGTCAATGACAAGCTGCGCGGGAACCTGTTGTACCGGAACGATGGCCCTGGCTGCGGCGGCTGGTGTTTCAGCGAAGTCGCGATCGAGAGTGGTGCCGGGCAAACGCCGATGGGCATGGGCATCGCGGTCGGCGATGTCGATCGGGATGGGGATTGGGATCTGTATTTCTCCAGCATCGACGAGCAATTCTTCCTGCGCGGCCTGTCCCGTTCACCAATGCTGTGGCAACACCAGACGGCGACGCCGTTGAACTTCTATGGCGTCGGCTGGGGCACCGTCTTCGCGGACGTCGACAACGACGGTTGGGAAGATGCGTTTCTGGCAGTTGGCTCCGGCGGCTTTTCTCAAACGGCCAACAAGGACCAGCTGTTCCGCAACGTGCAGGGGCAATTCCAGAATGTCACCGCACAGTCCGGTGCATTGTTTCAGGAGCGTCCGACCCAGCAGGCTGCGCGCATCGACTTCGATCGCGATGGCCGTCTCGACTGGGTCCTCGGGCACTGGAACCAGGGGTATCGCCTGTACCGCAACATCAGCCAGAACAACAACCATTGGCTGGCAATGACGCTCGAGGGCGGCGGCCCGGTCAATCGCAGCGCGCTCGGCGCCGTGGTCGAGGTACTGACGCCGGACGGCGGGCGGCAACGCCGCGAAATGCGCGCCGGCGAATCGCGCGGCAGCAGCCATGAACCCTTGCTGCATTTCGGCCTGGGGCCACATTCCACGGCACAGGTCACCATCCGCTGGCCCGACGGATTCGTTCAGTCGCTCGGCACGGTCACCGCGGACCAGGTCCACCATCGCGCCTATCCTGCCGAGCTGATGGTGTTCCGGAACGGTTTCGAGCCATGACCCGACCGATTCGGACAAGAACGTCAGCACCGTTGCTTCGCATCGCGACGCTCGTCGCCGTGTGGACGGGCTGCAGCGTCGGCGCGGTGCCGACCACACTCCCGGCGGCACGCTTCGAAGCGTCTGCAAAGGCCGCGCCCGACTGCGGAATGGCGCGATCGGTGGCGCGCGCATGGAACGAACAGCTGTTGGCCGCAATCCGGATCGATTCGCCGCGCCCGACGGTGCATGCCCGCAATCTCTACCACGTGTCTCTGGCGATGTATGACGCCTGGGCAGCCTTTGACCCGGTCGCGCTGCCGGCCTTGGCCGACGAATCGGGTGCCGCTGCGGCACTGACTGCAAGCGACGCGCGTGACCGCGCGATCAGCCATGCCGCATACAACGTGCTCGTGCATCGATTCAGCGGATCGCCGGGTGCGGGCACGACGATGCCTCAGCTCGACGCCTGCATGCTGGCCCTTGGATTCGACCCCGGCGCGGACACCTTGATCGGCGGCTCCGCGGAGGCGATCGGGAATCGGGTCGCTGCCGCCGTGATCGCACACGGCTTGCAGGACGGCGCGAACGAGCAGCACAGCTACATCGACCCCATTCCGTTCTTCCCGGTCAACAGTCCGATGCTCGTGCAGTTGCCCGGCACCGGCGGCGTCGCCGACATCAACGCCTGGCAGCCCCTGATCCCCCCGGGTGCGCCGGGTGTCCAGAGCTTCCTGACCTCGCAGTGGCGCGATGTCCTGACCTTCGCGGCGAGCCGCACGACTCCGGATGCGCTCTATGCCGACCCGGGTTTGCCGCCGCGCCTGGGCCTCGACGGCGACGACCAGGTGCGCGCCGAAGTCGTCGATCTGATTCGCTACAGCAGCCAGCTCGATCCGGCCGATACGACTGTCATCAATACGTCGCCGGCAGTGCGCGGGAACAATGCGCTCGGCAGCAACGACGGCAGCGGTCATGCAGTGAATCCGACGAGCGGATCGCCCTACCCGGACAACCCGGTCCATCGCGGCGACTGGACGCGTGCGCTCGCCGAATTCTGGGCGGATGGCCCCCATTCGAACACACCGCCGGGACACTGGAACGAGATCGCGAACGTGGTGACGGACCATCCCGCCTCGTCACAGCGCATCGGCGGGCAGGGCGAGCCGCTCGATGACCTCGAGTGGGACATCAAGCTGTACCTTGCACTGAACGGTGCACTGCACGACGCCGCGATCGCGACTTGGGAAATCAAGCGCGAATACAACGCGTCCCGCCCGATCACGCTGATTCGGGAGATGGCCACGCTCGGCCAAAGCAGCGACCCGACCCTGCCGCATTACCACGCGAGCGGGCTGCCGCTTGAAGTCGGCCTGATCGAACTGATCACCGCGACGTCGAGCGCCCCCGGCGAACGCCACGCCCACCTGGCTGCGCATGTCGGAAAGATCGCGATCCGCGCCTGGGCGGGCCATCCCGCAATTCCGGCGACGCAAGCCGGCGGCAGCGCCTGGATCCTGGGTGAGCGATGGATTCCCTACCAGCAGCGCAACTTCGTGACGCCGCCGTTCCCTGGGTATACCTCCGGACACAGCGCCTTCAGCCGCGCCGCGGCCGAAATCCTCGCTGAATTGACCGGCAGTGGGTTCTTTCCTGGCGGCATTGCCGAAGCACGCATCGCCGCCGATGGCAGCGGCTTCGCCCTGGGCTTCGAATATGGACCAAGCGCGCCACTGGTCCTGCAATGGGCGACCTATTTCGATGCCGCCGACGAAGCCGGAATTTCGCGCATGTATGGCGGCATTCATCCGTCGTATGACGATCTGCCCGGGAGAGTGGTCGGCCATCGCATCGGCAGTGCGGCTTGGGCGCGCGCCGTGGCGCTGTTCGGCACGCCGTCGACGCGCGTGCCGGTGCCGGGACCACGGCCGGCACTCTGGCTTGTGGTCGTTGCTGCGATGCTGGCGATCGGGTTCACGCAGATCCCGGCGGCCTCCCGCGGCAAGGCGTGATCAACGCCGACCGGAACGCTGACGACGGACTGCCGATCACGGCTCCCGCGGATGCGGCGCGCGCTTCTGCAGCTTGCGTTGCAGGGTACGACGATGCATGCCGAGGGCGCGCGCGGTCGCAGCGATGTTGCCCTGCTGCTCGCGCAACACGCGCTGGATGTGTTCCCACTCGACCCGGTTCCAGGCCATCGGCTTGTCCTCGGGCGGCTCATCCGTGGCCGGCCGTGGCGCCGCGAGATCGAGCGCCCGCAGGATCGTGCCGGCATCGACGGGCTTGGCCAGATAGTCGGCTGCACCCCGCTTGATCGCATCGACCGCGGTCGCGATGCTGGCGTATCCGGTCAGCAGCAACACCGGCAGTTCCGGATCGCGTTGATGCAGCGCGTCGAGCACGAACAGACCATCATCGGCACCGAGCTTGAGGTCGAGCACGACATGGGTCGGTGCGAATGCGCCATGCAGACGCAGCGCCGCATCGCTGTCCGACGCGGACTGCGCATCGAAGCCGCGGCGCGTGAACGAGCGCACCAGTGCCGCCGCGAATGCAGCATCGTCATCGACCACCAGGATGCGCGCGCTCATGCCGCGATCGCCGGCCGCGGCAAGGCCAAGGTTGCGCGCACGCGCGTGCCGCCCGGCCCGGAATGGATCGCGAGTTCG
>DATMVT010000156.1:0-24277 GCA_035562895.1 Patescibacteria group bacterium | reverse complement strand
CACGACGCGCGCATAACTCGCCTGTTCGATGCCCGGCGCCGCGCGAATCGCCGCCTCGATGTCGGCGGCGACCTGTTGCTGGCGGAGTTCGTCATAGCCGGTCGGCTCCAGGTCCATGTCGGCGGTGTACACGCCGTCGACGCGGAATCCGAGCTCGATCGCGTGCGCGCGGTCGAGCGCGCGCAGGAACAGCGCCGATGCCACCAGCAGGACGAGGGTCAGCGCCACCTGCGCCACCACCAGGAATTCGCGCGTGCGGCTGCGGCTCGCGATCACGCCGCGCGACGCCTCGGACAGCCGCGCGTGCACGCTGCGCCATGCCGGCCACATGCCGAACACGAGCGCTGCCGCGAAGGCCGCGCCGACCGACATCAGCATCGGCCGCCAGCCGAGGTGGAACGACACTTCGACCGGAAACGGCGTCGGCAAGGCACCGAGATCGACCGCACCGAGCAGGACGCGCGCGATCAGCACGCCGAACGCCGTCGCGATCGCCGCCAGCAGCAGCGACTCGTTGAACAACATGCGCGTCAGCCGCCAGCGCCCGGCGCCGAGTGCGCTGCGCACCGACAGCTCTGCCGCCCTCGCCTCGCCGCGCGCGAGCATCATGCTGGCCACGTTGACGCATGCGATCAACAGGACCAGCGCCACCAGCACCAGCATCGCGCCGCTGAACACGGTGAAGCCGCGGGCGATGTCGGCCGGCAGGCCGCCCAACGGCGCAGCGCCCATGGTCTGCCCCTCGACGCGCTCATCCGGATGCGCTCGTTCGAATGCCGTCATGCGCGCACGCATTTCGGCCTCGGCCTGGGCCAGGCTTGCACCCGGCTTCAGTCTCGCGCCGGTGAGCAGCCAGTAGGCGCCGACGACATCGAGCAGATCGCCATTCGACGACTGCACCTGGCGCTGCATCGACAGCGGCACGTACACGTCCGGCGTGAGCAGCGAGACGTGGCTGCGGAAGCTGCGCTCGGCGACGCCGACGACGGTGAAGGTCTGGCCATTCAAGGTCACGACGCGGCCGACGACGTCGGGATCGCCGCCGAAGTGTTTTCGCCAGGCCGCGTGCGTGATCACCGCATGCGGGCTGGCACCGCGCAGGCCATCCAGAGTCGGCGAGAGCACGCGACCAAGCTGGGCCTTCACGCCGAGCAATTCGAAGTAGTTCTCGCTGACCAGGAAGCCGAACGCGCGGGTCGGTTCGCCGGTGGCCGTCATGTTCACCGGCAGCATGGTCCAGCCGTACATGCCCTCGATGTTCGTCGAGGGCGCGTTGAAGACTTTGAGCAGCGGCGCGGAAATCGTGTCGAGTCGCCCGTCCTTGCCGCGTCCGGTCTCGATCATGCGTTGCGGGTCGCGAATGCCGCCGACGGGCTCGATCAGCAGCGCGTTCGCGGCCGCGAACAAGGCAGTGATCGCGCCGATCGACACGGCGAGCGCACCGATCGCGAAGGCACTCGACCAGGGCTGTCCGAGCAACTGGCGCATACCCGACTTGATGTCATTCCAGAACATGGGATGTCGCTCCTTATTCGCTGCGCAAGGCTTCACTCGGCGCGATGCCGAGCGCGCGCCGGGTCGGCACCAGCACCGACACCGAACCGGCCAGCGCCACGAGTGCAACGACGCTTCCGAAAATCAGGGGATCGAACGGATCGAGGCCGAGTGACGTCCGCGCCAGCAGCATCGCCCAGGGCACGGCCAGTCCGATCCCGAGCACGAGACCGATCAGCAGCAGACGCGCGCTGTCGCCCGCGACCGTCGCCACGACCTGGCGACCGCTGGCCCCGATCGCGCGGCGCACGCCGATCTCGCGGGTGCGTGCCTGCACCACCTGGGTCAGCACGCCGAACAGGCCGGCGCCGGCCAGCAACAGCCCGACGACACCGAACACGCCGAACAGCCGCGTCAGGAAGTGGTCGCCGACACGATCGGCCGCCAAGGCCGATTCCAGCGTCCGCACCCAGTACACCGGCGTGTCCGCATCGACCTCGCGCACGATGTCCGAGAGACGTGGCGCGAATGCCCCGGGGGCCGCTTCGGTGTAGACCGCCAGCGACGCAAACCGCACCGGCGACTGGCGCATCGGCAGCAGCACGCTCGGCTGCGGCGTGTCGTCGACGTCTTCCAGCGTCAGGTTGCGCACCACGCCGACCACGGTGATCCAGGGTGCATCGGGGTCCTGGCCGAGCTTGAAGCGCCGTTGCAGCGGATCCAGCCCGGGCCAGTAGCGATCGGCGAAACGCTGGTCGATCGCGGCCACCGGCAGACTGTCGGCACGATCTCGTTCGTCCGGCAGGCGCCCGGACAAGGCGCGCAGGCCGTAGGTGGCGGCAAATCCGTCGTCGATGGCCGCACGAACCACCTCGTCGCGCGTCGCATTCGGGTCCTGACCCTCGATCCAAGCTTCGTCATGACCGCTCATCAGGCCCGGCAGGGTTTCGGCCAGGGTTGCGGCACGCACGCCGGGCTCGGCGTGCAGGCGTTCGGCGACGCGCTCGAAGAACGCGACCTGTTCGATGGCGGTCGGGTATTGCTCCGGAAAGATGCCGATGCGCGCGGTCAGCAAGCGGGACGGCGGAGTGTCGAAGCCGAGATCGACGCGCGAGCGCGCATCGAGTTGACGCCAGGCCATGCCCGCACCCACCAGCAGCACGCACGAGAACGCCACCTGGGCGACGATCAGCCAACGCGCCAGCCGCGATGCACCTGCGCCGGCGCGACCGTTGTCGATGAGGGTGCGGCCCAGTTCGTGGCCGGATGCACGCAGCCCCGGCACCAGTCCGGCGAGCACGGTCGTGACCACGGCGACGGCGATTCCGAACAGGGCGACGCGCGGCGTCATCGCGAGGTCGATCCAGTAGGCCGGACCATCACCGGCCTCGACGAAGGTGCGCATGGCATAGACGCCCGCCCAGTGCGCGATGACCAGCGCGACCAGCGTCGCGACCGCCGACAGCACCAGCGTTTCCACCAGCAGCGCGGTCAGCAGACGCGCACGTCCGGCACCGATCGCGGCGCGCAAGGCCAGTTCGCGGCTGCGCTGGCTGAGCAGGGCGAGCTGCAGGTTCGCGACATTGGCGCAGGCCACCAGCAGCACCGACAGCGCCGCCGCCAGCAGGATGCCGACGGTCTTGCGCGTGTTCGGATTGACGAAGCGATGACTCGCCGGCTGGGCCGCCAGAGTCACGTCGCGACGCGTCTCCGGCGCCTGCCGCTGCAACCGTTGCCACACCGTTTGCAGTTCGAGGATGGCCTCGTCCAGCGTGGCACCAGGCGCCAGGCGCGCGATCACTTCCGCGTCGCGCTGCAGTTCCCTTGCCTGCCCTTCGGCATGACGCGCCGGGGTCCAGACATCGCTGACGAAGGGAAAGGTGAAGCCCGGCGGCATCACGCCGACGATTTCCGCCGACTGCAGGTTGATGCGCACGGCCTGGCCGAGCACGCCCGGCGATGCGGCGAAGCGCTGGCGCCAAACGCGGTCGCTGATGACCACCGGCAACGGCGCGCCCGCTTGATCATCTGCGGCATTCAGGGTGCGACCGATCTGCGCATCGACACCGATCAACGCGAACAGGCCACCGCTCACGAACTGGCCGTCGTGACGCTCGACGCGTTCACCATCCGCGAGGTTCATCGTACCCGCCGAAAAACTCTCGATCGCATCGAACCGGGTCAGCGCCGCGCGCAATTCGAGCAGATCCTGCGAGTTCATCTCATCGAGGAACCCGGGATCGTTGTGGTCGGCCTCGCCGATCTGCACCAGGCGTTCTCCATCCGGAAACGGCATCGGGCGCAGCACCAGCGCATCGATCACGACCAGCACGAACAGCGTCGCGCCGAGGCCGGTGGCCAGCACCGCCACGATCAGCGCACTGTGCGCCGCGCGCCGCGTCAGCTGGCGCCACCCGTTCTGCAACTCCAGCCACAGCACGTCGAGAAAAGCCGGCATCTCAATCTCCTCTGAGGGCTTGCACGGGTTGCACGCGCGCGGCGCGGCGGGCCGGGACCAGACTGGCCAGCAGCGCGGTCAGGACCAGGGCCGCGGTCGCGGTCAGATAGATCATCGGATCGAACACGCGCAAATCGGCGATGGCCGACGCCACCCACTGCATCAACCCGAGCGCGCCGACCAGGCCGATGACGATGCCGATCAGGGCCACGCGCAAGCTGCGCCAGATCATCATGCGCTTGACCGTGCCGACATCGGCACCGAGGGCGATGCGCACGCCGATCTCGCCGGTCCGTTGCGACACCGTGAGCGCCAAGCTGCCGAACAGGCCCACCGCCGTCAGCAGCAAGGCACAGGCCGCGAACGTTGCCAGCGTGATGTTCATGCCGCGACGACCGGCAAGGTTGGCGTCGATGCGCTCGTCCAGCGTCAGCACGTCGAACAGGGCGATGTCGGGATCGACCGTGCGCAAGGCGTCGCGCAGGCCCGCCGAGGCCGAGGCAGGATCGCTTCCGGTGCGCAACACCAGTCCGAGCCCGGCGGTCGGACGCTGTGCCTGCACGACATAGATCGCTGGCTGCGTCGGATCGCTGTCGCGCGCCAGCAGGCGCACGTTCGCGACCACGCCGACGATGGTCAGCGGCGTGGCCACGACGCCTTCGATCTGAGCACCCAACACATCGCCGCCGTCGGCGAACCAGCGATCGGCGAAACGCTGATCGACCACCGCGACCGGCGCGCTGCCGAATCGGTCATCGCTTCCGAATGCGCGACCGCGCAGCAGCGGCGTTCGCAGGGTCGCGAACCAGTCGGCGCTGACCTTGCGCACATGCGCGTGCGGCACCGCACCTTCCGCCGTTTTGCGACCGGCGACGCCATAGCTCGAGCTGTGATCGAAATTCGAATAAGGGATCACGTCGCTGACGGCAACACCGGCGACGCCGGCCTGAGCAGCCACTGCAGCGAGCACGCGCGCCTGCGCTTCGGCCAGTTTCTCCGGCGTGTCATAGCGCGTTTGCGGCAAGCTGATCTGGGCACTGAGCACGTTCGCGCTGTCGAGACCGGCCGGTGCCGCGTAAACGTCCTGCATGCTGCGCGCGAGCAACATCGCCGCGCACAACAGCATCATCGCGAAAGCCATCTGTGCGCAAACGAGCAGGTTGCGCAGGCGATTCGCCGACGGGCCATCAGCACCGGCACCCTGGGCGCGCAGTTCCGAGGTACGGGTCAGGCGCCCACTGGCCAGTGCCGGCGCGAGCATCGCCAGAAGCGCGCCGACGATGGCCAGTCCAAAGGTAGCGATCACGACCGCCGAATCGATCTCGAGCGGTGGCATGCGTGCGGCGGTCGCCCCCATCAGCGCACGCAATCCGCCGAGCGCCAGTTGGCCGATGCCCCAGGCCGCGAGCACCCCGCAGCAGGCCAGCCAAAAGCCTTCCGTGAAGACCTTGGACATCAGCCGCAGCCGCGATGCGCCGAGCGCCGCACGCACGGCATAGGCGCGGCGTTGTGTCAGCCAGTTCGACAAGGTCAGCCCGGTGAGGTTGGCGATGGCGACCAGCAGCACCATCAGCACTGCCGCCTGCGCGATCAGCATGATCGGGCCGATGCGGTCGAACTGGTAGGACAGCACGTCCTGCACCCGCACCAGCGCACCACTGCGCTCGATGGCGGCACGGATGGCCGGCGTAGTCTCCGCGCGATGCGCAAGGTCGGCCGCGAGTTCACGTTGCAGGTCGGCGGCGCTGCGTCCGGGCTTCAGCAGCGCGACCGCCGTGGCGTAGACGCGCCCGCGCATGCCCTCGCCCAGTTCATCCGACGCAAATGCGAATGGCACATAGGCTTGCGTGCTCGGGCTCGGGAAATAGAATCCTCGCGGCATGACGCCGACGATTCGCCAAGGCTCGCCTTCGACGCGCACGTCACGGCCAATCACGTCAGCCGCACCGCCAAAGCGCGACTGCCACATGTCGTGCGAAATCACCAGGACATGGTCACGTCCAGCCACTTCATCCTCGTTCGCCCAGACGCGACCGAGGGCCGGCTGCACGCCCAGCACCTGAAACAACGAAGCGGTCGCACGACGCGCCTCGATGCGTTCGGCCTGCTCGGCCCCGGTCAGGTTCAGCCCGACGCGATGCGACAAGGCCATCGCCTCGATCGCATCGGCACCGCGGCGCTCGCTGAATTCGAGGACCGACATGCCGCCATCCTCCTGACGATGTTGATTCGCCGTCCAGACCTGCACGATGCGATCAAGATTTGGCGTCGGCCACGGATTCAGCAACACGCTGTTCAACAGCGCCAATATCGCCAGATTCGCGCCGAGCCCGAGGCCGAGCGTCAGCGTGCAGGCGAGCAAATAGCCCGGCCTCGCCAACAGTGACCTCAGGGCGTCGCGCAGATCGCGCAACATGGAAATCGTCGATTCGACGGCGATCATCGTTCAGTCCTCGCGCAAGCTGCGATTCAGATCGACGCGTGCCGCGGCATTGCCCTGCCACCACGCGACCAGGAACAACACGACCGCCATCAGCAGCGCGGCGATGGCGGCGTTCGACGACAGCGATCCCGCACCCTCGACCAGCACCGAGGACAGCAAGCGCACCACGAAGTACGCGATCGCGAGACCGAGTCCCAGGCCGGTCAGGGCCATGCGCGTCGCCTGCGACATCACGTCGCTTCGGAGCACCGCCGGCGTCGCGCCCAGGGCGGCACGCAACGCGAACTCGCGGCGGCGTCCGGCAATCTGGAAGATCAGCAGTGCCGCGACGCCCGCCACCGCCAGCACGAACGCGAGCAGCGCGAACAGGCCGGTCGTGCGCGCGAAGAACCGAGGCGCCGCGAGCTGCGCATCGATGCCCTCGCCCAGCAGCGAACTGCTGATCACGCCCTGGTTCGGGTCCAGCGCGTACACGGCCGCTTCGGCCTCGCGCAGCACCGAAGATGGATCGATGTGCGTCTTGACGACGGCGCCGATCGGTTCCAGCGGAAACTGCGCGTAGGTCACGTACACCGTCGGCTCGCCCGCTTCGCCGAGCGCGCGCGCACGCACGTCGTTGGCGACGCCGACCACGGTGAATTCGACCAGGTCCGCGCTGCCGTCGAAACGATGCATGCGAAATCGCTGGCCGATCGGATCGGAGGCGCCATAAAGCGCGCGCGCCGCATTCGCGCTGATCACCGCGGCAGCCTCCGAACCGGACTGGTCGGTGTCGAGAAATTCGCGGCCGCGCTGCAGCGGAATCGACATCACCGAGAAATAACGTGGCGACACCGCCTGGATGGTGTAAGGCAATGGTGACGGCTCGGCAGCACCGTTCGCCGTCAGCTGATTGACGTAACGTGCGCGCCCCTGCAGCGGGATGATGCTGGTGGTCGCGACCGCCTCGACGCCGGGCAGCGCGCGCAATCGCGCCATCCATTGCTCGCCGAACGCGTGCGCACTCTCGGCGCTGCGCACCAATTGCACGCCGAGCAGGCGGCTGCCGTCGAACCCGGCGTCCGTCGATTGCAGGGCGATCAGGTTGCGCCCGAGTTGCAGCGCCGCGACGACCGCGACCAGCGACAGCGCCACCGAGGCCACCGGCAGGATCTGCGCCGCGACACCGCGACCGCTGTCCTTGTTGCGTGCCGTGCGCAGCAACGCATTCAGCGACGCGCGACTCAGCTGCCATGCCGGAACGATGCCGACCAGCAACACCGCGACCAGGCCGATACCGCCGGCAAACGCGACCACCGGCCATTCCACCGCGATCTCGGCGCCACGCGGCAAGCCGATGTCGCTGAAGCGCAGGGCGACACGCACGATCGTCGCCGCCAGCGCCAGCCCGGCGAGCGTGCCGAACATTCCGATGAACAGGGTCTCGATCATCAGTCGCCGACGCAGCACGCCCGGCGCCGCCCCGATCGCCTGGTGCAGCGCCAACTCGGAGAGCCGCTTCAAGCCGCGTGCGAGGACCAGGTGCGCGGCATTGCCAGCGGCGATCATCAGCACGATCAGCGACAACGCAAACAGCGCCTTCAACACGTCCGCGGTCGACCCGACCCAGGAATCCAGCAGGGGTTCGCCGAATAGACGGAAGCGACGCTCGTCGTCTGCACCGGCCGCACGCATGCGCGTGGTCAGCTGCGATTCGATCGACTGCAGCGACATCCCCGGCGCCATTCGACCGACGGCACGGACGTAGCTCGCATTCTCGAACTGGCCCGGATTCGCGCGCAGCGTCGACTCGTCGAGCGGCTGCCAGAACATCACCGACTCGACCGGGTAGCGCACGCCGTCCGGCATCACGCCGATGACGCGACCATCGTAGCCATCGAATCGCAGCACTTGCCCGAGCACGTCGGCATGGGCGCCCAATTCCTGGAACAGGCGCCAACTGAGCACGATCGGCCGCTCGCCATGCGCCTGGTCGCTCGCGTCGAACGTCCGACCGAGATGGGGTGCGACGCCGAGGACCTTGAAGAAGTCGGGCGTGACATTGGGTGCATCCATCGGCCGCGGCTTGTCGGCACCGAACATCGTCGCGCCGTTGGGCACGTACGCCGCGGTCGCGGCAAACCCTTCGGTGCCGCGAACGACGTCGAGCGCGACTTGCGGCGTGATCGAACTGACCGCGGGCTGGCTGCGATCGACCGGCTGCAGTCGGACGTTCAGCACCGCATCGGCCTGCGGATAGGGAAGCGACTTCAGCGCGACCCCGTACAGCACCGAGAACATCGCGACGCTCACGCCGATGCCGAGCGCCAGCATGCTCGACGTGGTGATCGTGAAACGCGGCGCGCGCAGCAGCGAACGCAGCGCCAGCCGGCCATCACGCAACAAGGCGTGCATCATTCGTTCCTCAAGGCATCGATCGGATCGACCCTGGCCGCGCGCGCCGCCGGGGCCAGACAGGCGAGCGCGGCCACAGCCGCCAGCGCCAGTGCAACGATCAGGAAGGTGGCGGGATCGAGACTGCTGATGCCGAACAACTGCGTCGCGACAACGCGCCCGCTGATCGCGGCGACGACCAGTCCGATGCCGAGCCCGTAGGCGAGCAAGCGCATGCCCTGCCCCAGCACCAGACGCATGACGTCGCCCGTCTGCGCGCCGATCGCGATGCGCAGACCGATCTCGCCGCTGCGTCGACCGACCACGAAGGCGAGCACGCCGTAGAGGCCGATCGCGGCCAGCAGCAGGGCAATCACCGCGAAGGCGGCGACCAGCACCAGCGGCGCACGGCGGATGCCGAGCGAGTCGTCGATGCGCGCGTCGAGTGTCGCCACGTTGAACACCGCCTGCATCGGATCGACCGACTGCAGTGCGCCACGCAATTCGTTCGCCATCGACTCGGCATCGCGCGCCGACTTCACGACCATCGTCGCCGTTTCCACCGGCGCCTGCGCGATCGGCCAATAGATCGTTTCCTTGGTCACCGCCTGGTCGAGCCGCTGGGTCTTGACGGTTCCGACCACGCCGATGACGCGCCACCAGTCGTCCGGCGAGCCGTCCTCACCCGGATTGCCGACGTATTGACCGATCGGGTCGCGGTCGCCGAAACGCTCGCGTGCGAGGAACTCGTCGATCACGACGACGTGCTCGCTGTCGGCGCGATCCTGCGGTCCGAACACGCGCCCCTTCAGCAGCGGAATGCCCACCGTCCTGAAGTAGTCGCCATCGGCGATGCGTACCTGGGTATGCGGCGGCATCTCGTCTTCACCCGTGACGCCACGGATGCGGTACGACCGACCCCAGCCGAACGGCGTGAACGGCAGGCCGGTCACCCAACCCGCGCCCTCGACGCCGGGGATCGCGCGCACCTGCGCCGAAGCGCGGTCGAAGTAGGCGACGCGACTGGCGTCGTCGGCATAACGGTTCTGCGGCAACTCGACGAACGCCGAGGTCACGCCGCGCGCGTCGAAGCCCGGTGATTCGTTCATCACCTTCGAATAGCTGCGCATCAGCAGGCCCGAGGTGACCAGCAAGGCCGACGACAACGCGATCTGCGCGATCACGAGCCCGCTGCGCGCGCGCACGGCCGCTGCACTTCCGGTATTGCCTCGACCACCGTCTTTCAACGCGGCGGACTGACCGTCGCGCGTGGCCAGCAGCGTCGGCACCAGCGACACCAGCGGCACCAGCAACACGCCGATCGCAAGCGTCAGCGCCTGCGTGCCCCAGGGCATGATCGCGTCGACGTTCGCCAGCAGCAGCGCGCTGCCGGCGAACTCGCGCAGCACCAGCAGCACCGCATGGGCGACGACCAGACCGAGCGCGCCGCCCATGAGCGCGGCAACGACGGTTTCGACCAAGGTCTGCCGGATCAGGTGCGCACGCACCGCACCAATGGCGCTGCGCACCGCGAATTCCCGCGAGCGCGCGATGTTCTGCGCGAGCAGCAGATTGGCCACGTTCGCACAGGCGATCAGCAACACCAGCAAGGTCGAAAGCTGCAGCGTCCACAGCGTCTGGCCGATGTCGCCGACGACGAACTCGCGCAGATCGCGGGCGATACCGGTGAATCCGCTCTGTTCGTAGAACGCACGGTATTCGGCCGGCATCCGCGTCATGTTGCGCTTGACGATGGCGTCGAGTTCGCTGTTCAGACCCGCGATCGTCGCGCCCGGCGCAAGTCGACCGATCGAGAACGAATATTCGTTGCCGCGCTCCGTGTCGACGCGCTGCTCGGGCGTGATCTGGAACGGGATCAGCAGGTCCGCTTCGGTCGTCGGCACGCGGAATCCCGCCGGCATCACGCCGATGATGCGCCAGGTCTCGCCATCGATCTGCAGATCGCGACCCAAGACGTCGGCCCCGCCGTTGAAGCGCGACAACCACAGGGCGTGCGACAGGATCGCGACCTTGCCACCCGCGGGCGCCATCTCGTCGGCATTGAAGGCGCGACCGAGCTCGGGCTGCACGCGCAGCACCTCGAACAACGACGCCGTCGTGCGCAGCGCGCGAACCCGTTCGGCGGCGCCGGAACCCGTCAGGTTCATGCCAAGCGAGTTGAACATCGCCAGCGCGCCCAGCGACTTCGCCTGTTCGACGCGATCGACGTAGTCCGGCACCGACGTGCCCGCCACTTCCAGATTGTTCTTCGGATAACTGTTGTACACGACCACCAGCCGGTCGCCTTCCGGATACGGCAGCGCGGCGAGCATCAGGCGCTCGAAGACATGGAACACCGCCGCATTCGCGCCGATGCCGAGCGCGAGCGTGATGACGATCGCGCCCCACAGGCCTGGACGCAGGCCGAATTGACGCAGGGCCAGTCGCAGATCTCGCATCAGCGTGTTCATGGCGATTCCTCAGGCGGCACGGCGCGCAGCGAACGCGCGGGCGAATTCTTCGGCGCGACTCCGCGCATCGGGCAGGCGTCGCGGCATGCCGAGCGCAATCGTCGGCAGCGCGTGCACGAGGCCATCGACCAGTGCGCGCACCAGTGCGTCGTTCGCGGCAGGGTCCGGCAGCCGCTTCATGCAGGTTTCGGTCGTCATCGTCGTCGCCTCCCGATCACGCGGCCTGGCCGGAGGACACATTCGGCGCGACGCGCTTGAACAGGCGCGCATCCTCTTCCTTGCGCAGCCGGTGCAAGGTCTCCTCGTCGACGACGCGGCCGTCGAACATGAAGATCTTGCGGCCGGCGAATTCGGCATAGCGCGGATCATGGGTGACCATGCAGATGGTCGCGCCGCCCTTGTGCAGTTCGTCGAGCAGGGCCATCACCGCTTCGCCGTTCTTCGAATCGAGGTTGCCGGTCGGTTCGTCGGCGAGCAGGATCGACGGCTTGCCGACCAGGGCGCGCGCCACCGCGACGCGCTGCTGCTGGCCGCCCGAAAGCTGCGCCGGGTAGTGCTTCAGGCGATGCGCCATTCCGACGCGCTCCAGCGCTTCCTGCACGCGCTCCTTGCGTTCGCCCTTGCCCATGCCGTCGCGGTAAGTCAGCGGCAGTTCGACGTTCTCGAACACGCTCAAGTCACCGATCAGGTTGAAGGCCTGGAAGATGAAGCCGATCTCGCGGTTGCGGATGCGCGCGCGCTCGTTGGCATTGATCGATTCGACCGAGGTGCCGTTCAGGGTGTAGGTGCCCTCGGTCGGCGTGTCGAGCAGGCCGAGGATCGACAGCAGGGTCGACTTGCCGCAACCCGACGGCCCGGAGATCGACACGTATTCGCCGCGCGCGAGGTCGAAATGCACGCCGGCGAGCGCATGCGTCTCGACCTCGTCGGTGAAGAACACCTTCTTGATGTCGCGCATCTGGATCAGTGAGGAAGTCGTTGCATTCATGGCGTGGGCTCGTGTCGTGAGTTGATTCGGGTCAGGCGTTCTTTCCTTCTCCCCGCGACAGCGGGGAGAAGGTGCCGAAGGCGGATGAGGGGTGCTTTTTCACTGCAATCTCAAGCGATCGTACTTGTCCCATTGCGCGGTGTCGGACAACACCACCTGGTCGCCTTCGGCGAGGCCGCGACCCACTTCGATCACCGTCACCGACGCGCGCCCCAGGCGCACCGGCACCCGCGTGGCGATGCCGGACTCCCGATCGATGCGGAACAGCGTGGTGTCGGACTCCGGCTGGCCGTAGGCCGGGCGACCGACGTACAGCACGTTCGCAAGGCGTTCGATCTCGATGGTGCCGTCGACCGAGAGATCGGGACGCGCACCGGCGGGCAGTGCACCGACGAGATCGACATCGACCTGCACGGTGCCGTTCAAGACCGCCGGATCGATGCGTGCGACCTGGCCCTCGACGATGCCGTTGCGCGTGTCGACGGCGACCTTCTGGCCAACCACGACATCCTTGGCCTGGGTTTCGGCGATGCGCAATTCGGCGATCAGCACGTCGGGGCGCGCGACGCGTGCGAGATTGGTTCCCGGCGCCACCTGCTGACCTTCCTCGACCGGCACCTGCTGCAACACGCCGTCGATGCCGGCCTTGAGCTTGAGCGCCTCGGCCTGGCGTTCGCGCAGCGCCAGCGTGTTGCGCAGCTGATCGATGCGCGCACGGCCCGCGGCGAGCTGCGACTGCATCGTGTCCTTGAACTTGGCGATGCGTTCCTGCTCGATGTCGAGACGCACTTTCAGGCGTTCGGCAGTCAGTTGGGAGCGGCGGAAGTTGATGTCGGAGATGATGCCCTTCTTGTTCAGATCGGCTTCGGCCTCGGCCTGCAGGCGCGCCGATTCATGGTCGGCCTCGATGCCGGCCATGTTCGCGCGCTGGTCCAGCACCTGCGACTCGAGACTCATGCGCAAAGCGGCGTGATCGGCTTCCGCGGCCGTGACCTCCGAGCGCGCAGCGAGCAACTGGTCGATCACTTCCGGATTCGAAAGCTCCATGATCACCGTGTCGGCGCTGACCGTCGCGCCCGGCTTCACGATGAATCGATCCACGCGCGCCGCCGTTTCCGCCGCGATCCAGCGCACTTCCTTCGGCACCAGCGTGCCCGGGCCGCGCACTTCGCGCTTCATCTCGCCGCGCTTCACCGCGTCGATCCAGACCTGCGATCGACTGACTTTCGGCGCCGCCGGCTCGATCGCCGACAGTCCGAACGCGAGGGCGATCAAGGTCGCAATGCCGGCACCGACATAGATCAGCTGGCGGCGGCGTTTCTTGGCTTTCAGATCGGGGCGTGAGATGTCCATGCCCTTGAAGCGCAATCGGCGTGCCAACGCGAAGGATGTTCAAGCCACTGTTTTCATTGACCTTCACGAACATCGACGATGAACCTGGTGTTCGCTTGTCCGGAACCGGACAGTGGTTTGCACCGGCACCGAACACCGCCACCGTGCACGACCGTTGACGATTCCTTGCAGCCACGGCGGCCGTCGCGGCGCGTTCGACGGCGCTTTGCATGGAAAGCAATATGCGAAGGGATTAGTCTCGACCGACCGAGGGATTCGAGACTTCCGCCTTGACTGCAGTCCTGCTCGCTGAAACGTCCACCACGCGCCGCCGCGCGATGTCGTCGGTGCTCGCCGGTGCCGGGTTCTCGGTGCAGGCGATGCAGAACTTCTCGGAGACGCTGGCGCTGTTGCAGCGGATGCCGCGCACGTCCAGCGAGATCGTGGCCTGTGCGGTGGGCTGGCCGGATTACGGCGAGCCGATGGCCGACGAGGTGTTCGACCTGCTCAGTCGCGACCAATACGAGCATCTGCCGGTGCTGGTGCTTGCTGATTCCTCGAGCGCGGGCGCGGTCAACTGGATGATGAAGCGGCCGCGGTCCGCGTTGCTGAACTGGGGCGACTACAACGAAGCCGGCGAAGCGCTGCTCAAACTGATGCGGCCGACGCAGTCCAGCGCGATCTCGCTCGACGCCAGCGCTCACGCCAACATGCGCGTGCTGCTGGTGGACGATTCCGCGACCGTGCGACTGGCGTTCCAGAAACTGCTCGCGAAGCAGGGCTATCAGGTCGAGGTCGCGTCCAGCGTCGCCGAAGGCAAGGCCAGGTTCGCGGCCCAGCCGTCCGACATCGTGGTGACCGACTACTTCATGCCGGGCGAGAACGGCACCGAATTGATCCGCGCCCTGAAATCCGACCCGAACAGCAAGGGCGCCATCTGCGCCGTCATCACCGGCACCTATTCCGACCAGGTCATCAACGACTCGCTCGCCTCCGGCGCGATCGAATGCATGTTCAAGAGCGAGGCCAAGGAATTGTTCCTGGCGCGCCTGCATTCGCTGGCAAGGATGGTCACCGACCGCAAGATGGTCGATGCCGAACGGCGCCGCCTGCAGGGCATCCTGTCGTCGGTGGGCGACGGCGTCTACGGCGTCGATCGCGCCGGCATCATCCAGTTCGTCAACCCGGCCGCGGTCGACCTGCTCGGATATGCCGATGCTTCCGATCTGGTCGGCCAGTCCGCGTACGAGAAGTTCCATCATGCCTTCGAGAACGGCGCGCCGATGCCGCGCACGGCCTGCTTCCTGAGCCAGTGCTACACGCAGGGATCGCAAGTGCCGAATTGGCAAACCCTGTTCATCACCCAGTCGCGACGCCAGGTTCCGGTCGAGTGCACGGTGTTCCCGATGAACGTGGACGGCGTGCGCGAAGGTTCTGTGGTCGCGTTCCGCGACGTCTCGACGCGGCGCGTGCTGGAAGAGGAACTGCGCTGGCAGGCCAGCCACGACTCCCTGACCAAGCTGCACAACCGGGCTTTCTTCGAAAGCCAGCTTGAGCAGGAAGTATCCCGACTGAAGCGCTCCGAACAGGTGTCGCTGCTGCTGTTCATCGACGTCGATCGCTTCAAGTACATCAACGACACCGCAGGACACAGCGCCGGCGACCAGTTGCTGATCGAAGTGTCGGCGCGGCTGAAGTCGCGACTGCGCCAGTCCGACCACCTCGCGCGCATGGGTGGCGACGAATACGCCATCATCCTGCGCAACGTCACCAGCATGGACGCCGATTCGGTTTCCGACGAGTTCCGCCGTGCCTTGACCACGCATCCCTTCGTGTATGCCGGCAAGAGTTACCGCATCACCGTGTCGATCGGCGTCGCGAAGATGGACAAGCACACCGAATCGTCCGCGGAAGCGATGGCGAATGCCGACATCGCCTGCCATCTCGCCAAGAACGGGGGCCGCAACCAGACGCACGTGTTCTCGCAGGACTCCGACCAGCGCGCCAGCATGGACCTGGAACTCGGCTGGTCGACGCGACTGGAAGAGGCGCTGCGCAGCGACGGCTTCGTGCTCAGCTACCAGCCGATCGTGCCGCTGGCCGATTTCGGCGAAACGCCCTCGAACGGCAACGGCAAGCTCGAACCGTATTTCGAAGTCCTGCTGCGCCTGCGCGATGCGCAAGGGCGATTGCTCGCGCCGGACGCCTTCCTGCCGACTGCAGAGCGCTTCGGCATGATGCTCGACATCGATCGCTGGGTGATCCACAACGCGCTGCGGGCGCTGCGCGAGACCGCGCGCCAAGGCCGGCGCGTGCGCCTGTCTCTGAACCTGTCGGCGCAGTCGCTGATCAACCCGGCGACGGCCAGCTTCGTCACCGACAAGCTCGTCGAATTCGACGTCGAGGCCAAGCAACTGGTGTTCGAAATCACCGAGTCACGCGCGGTCAGCAACCTTGAATCGGCGCGCGCACTGATCGGCCACTTGCGTGCACTCGGCTGCCAGTTCGCGCTCGACGACTTCGGCGTCGGCTTCTCGACGTTCTCGCATCTCAAGCATCTGGACGTCGATTTCCTCAAGATCGACGGCTCCTTCATCCAGGGTCTGATCGACGACAAAGTCGACCAGGCCGTGGTCAAGGCGATCACCGGCATCGCGCATTCGGTCGGCAAGCTCACGGTCGCCGAGTTCGTCGATCGTCCGCAGATCCTGCCGCTGCTGCGCGAGTGCGCCGTCGACTACATCCAGGGCTATTTCATCGGCGAGCCGCAGGTCGGACTGGATCGCGCCCTGCCCTTCGCGCAGGTCGGCGGCGACGTGACGACGCCGATCCGCGCCGCGGTCTGAGGATCGGGGCGACATCGTGGCGGACGGACCCGCGAGTTTCCTGTTCCACGACTACGAAAGCTTTGGCGCACGGCCGCGCGTCGATCGCCCGGCACAATTCGCGGCCGTCCGCACCGACGTCGACCTGAACGAAATCGACGCGCCGATCGCTTTCTTTTGTCAGCCCACGCGCGATGTCCTGCCCGAACCCGAAGCCTGCCTGATCACCGGCATCACGCCGCAGCAGGCGCAGCGCGACGGCGTGCCCGAACCCGAGTTTTTCGCCCGCGTGCATGAGGCGATGGTGGTGCCGGGAACGTGCGCGCTCGGCTACAACTCGATCCGCTTCGACGATGAATTGACGCGTCATGGCCTGTGGCGCAACTTCTTTCCACCCTACGATCGCGAATGGCGCAATGGTTGTTCGCGCTGGGACCTGATCGACCCGATCCGCGCCGCCTATGCATTGCGTCCGCAAGGATTGAACTGGCCGCTGCGCGAGGACGGTGCGCCGTCGTTCCGCCTCGAACACCTGACTGCGGCGAATGGCATCGATCACGCCGGCGCGCATGATGCGCTGGTCGATGTACGCGCGACGCTCGCCCTCGCCCGCAAGCTGCGCTCGGCACAGCCCAAGCTCTGGCAATTCCTGTTGACGCATCGCGACAAGCGTTCGGCCGGACGCCTGCTCGATCTCGCCAAGCCGGCGATGGTGCTGCACACCTCGACGCGCTTTCCGGCACAGCGCGGTTGCACCACGCTGGTGATACCGCTCGCGCAGCATCCGTCGAGTCCGCAGGGCGTGGTGGTCTTCGACTTGATGGCCGATCCCGCGTCCCTGCTCGATCTCGACGTCGATGCCTTGCGTGACCGCATCTTCGTCGCCCGCGCCGACCTGCCCGACGGCATCGAACGCGTCCCGCTCAAGGCCGTGCACCTGAATCGCTGCCCGGTGCTTGCGCCGGCCAACACGCTCGCCGGCGTCGACCTCGACCGCATCGCGCTCGACCCGGTCCGCTGTCAAGCGCACTTCGACCAGCTCCTGCCCTATCGCGGCCTGCTCTCGGCCAAGCTGGCCCTGGTTTTCGCACGCGAACGCGAATTCGCCGGGGCGGATCCGGAGGCCGATCTGTACGGCGGACTGCCGCCCGAATCGGACCTCGGTTTGTTGCCGAGGATCCGCCGCGCTGCCGCGGATGAACTGGCCGCATTCGAAAGCAAACTGCACGATCCGCGCTATCGCGAACTGTTGTTCCGCTATCGCGCCCGACATCATCCCGGGACGCTCGACGCCGATGAAACGACGCGCTTCCAGTCCTGGGTGCGCGCGCGCCTCGTCGACGGTCGAGACGATCCGACCCAGGCGATCGCCGCGAAGCAGCTGCGGATCGCGGAATTGCGCGAGCAGGCCGGTGCCGATGCACGCAGCCAGGAACTGCTCGACGCGCTCGACGCCTGGCTGCTCGACATCGAGCGTGAAGTGCGGCTTTACCCCGAGGTCGCCGCCGCGATCTAATCGGGGCACATGGCGCCCTTCACCCGCATCGCTCCCCGCGCTCGCTGGCACCTCTACGTGCCGAAGCTGGTCAGCGTGTTGCGTCGCGGCTACGGGCCCGACGATTTCCGGCACGACCTCGTCGCCGGCCTGACCGTCGCGGTCGTCGCGTTGCCGCTGGCGATGGCTCTGGCGATCGCGTCCGGCACCACGCCGGAGAAAGGGCTGCACACCGCCATCGTCGCCGGATTGCTGATCTCGATGTTCGGCGGCTCGCGCGTCCAGGTCGGCGGGCCGACCGCAGCCTTCATCCCGGTGGTCTACGGCATCATCGAGAAATTCGGCTATGGCGGGCTGATCCTGTGCACCCTGCTCGCCGGCCTGATGTTGATCGCGGCCGGCCTGCTGCGCCTCGGCACATTGATGAAATACATCCCGCAGCCGGTGGTCGTCGGCTTCACCGCAGGCATCGCGGTCAGCATCTTCTCGAGCCAGATCAAGGATGCGCTCGGGCTCGACATCGCGAAACTGCCGGCCGACTTCCTGCCGCGTTGGCGCACCTACTTCGGCGCGTTCGATTCGCTCGACGTCGCCAGCACGGCACTCTGCGTGATCGGCGTCGTCGCCATCGTGCTCATGCGGCGCCATCGCCCGAAATGGCCGGGATTCCTGATCGTCGTCGTGGCCGCCGGGCTGGCCACCGCACTCGCGGGCTTGCCGGTCGACACCATCGCGTCGCGCTTCGGCGGCATTCCGACCGCCCTGCCGGTGTTCGACTTCCCGGAGATTCCGTTCGAGCGCACCTTCGAGATGCTGCCGGCCAGTTTCACCATCGCCTTCCTGGCCGGCGTCGAGTCGTTGCTGTCGGCGGTGGTCGCCGACGGCATGATCGGCGGGCGCCATCGCTCGAACGCCGAACTGGTCGCCCAGGGCATCGCGAACTGCGGTTCGGCCCTGTTCGGGGGTCTGCCCGCGACCGGCGCCATCGCGCGCACCGCGACCAATGTCCGCGCCGGTGCCCGATCGCCGATCGCCGGCATCCTGCACGCCGCCTTCCTGCTCGTGTTCATGCTGATCGCCGCGCCGCTGATGGGCCATGTGCCGCTGGCGATCCTCGCCGCGGTGCTGCTGGTGGTGGCCTGGAACATGGCCGAGATCGAGCACGTGAAACACCTGCTGCACGGCCCGGTCGGCGACCGCATCGTGCTGATCGTGACATTCTCGCTGACCGTGGTCGCCGACCTGACCCTCGCGATCGAGGTCGGTGTCGTGCTCGCCGCATTCCTGTTCATGCACCGCATGAGTGAGGTCGTCGAAATCGAATCCGGCCGCAAGCTGATCGAGGACGACGAAGAAGACGTCACCGCGCGCACGCAGCCGGAACAGCGCGCGCAATTGCCCGACGGTGTCGAGGCCTTCCAGATTTCCGGCCCGCTGTTCTTCGCGGTCGCGAATCGCCTCGACGACGTGCTCGATCAGTTCGCGGTCCGGCCGAAGCTGTTCATCCTGCGCCTGCGCCGCGTGCCGCTGATGGACGCGTCCGGGGCCGAAGCCATTCGCCAGTTCCTCGACCGCACCGACAAGCTCGGCATCAAGGTGTTCTTCTCCGGCCTGCAGGCGCAACCGCACCAGGTGCTGATGTCGATGCACGTGCTCGAACATCCGAACCTGCTGCTGCTCGCCGAAAATTTCGGCATCGCGGTCGAGACTGCGCGGGATTTCATGGCGCAACTCGACGCTCGCGAGACCTGACAGCGACGTGCGGGCCCGACGCATCGTGGGTGCGATTCTCAATCGCACGCTCTCTTCCTGAAGAGCGTGCGAAAAAGTTTCGCACCCACGAAGAACCTCAGCCGCGCGAACCCGCCTGCACCAGTTGCGCGAGGCGGCGCACCGCGACGGACACGGTCGGATAGTCCATGTTCACCTGAGAACGCATGTCGGCGAACATCGCCAGGGTGAACTTGAGCGGCGCGTCGTCGCGCTTGATCCAGGCATCGACCAGCGCCGCACCGTCGGAACGGCCCTCACCGCGCTCGAGCACCTGAGCCGCGAGCGCACGCTGCTGCGCAAACAACTCGTCGCGCGACACGCCGCGCGCGTGCGCGTGCCAGCGGCCTTCGACCGGCAGTTCATCGATCTTCGTCATCAGCCACTTCAGATGCAGCGCTTCGCCGAGATTGAAGTAGACCTTGGCGACCTGCTTCAGCGGCAGCTTGCGTTCCAGCGCGACTTCAACCACGTCCAGACCCGAGGCCAGCGCCGGCAAGCCCGACAAGCGATCCGCCAAGGCCTCGTCGAAGCCGGCCTTGACCCAGCGCTCGCGCGACTGGCGCGCGATCTGGCGGTCGGTTTCGGCGAACACGACGGCAAGGCCATCGCGCAGCTCCTTGAAGCCCGCGCCATAACGCGACACCGCTCCGGCGATGTCGAGGCGTTCGCCCGGCAGGTTCAGCAGCCAGCGCGTCAGGTTGCGGATCAGGTGCCAGACCTGCAGCATCGCGTCGATCTGCGCATCGCCATGGACCTTGCCGTCGAGCGCCTCGATCGCCGCCCAGATGCTGCGTGCATCGAGCAATTCGCGCGCGATGGCGTAGGCCTTGGCGATCTGCGCCGGTGTTTCTCCGGTGTCTTCCTGCATGCGCATCACGAAGGTCGCGCCCATGCGGTTGACGATCGAATTGGTCACGGCGGTCGCGATGATCTCGCGCTTGAGGCGATGGCCCTGCATCTCCTTCGCATAACGTTCTTGCAGCGGCTTCGGGAAGTAGCGCACCAGTTCCGCAGACAGGAACGGATCTTCCGGCACGTCCGACTCGAGCAACTGGTTGAACAGCACGATCTTCGAGTACGACAGCAGCACCGACAGTTCCGGGCGCGTCAGCCCGAGTCCGCGCGCCTTGCGTTCGCTGAACTCGGCATCGCTGGGCAGGAACTCGAGCTGGCGGTCGAGCAAGCCCTTCGATTCCAGCGTGCGGATGAAATGCTGCTTGGAACCGAGGCGGGACACGCTCATGCGCTCCATGACGCTGATCGCCTGGTTCTGCAGGTAGTTGTCGCGCAACACCAGGCCGCCGACCTCGTCGGTCATCTCGGCCAGCAACACGTTGCGTGCCGCGACCGTCAACGCACCGCGCGCGACGATGTCGTTCAGCAGGATCTTGATGTTGACCTCGTGGTCCGAGGTATCGACGCCCGCGGAGTTGTCGATGAAGTCGGTGTTCAGCAGCACCCCCGCAAGGGCCGCCTCGATGCGGCCACGCTGGGTCATGCCGAGATTGCCGCCCTCGCCGACGATCTTCGCGCGCAGGTCACCGCCGTTGACGCGGATGGCGTTGTTGGCGCGATCGCCGCAATCCCCATGCGATTCCGCCGACGATTTGACATAGGTGCCGATGCCGCCGTTCCAGAGCAGGTCGACCGGCGCCTTCAGGACCGCGGTCATCAGCTCGTTCGGCGTCATCGATTCGACGTCGTCGGAAAGACCGAGCGCGGCGCGCACTTCCGGCGTGATCGCGATGGTCTTGGCCGAACGCGGAAACACGCCGCCCCCAGCGGAAATCAGCGACTTGTCGTAGTCGTCCCAGCTCGAACGCGGCACCTGGAACAGACGGCTGCGTTCCTTGAACGAGACGGCTGCGTTCGGGTTCGGATCGAGGAAGATGTGGCGGTGGTCGAACGCCGCCAGCAAACGGATGTGTTCGGACAGCAACATGCCGTTGCCGAACACGTCGCCGGACATGTCGCCGACGCCGACGCAGGTGAAGTCCTGCGACTGCGAGTCACGCCCCAGCGCACGGAAGTGGCGCTTGACCGATTCCCATCCGCCCTTCGCGGTGATGCCCATGCCCTTGTGGTCGTAGCCGACCGAGCCACCCGATGCGAACGCGTCGCCCAGCCAGAAATCGTGCTCGAGCGAGATCGAATTGGCGATGTCCGAGAACGTCGCCGTGCCCTTGTCGGCAGCGACCACCAGATACGGATCGTCCGCATCGTGGCGCACGACATTCGCCGGATGCACCAGCTTGCCTTCGACGAAATTGTCGGTGATGTCGAGCAGTGCATTGATGAAGATGCGATAGCAGGCTACGCCTTCCGCGAGCTGGGCGTCACGGTCGCCACCGACGGGCGGCCTCTTGACGAAGAACCCGCCCTTCGCGCCGACCGGCACGATCACGGTGTTCTTGACCATCTGCGCCTTCACCAGACCCAGCACCTCGGTGCGGAAGTCTTCGCGCCGATCCGACCAGCGCAGCCCCCCGCGCGCGACCGGCCCGAAGCGAAGATGCACGCCTTCGACGCGCGCCGAATAGACGAAGATCTCGCGGTAGGGTCGCGGCTTCGGCAGATCCGGAATCTTCGCGGGATCGAACTTGAAGCACAGGTAGTCGCGCGGCCGATCCTGCCTGAGCTGGTAGTAGTTGGTGCGCAAGGTCGCATGGATCACGGTGATGAAGCTGCGCAGGATGCGATCGTCATCGAGGCTGGCGACCCCGTCGAGCATCGGCTTGAGCGCCTTCGAAGCGAGCTCGAGGTTCGTGGCGTGGTGGTCGCGCGCCGGATCGAACTTGGCTTCGAACAACTCGGCGAGTTGACGCGCGATTCGCGGATAGCGGTTCAGCGCTTCCTCCATGTACGCCTGCGAGAACGGCACGCCGGTCTGCAGCAGGTACTTGCAGTAACCGCGCAACATCGCGACCTGACGCCAGTTCATCCGTGCCGAGAGGATCAGGCGATTGAATCCGTCGCTTTCCGTTTCACCGCGCCAGGTGCGCTCGAACGCGGCCTGGAAGCTGTCGCGGACCACGTCCGGATCGACCTCGATGCCGCCCTGCGGCTGGACGTCGAAATCCTGGATGAAGATGCGCGAACCGGCACCGAGCACCATCTCGAACGGATGCTCGGACAAGACGCGCAGCCCCATGTTCTCCATCATCGGCAGCGCCTCGGACAACACGATCGGCGCACCGAAACGGAACAGTTTCAGGCGCAATCGCGCGGCATCGCCAGGCGCGCGGTACAGGGCGAGACGCAAGTCCTCCGGGCTCTTCAGCGCCGAGCATGTCTCGACGTCGGCGGCCGCCAACTCGGCGGAGCTGGATTCGATGTAGCCCATCGGCAAAGCCTTGCCGTAGCGCGTCGCGAGCTTGAGTCCGCGTTCTTCACCGTGCTTCGCGACCAGCAGGTCACGCAATTCGTCGTACCAGTTGCGCACGATCCGTGCGATCCGCGCCTCGAGTGCGGCGACATCGACCTCGACGCGCGCGCCCGCCTTCGGACGAATCGTCAAATGCAATCGGGCCAGCGGCTCATCGCCGACATGCACGGCGGAGTCGACGCGTTCGCCCTCCATCGTGTCGCGCAACAGCACTTCGATACGCTCGCGCACGGCTTGGGTGAACCGGTCGCGCGGCAGGAACACCAGGCAGGAATAGAAGCGCCCGTAGATGTCGCGACGCAGGAACAGGCGCGTGCGGGCGCGCTCCTGCAGGGCCAGCACCGACATCGCGGTTTCGAAGATCTCGCCGGTCGCGGCCTGCAGCATCTCGTCGCGCGGCATGGTTTCGAGGATGTGGCGCAGCGCCTTGCCGCTGTGGCCGGCAGGCTTGAGACCGGAGTCGCGCATCACCGACTCGTACTTGCGACGCACCAGCGGGATGTCCCAGGGACGCGCCGTGTAGGCCGACGACGTGAACAGACCGAGGAAGCGCTCTTCGGCCACCGGCTTGCCGTTCGCGTCGAAGCGCAGGATGCCGATGTAGTCCATGTAGCCGGGACGATGCACGTTCGAACGGGCATTGGTCTTGGTGATGATGACGACCTTGCCGCCTTCGCTGTCCGGCACGTCGCGCGCCGCCAACGACTTCAACGGCCGCGGCCGCGCTTCCTGGGCGCGCAGGATGCCGAGCCCGGATCCGTCGACGGCCAGCAACACGTCTTCGCTGCCATGGCTGGCCGTGGTGTATTCACGGTAGCCGAGAAAAGTGAAATGGTCGTTCGCCGCCCAGCGCAGGAATTCCTGCAATTCGACGCGCGCTGTCGCATCGACCGGGAGCGGACGCGCCGCCAGGTCTTCGGCGATCTCGTGCATCTTGGCGCGCATCGCGGCCCAGTCACGCACGCAGGCGCGCACGTCGGCGAGCCCGCGCTGCACCGCCTCGGCGACACGCGCCAATTCTTCCGGGTCGGCACGACGGTCGATCTCGAAATGCATGAAGGACTCGGCCCTGCCGCGCCCACCGGCCGCAGACTCCTCGTGCATGGCCAGCATGTGACCGCCGGCATCGCGATCGACCTGAACCACCGGATGAACGACCGAATGCACGACGTTGTCGCAGGCCGAAATCGCCATCGTCACGGAATCGACCAGAAAGGGCATGTCGTCGGCCAGAACCTGC
>DATMVT010000155.1:0-12530 GCA_035562895.1 Patescibacteria group bacterium | reverse complement strand
TTCCGCGTGCTCAGCATCCGCGACGGCATCGCCCGGCTGCAGATTCTCGACGACTTCACCGGCGGAACGCATTCGGTCTGGGGCATCCATGCCCGCAATCGCGAGCAGAACTTCGCGCTCAACGCGTTGATGGATCCGGAGATCGATTTCGTCACGCTTCTCGGCACCGCCGGCACCGGCAAGACCCTGCTCGCGCTGGCCGCAGGCCTTGCCCAGGTCATGGATCAGCAGCGCTACCGCGAAATCATCATGACCCGCGTCACCGTCTCGGTTGGCGAAGACATCGGTTTCCTGCCCGGCACCGAGGAAGAGAAGATGACGCCATGGATGGGCGCGCTGACCGACAACCTCGAAGTGCTCGCGAATCCGTCCGAGGGCGGTTCATGGGGTCGCGCAGCAACGAACGACCTGCTTGCCTCGCGCATCAAGATCCGTTCGATGAACTTCATGCGCGGCCGCACCTTCCTGAACCGCTACGTGATCGTCGATGAAGCCCAGAACATGACGCCGAAGCAGATGAAGACGCTGCTGACGCGAGCCGGTCCCGGAACCAAGATGATCTGCCTCGGCAATGTCGAACAGATCGACACGCCCTACCTGACCGAAACGACTTCAGGCCTGACTTACGCGGTCGATCGATTCAAGGGCTGGCAGCACAGTGCACACATCACCTTGCGCCGCGGCGAACGCTCGCGACTGGCCGATTTCGCATCCGAGTCGCTGTGAATTCGTCGACCCAAAAAAAAGGGGCTCCATGCGGAGCCCCAAATGTCTTTTTAGCCCTGTAAAGCCTTCAGAAGTCGACGCGCCAACGCGCCTCGAATTCGAACTGGTCGCCACTGGCATCACCCCGTCCCAGCGATGATGTCGTACCGAGAAAATATTCGACCGGAGCATGGCTGGCCGCAACTCGCAGCTCCCCTGCCCGTTCGAATCGATGCGTCAACCCGAGCGCAAAGTTGCGGTCGGTGAATTCTTCACTCAGCGCGCCGAAAAGCAGCGATGAACTCGGCTCCGGCTGCTGCTGCGTGGAATAGCGGAAGTCGACGCGAGACGAACTGCCCAGTGCATAGTCCAGGGCGACGTTGTAGACCGTCAGGTCGCGCCAGGCGAACACCGGCGACGTACCATCACCCAGCAACGACAGGAACCGTTCGGGCAACGCATAACTGGAAAAGGCCTTGAGCTCGCTGTACATGACATGTTGCGTGCCCAGGGTGACGCCCATCGATGGACTCAGCGCGAATCGTGCCGACAATTCCGCTTCGGCAGGAATATCGAAGTCGCCCGGATCGCTGAAGACGCCGCGATACGACTGGAACGGCTGCATGTCGATCTTGGACTGCAAGCCCGCCTGCAGCGCGAACTGATCCCCCAGCGGCTGCGTGAAGTTCAAACGAACGCCAGCCGCGGTCGACGATTCGTTGCCGATCAGCCGCAGGCGATCACTGCTTTCGATCTGCTCGGAACCGAATCCGAACGACGCGAATTGCTGCTCCGCCACGACAATGCCCGCACCGACGCGCGCACCACTGTCGAATTCATGCGTCAACTGCGCACCGGCAATCTGGCGACTCAGCCCAGGAGCACCGTCGTCGAACAGGGACAAGGTCGCGACTTCGGCCGCAGCCAGGTCATTGCCGCGGGCATGCGAAAAATGCAACTCGATCGTCTCGTTCGCCAACGCGGTGCGGAACTCGGCTCGCACGGCATCGTTCAACGCACTGACCACAGGACGGCGCGCATCTGGCGCCACGGCCCTGCCAGAATTGGCCCAAGCGTAATCCGGTGCCATCGCTGAACGCGCGTAATCGCGCCACGCATCCGCATGCACGGTGATCGGACCAACGGCGAGGCCGATGGTGATCATTACCGACAATGGGGAAGTGCGTACGGTCATTTTCGCCGGGCTTGTTGCGGATGCGAGACATCGTCGCAAAAAAACCACAGCGGGTCAACGGGTATTTAACGAAGGTCTGCCGGCCCGCCCGCGCAACGGCACGAGCGCGCCGAATACTTGCTCACAGTCGCGAGATGATCGCGTCGGCAAACGTCGCCGTGGTGCCTTCGCCCCCCAGGTCACGGGTCACGCGATCTTTCGCCGCCATGGTCTGACGGATGGCGGCACGCAGCTTGACGGCCTTGTCGACCATCGCGAAGTGGTCGAGCATCTGTGCCGCGCCGAGCAGCAAGGCGACCGGATTGGCGATGCCCTGGCCGGCGATGTCCGGCGCCGAGCCGTGGACGGCCTCGAAGATCGCCGCGTCGGTACCGATGTTTGCGCCCGGCGCAAGCCCGAGACCGCCGACCAGACCCGCGCACAGGTCGGAGATGATGTCGCCGAACAGGTTGGTGGTGACGATCACGTCGAACTGGTGCGGGTTCATCACCAGCTGCATGCAGCAGTTGTCGACGATCATCTCGGTCATCTGGATGTCCGGGTATTCCGCCGCAACTTCACGCGCCACGCGCAGGAACAGGCCCGAGGTCGACTTCAGGATGTTCGCCTTGTGCACCACCGTGACTTTCTTGCGGCCGATCTTGCGCGCCAGGTCGAAGGCATAGCGCGCAATCCGCTCCGAGCCTCGACGCGTGATGCGCTGGGTCAGCGTCGCCACCTGGCCATCCGCGGAGAGCGCCTGGCCTTCGCCGATGTAGGCGCCTTCGGTGTTCTCGCGCACCGTGATCAGGTCGATGTTTTCGTAGCGCGACTTGGTGCCCGGGAAGCTGATCGCCGGACGCACGTTGGCGTACAGGTCGAAACGCTTGCGCAGCTCGACGTTGATCGAACTGAAGCCTTCGCCGACCGGCGTGGTCAGCGGGCTCTTCAGTGCCACGCGATGCTTGGCGATGGCTTCGAGCGTGTGTTCCGGCAGCAGCGTCCCGTGTTTTTCCAGCGCTTCGAGGCCGGCTTCGACGAATTCGTACTTGAACCCGCACTGCAACGCGTCAAGCACGCGCAAGGTCGCATCCATGATCTCGGGGCCGATGCCGTCGCCGCGGATCACCGCAATCGTGTGTGTCATGGGAATTCTTCCGGAAGGTGCGACCGAGCGGGCCGCGTCAGCCGCCCATTATCCCGGCCGGACGCATCAAACGCCAGATTGCACCGCATCCGTCGGCGCTTCCAGCTGATCGAGGAAATCCACGGCACGGCGCAGGTGCGGGATGACGATCGAGCCGCCAACGACCAAACCGACGCTGAACGCTTCGAAGAATTCATCGCGGTTGACGCCGACCTCCTTGCACTGCGCGACGTGGTAGCTGATGCAGTCGTCGCAGCGCAGCACCATCGAAGCGACCAGACCGAGCAGTTCCTTGGTCTTCACGTCGAGCGCGCCGGGCTTGTAAGTCTGGGTATCGAGCGCGAAAAAGCGCCGAACCACCTGATTGTCTTCCGCGAGGATGCGCTCGTTCATGCGCTTTCGGAAATCGGTGAAGGCCTGGACGCGGTCGTTGCCGGCGTCGCTTACGGGGTGGTCGTGAGCCATGAATCGAGTTCTCCGTTGCGATGCAGATGCATCAAATCATCGTAGCCGCCGACGTGTCGGTCGTTGATGAAGATCTGCGGGACAGTGCGTCGACCGCCGCTGCGTTCCAGCATCCGGTCGAATTCGGCGCGATCGCGGTCGATGCGGATTTCCTGGTAGGACAATCCACGATGGACAAGGAAGTTCTTGGCCGCCACGCAATAGGGGCAGATGGCGGTCGAATACATTTCGATGCGGCTCATATGCAACTCACAGGTTTGGGCAGACCCGCGTAACGACAAGCCTGCTTGGCCGGACCTTCGGGAAACAATCGATACAGGTAGCGGCTGCTGGCCTTGTCCGCACCGAACTGGCGACCCACCTCTTTCACCAGCAGGCGCATCGGCGGAGCGATGCGGAATTCGTCGTAATGACGCCGCAACAAATTGAGGATGTCCCAGCGCTCGGCATCGAGGACGATGCCGTCGCCGGCGGCCAGATGCTCGGCCAGTGCGGCACTCCAATCGCTGCCATGACGCAGGTAGCCGCGTTCGTCCAGTTCGATGCGTCGGCCATCGAAATCGATCCCGGTCATGCCCAGCACACCTGCCGCCGCATGCGTGCCGCGAGCGCGACGAACCCGGCTTCATCGATGGGTTGAAAGCCGCGAATGCGCTGCGGATCGAGCCCGCGCTGAAGCACATCGCCCATCAGCACGCAGGCCTCAATCCCTTCCGGCACAACGAATTCTTCGAGGAACGCCGCTTGCACGCCGTCCTGGAGCAGCAGCAGGGCATCGCCCGATCGCAACAGCGACCGAGCCAGCGCCAAGGTCTCGCCGTCACGCGGCGCACGCACCACGCAATGCAAGGTCTCAGAAGGCGAGGACATGGTCCGCCTCCGCCAGCCAGGCCGGGAAATCGGCGCGTTCGACCAGCTCGACATCGGCAACGCGCGGCACCAGTCCACGGGCCAGCAGACACTCGCGACTGGCCAGCAGGCGACTGGCGCCATGATGCGCGAGCGCGGCAATCATGCGACTGCGTCTCGCGCGCTCGTCGCCCGCGTCGGCACCGATCAGCAATTCGACACCGGCACCGACGAAGCCGACCTGCAAATCACGTTCGAACGCGAGCACCGCCAGCGCCGCATCGATCCCGGCCAGTGCATCGACGCCTCGCCAAGGGCCACGCGCGAACAGTACGGCGACGCGCTTCATGCGCGGAAGCTCACGACACGATCGGTCTCGTCCAGGGCATCACACCACTGCCCCAGACTGCCGACCTGCACGGCGCCCGCGGCGACGACGCCGAGGCGCTCCAGCCAGGTCGAACATGCGAGCAGCGGCACACCGTGCTGGCGTGCCAACGCCACCAGCGCACGCAAGTCGCGATCATCTTCGGCGCCGGCACGCGCGCAGCGCACGCCGTCGCCATGAAAGAAAACCTGGCGCAGCGCATGGCCTGCCGCCACGGCCGCCGAGGCGAAGCCGAGCGCACTGGCGACGGCCGCACCCGACTCCGGCGAATCCTGGATGAATAGCGAGAAGCGCATCTGCACGGCCTTAACGGAACTCGGGTTAGGCTAACGGGGTCCGAGGCACCATGAGTCAACCCGTGCGAACCCGTTTGCTGACCGCGATTATAGCCTTCGTACTGAGCGCGCCGTTCGCGTTTGCCCAGAATGTCGAACTGCCCGACATGGGCTCGTCGGCCGGTTCGGTGCTCAGCCCCGAGCAGGAAGCGCGCTATGGGGCGCGCATGTTGTACGAACTGCGCCGCATCGACATGGTGCTGGACGACGCCTTGATCGACGATTACGTCCACGCGCTCGGCTATCGCCTGGTTGCGCTCAGCGAACGCCCGGAACAGGCATTCACGTTTTTCGTCGTTCGTTCGAACGACATCAATGCCTTCGCCGCTCCCGGTGGCTACGTGGGCATCAATGTCGGCCTGATGCACACCGCGGAGAGTGAAAGCGAGGTCGCTGCCGTGCTCGCGCACGAAGTCGCCCACGTCACGCAACGCCACCTCGTGCGCGCGTACGAATCGATGCAGAAGGCGACCCTGCCGATTGCCCTGGCCATGCTGGGCGCCGTGCTGGCTTCTCGCAACAGTTCGGGCGACGGCACCGAAGCCGCGATCATCGGCGGCATGGGGCTGTTGCAGCAGCAGGCGATCAATTTCACCCGCCACAATGAATACGAGGCCGACCGCATCGGCATTTTCACGCTCGCCAAGGCCGGCTTCGATGCCGAAGCCATGGCCGGGTTCTTCGCACGCATGGGGCGCGCGACGCGCTCGAACAACAGCGTCGAAATGCCGGAGTTCCTGCGCACGCATCCGGTCACCGCGTCACGCATCACCGAAGCCAAGAACCGAGTCGAGGCGATCCGCCGAAATCCACCGGCCGTCGCCGAATCGGCCGCGAACGAGGCACGCTTCCGCCTGATGCGCGAACGTGCGCACGTGCTGACCGCGACCGAGCCGGCCAAGCTGGTCGACACCTATCGCGGCGAACTGCGGCATGCCGCCGAGGATCGCGCGCCATCGCTGCGCTACGGCATGGCACTCTCGATGTTGCGCTCGGGCCAGGCCAAGGCGGCGATGGCCGAACTCGACCGACTGCTCGTCGATGCACCGAACGACATCGCGTTCCTCATTCCTCGCGCGCAAGCGCAGCGCATGGCCGGCGATGGCGCGGGCGCGCTCGAACGCCTGAAGGCACTCGGCGACATCGCACCGGATCATCGCGCGGTGCAACTGGCCTACGCCGAGGCACTCAATGCCGTGGGCGACAAGACCAACGGCCAGCGCGCGATGTCGGTATTGCGGCCGATCCTGGCCAAGCATGGCGCCGACCCGACCACCCAGGCGATTTTCGCGCGCGCCTGCGAACTGGCCGGCGAGGAGGCCCGCGCACTCGAAGCCCATGCCGAGGTTGCGCTGTACACCGGCCGTCCGTACGACGCGATGGAGCAGCTCAAGCGCCTGCTCGAACGTCCCGGGGTCGATTATTACCAGCGCGCCCGCGTCGAAGCCCGGGTCGAGGAACTGAAGCCGTACATGGCCGAACTCGAACGCCAGCGCGTTCGCAAGGACGATCAGGACAATCGCCGCCTCTGAGCCGCTGCAACGATTCGGTCATCGACGTCACGCGAGCGTCATATTTCTGTCGTGTAATGCCGCAGGTTCAAGGAACGGGCGGAAACATGCTGAAACACATCCTCATCGTCGAAGACGAAGCCGCGATTCGCGAAATGATCGCGCTCGCGATTTCGCGTGCCGGCATGAAGCCGATGCATGCCGCCGACGTGCGCGCGGCCCAGGAAGCGATCGCCACCAAGGTGCCCGACCTGATCCTGCTCGACTGGATGCTGCCGGGCGTCAGCGGCATCGACTACGCGCGCCGCCTGCGTCGCGACGACCTCACCCGCAACGTCCCGGTCATCATGCTGACCGCACGCGGCGAGGAGAACGACAAGGTCAGCGGACTCGATGCCGGCGTCGACGACTACGTGGTCAAGCCATTCTCGGCGCGCGAGCTGGTCGCTCGCATCAAGGCGGTGCTGCGCCGCTCGCAAGGCGACGGCGACGACGGCAATGTCGAACTCGGCGGCTTGCGCATCGATGGTCCCGCCCACCGCGTGTTCGCGGATGACAAGCCGGTGGCGATCGGCCCGACCGAATACCGTCTGCTCTACTTCTTCATGACCCATGCCGACCGCGTCTATTCGCGCGGCCAGCTGCTCGACCATGTCTGGGGCGGCAACGTCTACGTCGAGGAGCGCACCGTCGACGTGCACATCCGCCGCCTGCGCAAGACGCTTGAACCGTTCGGCAAGGAAAACCTGGTGCAGACTGTCCGCGGCGCGGGTTATCGCTTCTCGGCCATCGCCTGAACCGCTAGCTTAGGCGCATGCCCAAGCCCGCCCTCAACGTGTTGCAGTCGCGTGCCTGGCAGGTGTCGCTCGGGCGCCTGCTGCTGCTGTTCGCCATTGCCGTGGTCGTCGGCCTCGTCATCGGAAGGTTGACGCTCACGCTGCTGTTGATGTTCGCCGGTTATTCCTTGTGGTCGCTTTACAGCCTGCTGCGCGTGCAGCGTTGGCTGCTGGCGCGCACGCGACTGCCGCCGCCGTCCGACATGGGCGTGTGGAGCGATGTCGCCGAGTTCATCTACCGCCGCCACCAAGCCAGCCGCCATCGCCAACGTCGCCTCGTGCGTCTGCTGCGCGCCTATCGCGAGGCCGCGGCGGTCCTGCCCGACGGCGTCGTGGTGCTCAGCGCGATGCGCCAGATCGTCTGGTTCAACGAATCCGCGGGGCGCCTGCTCGGCCTGGACGGTCTGCGTCATCGCGGCGTGATCATCGACCGCCTGATGCGCAACGGCCAGATCCTGGCCTGGCTGTCGCAGGCGCGCGCGAACGATCCGCTGATCGACGTACCCTCGCCGTTGCATCCCGACATCCGCATGAGCATGCGTCTGATCCCCTATGCGCAGGGTCAATGGCTGCTGGTCGTGCGCGACGTTTCCATGTTGCTGAAGCTCGAGCAGGTGCGCCGCGACTTCGTCGCCAACGTCTCGCACGAATTGCGCACGCCGCTGACGGTGTTGCACGGCTATCTCGACCTGATCGACGCCGAGCACGACCCGGAACTCGACGGCATGGTGCGCGAGATGCGCAAGCAGTCGGCACGCATGGCGCAGATCGTCGAGGACCTGCTGACCCTGTCTCGCCTCGATGCCCAGGCCGACACACAGGATGAACCGATCTCGATGTCGTCGATGCTGGCCGGACTGCGCCGCGATGCCGAGGCGCTGTCGCAGCAGCAACACGACATCCGCATCGAGGCGACGTCGACCCGCGACCTGCGCGGCTCGGCCAAGGACCTGCACAGTGCGTTCGCCAACCTGGTCGCGAACGCGGTGCGCTATACGCCGCCCGGAGGCCGCATCGTCTTGCGCTGGCAAGATGTCGAAGACGGCGCCCGTTTCTCGGTCGAGGACAGCGGCTTCGGCATCCCGGCAGAGCACCTGCCGCGCGTGACCGAGCGCTTCTACCGCGTCTCGACCAGCCGCTCGCGCGACAAGGGCGGCACCGGATTGGGTCTGTCGATCGTCAAGCACGTGCTCGGACTGCACCAGGCACGCCTCGACATCCAGAGCGAAGTCGGCGTCGGCAGCATCTTTTCCGCCCATTTCCCGCGCGAGCGCCTGATCGACGCCATCGTGCACGAATCCGCCTGACGCCGGCACCATTCGGCTCGCTATGCTTGCGAAATCACGAGACGAGAAGTTCCCATGAGCAAGCCCCGCGACCTGCGCGACCCGACGCTCTACATCAATCGCGAGTTGTCGCAGATCGATTTCAACTTCCGCGTGCTGGCGCAGGCACAGGACCCGTCGATGCCGCTGCTGGAACGCGTGCGCTTCCTGTGCATCTGCTCTTCGAACATCGACGAGTTCTTCGAGATCCGCGTCGCCGCGCTCAAGCTCGGCGGGTCCACCGTCGGCCCCGACGGACTGAGCACGCTGGAAACCCTGCATCGCGTTCGCTCGCGCGCGCTGGAACTGCTCGAAGACCAGTACCGTTTGTGGAACCGGACCTTGCGCCCGGCCCTGGCTGAACAAGGCATTCGCGTCCTGTTGCGCGACGAATGGAATGCCAAGCAGCGACGCTGGCTGCAAGGCTACTTCCAGAACGAGATTCTGCCGGTCTTGTCGCCGCTCGGGCTCGATCCGGCGCATCCGTTCCCGCGCATCCTCAACAAGAGCCTCAATCTGGTGGTGCTGCTCAAGGGCAAGGATGCCTTCGGTCGCGAAGGCAACATGGCCCTGGTGCGTGCACCGCGCTCGTTGCCGCGCGTGATCCGGCTGCCCGCGGAGTTGTCGGATGGCACGCAGGACTTCGTGCTTTTGTCCGGCGTGCTGCAAGAGTTCGTCGACGAGCTGTTTCCGGGCATGCAGGTCAAGGGTTCGTACCAGTTCCGCGTGACCCGCAACAGCGAGTTGTCGCTGGACGAGGACGAGGCCGAGAACTTGGCCCACGCCATGAAGGAAGAACTGCAGGAACGCGGCTTTGCGCATGCCGTGCGCCTGGAGGTGGCCGATGCGCTGCCGCGTCCGACGCTGAAGATCCTGATGGCGAACTTCGCCGTGGCCGAAGACGACATCTATCGCTGCCAGGGCCCGGTGAACCTGAATCGCGTCATGGCGATCTACGACATGATCGACCGGCCCGATCTGAAATTCCCGAAGTTCACGCCGCGCATCGATCCACGCATCAACAACGTGCCGACGATCTTCGACGCGATCCGCGGCGGCGACATCCTGCTGCACCATCCGTTCGATTCGTTCGCGACCGTGCTCGAATTCGTGCGCCAGGCCGCGACCGACCCGGGCGTGCACGCGATCAAGCAGACGCTCTACCGCGCCGGCAAGGATTCGCCGCTGGTCGCCTACCTGATCGAGGCTGCGCGTGCCGGCAAGGACGTGACGGTCGTGATCGAACTGCGTGCGCGCTTCGACGAAGAAGCCAACCTCAGCCTCGCCGACCGACTGCAGGAAGCCGGCGTGCAAGTCGTCTACGGCGTGGTCGGGTTCAAGACGCACGCAAAGATGATGCTGGTGGTGCGCCGCGAATCGAATGGCCTGCGTCGCTACGTGCACTTGTCGACCGGCAATTATCACGCCAGCACGGCGCGCGCCTACACCGATCTCGGGCTGCTGACCTGCGACGCCGAGATCGGCGAAGACGTGCACAAGCTGTTCCAGCAGCTCTCTGGCCTCGGTCCGGTGATCAAGCTCAAACGCATCCTGCAATCGCCGTTCACGCTGCACAAGTCGTTGCTGGCCAAGATCGAGCGCGAAATCGAGAACGTCAAGCGCGGCCGTCCTGCGGCGATACGCGCCAAGATCAATCACCTCAACGAAGCCGGCGTCATCCGCCTCCTGTACGAGGCATCGCAGGCCGGCGTCAGGATCGACCTGATCGTGCGCGGCACCTGCGCGCTGCGACCGGGCGTGCCCGGCGTCTCCGAGAACATCCGCGTGCGTTCGCTGGTCGGTCGCTTCCTCGAACACAGCCGGGTCTACTGGTTCCAGAACGACGACCAGCCGGAAATCTATTGTTCGAGCGCCGACTGGCTGGAACGCAACCTGCTGCGCCGCGTCGAGACTTGCTTCCCGATCCTCGACGTCGATCTCGCCAAGCGCGTTTACGACGAGGAAATCGAGAACTACCTCGCCGACAACCAGCAAGCCTGGTCGCTGGATGCCGATGGTCACTACACGCGTGTCGAACCCGGCGATGCGATGCCGCATTCGGCGCAGAATTCGCTGCTCGCGCGCTTGTGCGGATGACGACGATGCACACCCTCCTGCCCGAAGGCGAAGAACTGGCCGCCGTCGATCTCGGATCGAACAGTTTCCATCTGGTCGTCGCGCGCTACGAGAACGGTCAGCTGCAGGTCATCGACCGTCTGCGCGAAACCGTGCGGCTGGCCGCCGGCTTGAGCGAAGACGGCACCCTGTCCGGCGACAAGCGACGTCAGGCGCTCGCCTGTCTGGCGCAGTTCGGGCAGCGCATCGCCCACCTGCCGGACGACCGCGTCTGGGCAGTGGGCACGAATACCGTGCGCAAGCTGAAGTCGCCGCGCGCGTTCCTGATCGCGGCCGAAACCGCGCTGGGCCACCCGATCGAAATCGTGTCCGGCCGCGAGGAAGCGCGCCTGATCTATCTCGGCGTCGCCCACGGCCTGCCGGAAAGCCGCAAGCGCCGGCTGGTCGTGGACATCGGCGGCGGCTCGACCGAATTCATCATCGGCGAAGGTTATGCACCGATCGAACGCGAAAGCCTGCAGATGGGCTGCGTCGCCTCGACGCTGAAGTATTTTCCCGGCGGCGAGATCACGCGCAGGCGCTACGACGACGCCCGCGCCAGCATCGCACTCGAGCTGCAGCAATTCGCGGCCGACTACAAGTCGCGGGGCTGGAAGGAATGCTGGGGTTCGTCGGGCACGATCAAGGCGATCGGCGACATCGCGCACAAGCTCGGCGAGAAGGATGGCTACATCACGAAAGCCGTGATGGAGGAAATTCGCGACAGCATGATCCGGGCCGGTCACGTCGATGCGATCAAGCTGCCTTCGCTCAGCGAAGATCGTCGCGGCGTCATCGTCGGCGGTGCGGTGATCCTGCACACGGTGATCGAGACCCTGGGCATCAAGTCGATGCAGGCCGGCGAAACGGCGATGCGCGAGGGCTTGCTCTGGGACATGGTCGGCCGCGCCGAACTCAGTGATCCACGCGAGGCGACGATCCAGGCGCTGTGCCAGCGCTACAGCGTCGATGACACCCATGCCGAACGCGTCGAACGCAGTGCGCTGACCCTGTTCGACGCCGTCGCCGCGACCTGGCAACTCGACGAGACCCACCGCACCTGGCTGCATTTCGCCGCACGCGTGCACGAGATCGGACTCGCGATCGCGCACAGCCAGCATCATCAGCATGCCGAATACATTCTCGCGCATTCAGACCTCGCCGGATTCACCCGGCTGGAGCAGCAGGTTCTGGCGGTGATCGTGCGCGGACACCGTCGCGGCATCCCGCTCAAGGAACTGAAGTCGTTGCCGTCGCGCGCCGCGCCGCAGGCGGAACGCCTGATGATCCTGCTGCGGCTGGCGGCCCTGCTGCATCGATCACGGGTCGACGAACGCGTTCCCAAGCTCGCGATCGAAGGCAGTGAACGCGCCCTGAAGCTCGCCTTGCCGGAACGCTGGCTGCAATCGCATCCGTTGACGCAGACCGATCTCGAACAGGAGAAGGACTACCTCGCCGCGATCGACTTCAAGCTGGTCGTAAAGAACGCCTGAACCCGGCGCCAGACTTCGACGAGACGAAAAAAAACGCCGGGACCACGCGCGCGGCCCCGGCGTTCGATTGCGACGATGTTCGGAATCAGCCGACCGAGCGGCGTGACATCGCGGCCACCACCAGCACGCCGCCCACGAGCGCGATCAGCAACCACAGGGCGTTCACCGGCACCGGACGATCCGGCAC
>DATMVT010000154.1:0-15774 GCA_035562895.1 Patescibacteria group bacterium | reverse complement strand
GTTCGGAGCGAAAATTTCGCCGATCTTGAAACGGCTGATCCTCAACCAGCAGGAAAACCAGCAACTCGCCCAACTTCGCGACTGGCTCCTGCCGCTGCTGATGAATGGCCAGGTCAAGGTGGCGTAACCCATGACCCAGCGCCAGCGACCGCAGCCACCGCGCAAGACCGAGGTTTCGCTGGTCCGCTCCTCGGCCGCCGAGTACCTGACCTTCATCGCCGCCAGCGGCCAGGGTGGCGTCGAAGCCGTGTATGCCGACGAAAGCATCTGGCTGACCCAGAAGATGATGGGCCTGCTGTTTGAGGCGAACGTGCGCACGGTGAACGAGCACCTGAAGAAGATTTTTGCCGATAGTGAGTTGCAGGAAGATTCAGTTGTCCGGAAATTCCGGATAACTGCCTCCGACGGCAAGAACTACAACACCCTGCACTACCAGCTGCCGGCCATCATTGCCGGCGGGATCGGCATGATGTCAAAAGGCATCAGGCCATGAACGAAGCCGATCTCCTGCAAATCCTCGCGCGCGGCGAAGACAGTCGCCACCAGTTCAAGCGTGACGAGACCAGCGCCGACAGCATCGCGGCTGAACTGGCCGCGTTCGCCAACAGCGGCGGCGGGCTTTTGCTGCTGGGGGCGTGCGACGGTGGCAGCGTGATCGGTCTGGACGCGGCCAGCGTGCGGCGCTTGAACCAGCTGATCTCGAATGCGGCTTCGCAAAACGTGCGGCCGCCGATTCATCCGACCACCGAGAACGTCCAGACGGCGCATGGCGTGGTGATCGCCGTCAGCGTGCCCGATGGCTTGAGCAAGCCTTACCTCGACAACCAAGGTCGCATCTGGGTCAAGAGTGGTGCGGACAAGCGCCACGTCACGGCGCGCGAGGAAATCCAGCGGCTGTTCCAACGCGCAGGTCTGATCTACGCCGACGTCGTGCCGGTGGAAGGCACCTCAGCTGCCGACATCGACGACAAGGCATTCGACGTGTACTTCAACCGGCGCTACGGCCAGTCGGCTCAAGCTTCCGGCCAGTCTTTGTCGCAGACCTTGCAGAACATCGGTCTGGGCGACGGGCGCGAGCTCAATCTCGCCGGCCTGTTGCTGTTCGGCAAGCGCCCGCAGCGTTACCGACCTGCATTCATGGTCAAAGCGGTGGCCTTCCCCGGCACCTCATTGGCCAGCCACAGCTATCTGGACAGCGAGGACATCGACGGCACCTTGCTGGAGCAGTATCAGCGCAGCCTCGCTTTCATCAAGCGCAACCTGCACCACGTCCAGGCGGGCCAGAACTTCAATTCGCTAGGCGTGCTGGAAGTGCCGGAGCAGGCCATCATCGAGTTGCTGGTCAACGCGCTGATCCACCGCGACTACTTCACCAGCGCGTCGATTCGATTGCTGATTTTCGCCGACCGCATCGAGATCATCAGCCCCGGCCACCTGCCCGACAACCTGAGCACGGTGCAGATCCGCCAAGGCAAGTCGAACCGACGCAACCCGACCTTGACCGATCACGCTGTGACCATCCTGCCCTACCGCGGCATCGGCACCGGCATCCCGCGGGTCCTGGAAGATTGGCCGGAAACACGGCTGCTCGACGATGTGGACGGCAACGAATTCAGGGCAGTGATCCCGCGGCCGGTGACCGGGGAAGTTACCGGGGAAGTTGAGCGCCTGCTACGCGTTCTGGATGGAGAGATGTCCCGTCAACAGATTCAGAGCGCCCTTGCACTCAAGCACGAAGATCACTTCCGGAACGCCTACCTGAAGCCGGCCTTGGCCACGAGAGCGATCGAAATGACCCTTCCCGAGAAGCCGCGCAGCGGTAACCAGCGCTACCGCCTGACGGCCCTCGGGCGACAGTGGTTGAAGACGCATTCCCCTGGCGGTTCGCCCTGACGCCCCGCGGCATGCTCGCACTTCCTCGCCAGCCCGCTCGATTGCTATTCGATTGAGATAGCCGGAATTGAACCGTCAACCATCCGCCACCAATCCGATACAACGAAGCCACCGCAAGGTGGCTTTTTTGTTTATCGTTCGGCTCGATCGTGCGGCCCGCCGTCATCGCCGACAGGCTCGGCGCAATGGCGATGAATGCTGGGCCATGAACGATACCGAGACCGGCCCACCCATCGAGAACGCCATGACCGACACGCCGAACAAGATGCAGTTTCGAGTGACCTCGCAACGCGAGAGCGCGCACCTGAGTCACGCCCGCTGCAAGAACGCGCGAATCGAGCTGGATACCGATCTCGCCGGCAGCCCCGATGCGTTCAATCCGGCGGAACTGCTGCTGGCTGCGCTGTCGGCGTGCATGATCAAGGGCATCGAGCGCGTGACGCCGATCCTCCAGTTCGCGTTGCGCGGCGTCGAAGTGCAGGTGCACGGCGTGCGCCAGGACGTGCCGCCACGCCTGGAATCCATTCGCTACGAGATCATCGTGGACACCGACGAATCGGATCGACGTCTGGAACTGCTGCACGACAACGTCCGGAAATACGGCACCGTGTTCAATACCGTGGCGCCGGGCACGGACCTTTCCGGCGTGTTGCGCCGAAAGCACGGCGCCCCCTGATCCTTCGCGCTCGCTCGGCGCGAATGGGCATCGACCGAATCGGGGATCACACCTTTTTCAGGAACTCGGCCTTGAGCAGCATCGCTCCGAGATCGGTCTTGCAGTCGATTTCGTGGTCGCCGTCGACGATGCGGATGTTGCGGATCTTCGTGCCCATCTTCAACGGCGAGGAGCTGCCCTTCACCTTCAGGTCCTTGATCAGAACGACGCTGTCACCGTCGGCGAGCACGCTGCCGTTGGCGTCGCGAACGATGCGTGCGCTGTCGGCTTCGACGGACGTCGCGGCGGCCGGGTGCCATTCGTGGCCGCAGTCGGCGCAGATCAGCAACTCGCCGTCGGGATAGGTGTTGTCGAGGCCGCATTGCGGACAGGCGGGGGTCGTGGTCATCGTGGCGCACCTTCGGTGGCGAAAGAGAATCGCCCATTCTAAACGATCGGCACGGGTGAACCCGCATGCACGCTGGCAGAATGCGTGCGCCATCGAGGAGCCTTGACGCCCATGCGCCTGTAATGCCCGCCGCGCCCCGCGCGGCCACGACTACCGCCGAGTCCATTCGCGACCCGCGGCCATCGACGCATTCACGGGAACTTCCATGGCGCAGACGCCCTACGTCACCCTGAACCGGGTGAACCTCACCTGGCCCGACGGACACGTGTTGTTCGACGATGTCAGTGAATCCTTCGACGATGCGATCGTCGGCATCGTCGGCCGCAATGGCAGCGGCAAGAGCACCCTCGGCGCCTTGATCGCCGGCGACCTCGCGCCGACGCGCGGTCGCGTCGAGCGCCGTGCCGCGGTGCGGCGCGTGACGCAACAGGTCGCCGACGCTGCGGACGGTTCGATCGCGGCGCTCGCCGGCTTGTCGGCACCTTTGCACGCGCTGCAGCGATTGAATCGCGGCGACGGCACACGCGCCGATCTCGATTGCCTCGGCGAGCGCTGGGACCTCGAGTCGCGTTGGCGGCAACTGCTCGGGCGCGCCGGCATCGAACACGACGACGATGACGCCGCCTCGCTCAGCGGCGGGCAGCGCATGCTCGTCGCCCTGCTTGGCGCGTTCTGCAGTGACGCCGACCTGCTGGTGCTGGACGAACCCGGCAATCACCTCGACCTCGAACGTGGTGCGCTGTTGCGCGAGGAGATCCGGTCGTGGCGCGCGCGCGGTCGCGGCCTCGTGCTGATCAGCCACGACCGCGACTTGCTGGCCCGGGTCGACCGCATCATCGATCTGCGCCACGACGGCCTGCATCGACATGGCGGTGGCTGGGACAGCTTCGAGCACCAGCGGCAACTCGAACTCGAGTCCGCTCAGACGCGCCTGGCGCAGGCCCGTCATGTCCGCGACCGGACGCTCGACGCCCTGCGCAAGCAGCGTGAAAGCGCCGAACGCCGCAACGCCCGCGGCAAACGCGAACGCGACACCGGCAGTCAGTCGACGCTGTTGCTGAACATCCAGCGCGAACGCGCCGACCACAGTGACGCCGCCCGCCAGGAGCGCCATGCCCGGCAGCAGGAGGAGGCGCAGCGGCAGGTCGCCGCAGCGCATGCCGCGCTCGGTGACGATCTGAATTCCCCGGTGTTCCCGATGCTGGACATCGACCTGCCGGCGGGGCAAACGCTGCTGACCTGCGAGCGCCTGATCCCGCCCTGGGGCTGGTCCGAACCGCTCGACTGGGTGGTTCGCGGCCCGGCACGCATCGCGATCGCAGGTGCGAACGGCACCGGCAAAAGCACCTTGCTGCGGTTGCTGGCCGGGCACCTCGCACCACGCTCGGGACGCTGCACGACCGCGCACCCGGTGGCGCTGCTCGACCAGTCCCTGAACTTGCTCGATCCCGCCCGCAGCCTGCTCGCGCAACTGCAGGATCGTGCACCCGAACTCGGCGAAGCCAAGGCGCGACGATGGCTGGCGATGGCCGGCATCGACGCGACCGAAGCCCTGCGACCGTCCGCGACCCTCAGCGGCGGTGAACGTCTGCGCGGTGCCCTGCTGCTGGCGATCGGCACGACACCCGCGCCACGCCTGCTCATGCTCGACGAGCCCGGCAACCACCTCGACCTCGCCGCGATCGGCGCGCTCGAGGCGATGCTGCGCAGTTGGCGCGGCGCGCTGCTGGTGGCGTCGCACGACCGCCGCTTCCTCGACCGCATCGCATTGGACGGACAGCTCGCCCGAACCGGTTCGGGGTGGACGTTCACGCCAGCGGCACCTCGCGGCGATTGAATCCGGACGCAATCCTGCCCCGGATTGCTACGATCCGACGCTGTTCGGGAGAACGATGCCTTGGTCGCGGACTGGATCCTGTTGCTGGTGTCGCTGGGCTATGCCGGCGCGCTGTTCGCTGTCGCCTGGGCCGGCGATCGCCGACCGCTGTACCCAAGTCGCACCTGGCTGCGCCCGATCGTCTACAGCCTCGCGCTCGCCGTCTATTGTTCCTCTTGGACGTTCTATGGCGCGGTCGGCAGCGCCGCGACGCGCGGCTACTACTACCTGCCGATCTACCTCGGGCCGATCCTGCTGTTCGTCTTCGGTTTCGCGTTCTTCCGTCGGCTGGTCGCCGCCGGCAAGGAACACCACATCACCTCGATCGCGGACTTCGTCGCGGCCCGCTACGGCAAGGCGCAGGGTTTGGGCGTCCTGGTCACGGTCATCGCGGTCACCGCCGCCATTCCGTACATCGCGCTGCAGTTCAAGGCGGTCGCGATGAGCGTCGGCGTGCTCGGTGCCGGAACCAGCGTGACCGACCGCGCACCGGTCGTCGGCGACACCGCGTTCTACGTCGCGATCCTGCTGGCGACCTTCTCGATCCTGTTCGGCACGCGCCGCATCGACGCCACCGAACACCACCACGGCATGATGCTGGCCGTTGCGCTCGAGTCGCTGGTCAAGCTGGTCGCCTTCGTCGCCGTCGGGCTGTACGCCCTGCACGTCCTCGACCGGCCATTCACGTTCGAATTGCCGACGACAGCGACACCGTCCGGCAGCGGAACGACGGCATTCCTGGCCCAGACCATGCTCGCGGCCTGCGCGATGTTCTGCCTGCCGCGCCAGTTCCAGGTCGGCGTCGTTGAATGCGAGAACACGCAGGACCTGCGCACCGCGCGCTGGCTGTTCCCGCTCTATCTGGCGGTGATCAGCATGCTGGTCATCCCGATCGCGCAGGCCGGGCTGGCGGTCTCGCAGGGCCAGGGCGTGCCGCCCGACACCTTCGTGCTGTGGCTGCCGCTGTCGCAAAACGCGGACTGGCTCGCGCTCGTCGCCTATCTCGGCGGCTTCTCGGCCGCCACCGGCATGGTCATCGTCGCCAGCGTCGCGCTGGCGACCATGGTCAGCAACGATCTCGTCGTGCCGATGCTGCTGCGCTGGCCGTCGCTGCGTTTCGCGCAACGCGCCGACATCAGTGCCATCGTGCTCGCGATCCGGCGCATCGCGATCATCGTGCTGTCGCTGCTGGCCTATGCCTACTACCGCATGACCGAGTCCAGCCAGGCGCTGGCCTCGATCGGCCTGCTGGCTTTTGCCGCGGTCGCCCAGTTCGCACCCGCCATCGTCGGCGGCCTGTTCTGGCGCGGCGCGAGCCGATCGGGCGTCGCTGCCGGGCTCGGGCTCGGCTTCGCGCTGTGGAGCTACACGCTGCTGCTGCCGAGCCTGGCCGGGGTCGGCTGGCTGCCGAGCGATTTCCGCGATGCCGGCCCGTTCGGCATCGACTGGCTGCATCCGCAACATCTGTTCGGACTCGGCGGCCTCGATTCGGTGACGCATGGCACCGTGTGGTCGCTGGGCGCGAACATCGTCGCCTTCGTCCTCGTCTCGATGCGCCGCGGCCCGTCGGTCGACGAGCGCCTGCGCGCCGAATCGTTCATGGGCGAAAAGTCGCCGGCGTTGCCGTCGCTGGTGGCGCGTTGGGGTACCCGTCTCACCCTCGACGACCTGCGCGCATTGACGGCACGCATCGTCGGCGTGCACAGCGCGCGCCGCGCGTTCGACGACTACTTCAAGGCGCATGGCGATCGCCGTGGTCGCGATGCCGCGCACAGCGACGATGTGCAGTTCGCCGAACGCCTGCTGGCCGGCGCGCTCGGCGCGGCTTCGGCACGGCGCGTGCTGACCAGCGCGCTCAGCGGCACCGGCATGCCGATCGAGGAAGTGGTCGCCGTGCTCGACCGCACCTCGCAGGAGTTGCGCTTCAATCGCGCCCTGCTGGCCGCCACGCTGGACAACATCACGCAAGGCATCAGCGTCGTCGACGAGGACATGCGTCTGGTCGCATGGAATCGCCCCTACGTCGAACTGTTCGGCTATCCGGAAGGCATGGTCCACGTCGGCTGCCCGATCGCCGACCTGATCCGCTACAACGCCGAACGCGGCGAATGCGGTCCCGGCGACGTCGAGCAACACGTGCGCAAGCGCATCGCGCACATGCGCAAGGGCAGCCCGCACGTGTTCGAGCGGATTCGTGCCGATGGCCGCGTCATCGAAATGCGCGGCGAACCGTTGCCCGACGGCGGCTTCGCGACCACGTTTTCCGACGTCACCGCCTACAAGCGCGCCGAGGAAGCGTTGCGCGAAGCCAACGAGACCCTGGAGGCGCGGGTCGCGCAACGCACCGCGGAACTGGCGCGCGCGCTCGATGCGCAACGCGCCGCGAAGCAGGAGGCGGAAGCCGCGAACCTGAGCAAGACGCGCTTCCTCGCCGCCGCCAGCCACGACCTGCTGCAGCCGATGAACGCGGCGCGGCTGTTCGCGTCGGCGATGCGCGAGCACGGCGGCGCGTCGCCGGCGGAACTCGCCGAGCGCATCGACCGTTCCCTGCGCTCCGCCGAGGAGCTGCTCGATGGCCTGCTCGACATCTCGCGACTCGATGCCGGTGCTCTGAAGCCGGAACTGCGTCGCTTCGCGCTCGATGAAGTGCTGCGCGGCATCGTCGAACAGGTCACGCCGCTCGCCGATGCACGCGGTCTGTCATTGCGGCTGGTACCGACGCGACTGGTGGTCGAAAGCGACCGCCGACTGCTGCGCCGCATCCTGCAGAACTTCGTGTCGAACGCACTGCGCTACACGCATCGCGGCGGCGTGTTGATCGGCGCGCGTCGCAGCGGCGCCGCCGTAAGGATCGAAGTCTGGGACAGCGGCCCCGGCATCGCCGCGCAGCATCTGGACGCGATTTTCGGCGAGTTCGAGCGTCTCGACCAGACCTCGCCCTGGGGCGAACGCGGCCTCGGCCTCGGGCTGTCGATCTGCGAGCGCATCGCGCGCATGCTCGGGCACCCGCTGACGGTGCGCTCGCGCGTCGGTCGCGGCAGCATGTTCGCGGTCACGCTGCCGCGCGCCCGCGCCGACCGCATCAATGCCGCGGCAGCGGTCGCCGCCGCCGTCGCCGACGACGTCGCCGGCCTGCGCGTGCTCTGCGTCGACAACGACCACGACATCCTCGACGGCATGCGCGCCCTGCTCACGCGCTGGTCGATCCGAGTCACCGCCGTGCCCAGCGTCGATGACGCCCTGGCCGCGATCGAACAGGCCCGGCCCGACGTCCTGCTCGTCGACTATCACCTCAACGACCGCCTCGACGGCTTGCAGACGCTGCGCGCCCTGCAGGACCGGATCGGCCATGAACTCCCGAGCGCGCTGCTCACCGCCGACGGCAGCGACGCCTTGAAGCGCACCGCCCGCGCGCAGAACTGCCTGCTGCTGACCAAGCCGATCAAGCCAGCGTCGTTGCGGGCATTCCTGGCGTCATCGCGCAGCAATTTCGGCCCGGTGTCCGCGGACCGCGACGGGGCCGGCTAGGACTCTTCGACCACCACGCTCGCATCGACTTCGTTCGGGTCGATGGCGAGCTTGCCGGCAAGCAGCACGGCCTGGGTGCGATTGTTGGCGCCGAGCTTGCGCAGGATGGCGGTCATGTGCGCCTTGATCGTGGCTTCGCTGACCCCGAGGTCGTAGGCGATCTGCTTGTTCAGCAGGCCGCGTGCGAGCATGCCGAGCACGCGAAACTGTTGTGGCGTCAACTCTCCGACGCGTCGCGCGATGTCGGCCTCGTCGGTCGCGAGCACGTTCGGTCGCGCCGGCACCGGCGACCAGCGCTCGCCGTCGAGGACGCTGCGGAGCGCCGTCGCGATGGTCGCGGCATCGGCCGACTTCGGGATGAAGCCGCTGGCGCCATGGGCGAGCGCGCGCAGCACGACGCCGGCTTCCTCGCGCGCCGAGACCACCACCACCGGCAACTGCGGGTGCGCGGCACGCACCTGCACCAGCGCACTGAAGCCCTGCGCGCCCGGCATGTTCAGGTCCATCATCAGCACGTCGGCATCGCTGTCGGCATCGATCATCGCGAACATGCCGGCGACGTCTTCGGCCTCGACGATGCGCGCATCGGGCAAGGCGCGACCCACGGCGCCGCGCAGCGCTTCGCGGAACAGCGGGTGGTCGTCGGCGATCAGGATCGTGGTCACGCGGGGCGCCTCCGGTTGCGCCCTGCGCGCGCCGATCAGCGGTTCATGCGCTCACTGACGAGCGATGACACGACGGTCGGATCCGCCAGCGTCGACACGTCGCCCAATTGCTCGTGTTCGTTCGCGGCGATCTTGCGCAGGATGCGACGCATGATCTTGCCGGAACGCGTCTTCGGCAAGCCCGGCGCCCACTGGATCAGGTCCGGCGAGGCGATCGGGCCGATCTCCTTGCGTACCGTCGCCACCACTTCCCGGCGCAACGCGTCCGTCGCCTCGATGCCGGACTTCAAGGTCACGAAGGCATAGATGCCCTGCCCCTTGACGTCGTGCGGATAGCCGACGACCGCGGCCTCGGCCACCGCCGGGTGCGCGACCAGCGCCGACTCGACCTCGGCCGTGCCCATGCGATGCCCGGCGACGTTGAGGACGTCGTCGACGCGCCCGGTGATCCAGTAGTAGCCATCCTCGTCGCGGCGGCAACCGTCGCCGGTGAAGTACATGCCGCGGAACATGCGGAAATACTGGTCGACGAAGCGCGCGTGGTCGCCGTAGACGGTGCGCATCTGGCCCGGCCAGGAATCGAGCAGCACCAGATTGCCTTCGGTCGCGCCGTCGAGGAGCTTGCCCTCGTTGTCGACGAGTGCGGGCTTGACGCCGAAGAACGGCAAGGTCGCCGAACCCGGCTTCTGCGCGACGGCGCCGGGCAGCGGGGCGATCAACGTCGCGCCGGTTTCGGTCTGCCACCAGGTATCGACGATCGGGCAACGCCCTTCGCCGACGACGCGGTGATACCACTCCCAGGCCTCCGGATTGATCGGCTCGCCGACCGTCCCCAGCAGGCGGATGCTCGTTCGCGACGCGCGCTGCACCGGTGCTTCACCCTCGCGCATCAGCGCGCGGATGGCGGTCGGCGCGGTATAGAAGATCGTCACCTGGTGCTTGTCGCAGGCTTCCCAGAAGCGGCCGGCATCGGGTTAGCTCGGCACGCCCTCGAACATCACGGTGGTCGCGCCGTTCGCGAGCGGCCCGTACACGACGTAACTGTGACCCGTGACCCAGCCGACGTCGGCAGTGCACCAGAACACGTCGTCTTCCTTCAGGTCGAACACCTGCTCGTGGGTGTGGGACGCATAGACGAGATAGCCGCCGGTGGTGTGCAGCACGCCTTTCGGTTTGCCGGTCGAGCCCGAGGTATAGAGGATGAACAAGGGATCTTCGGCATTCATGGCCACCGGTGCGCAGGTCTCGGGCTGGTTCGCGACCAGGTCTTCGTAACGTCGATCGCGTTGCAGGTTCCAGCCGACCCGCGCGCCGGTATGCGAGACCATGATCACGCGCTCGACGCATTCGGTGCCCGCGTGCTCGAGCGCCTCGTCGACATGGGCCTTCAGCGGCACATGCTTGCCACCGCGCAGGCCTTCGTCGGCGGTGATCACGAGCTTGCTGGCGCAGTCGGCAATGCGACCCGCGACCGACTCCGGAGAGAACCCGCCGAACACCACGGAATGCACCGCACCGATGCGTGCGCAAGCCAGCATCGCGACCGCGGCCTCGGGAATCATCGGCAGATAGATCGTGACGCGATCACCGGGATTCACGCCCTCCGCACGCAACGCGTTCGCGAATCGGCCGACGCGCGCATGCAGGTCGCGATAGCTGATGCGTTGCGCCGGCTGCTTCGGATCATCCGGTTCCCAGATGATCGCGGTCTTGTCGCCGCGCGTCGCCAGATGGCGGTCGAGGCAATTCGCGCTGACGTTCAATCGACCATCGTGAAACCAGCGGATGTGCAGGTCGTCGGGGTCGAAGGACACGTCCTTGACCTGCGTGTACGGCGTGATCCAGTCGAGGCGTCTTCCGATGCGCGCCCAATAGGCGTCGGGGTCGTTCACCGATTCGGCGTATTCGGCGCGATACGCCGCTTCGTCCTTGCGCGCCTTCGCGACGAAGTCCGTGGATGCCGGATAGATCTTGCTCATGCTGCTCCCTCCCGAGTGAATCGATGCGGCCATTGTCCGATGCGGGCGAATTCCACCAATGCGACTTTGGTCGATGGCGCCGGCGTCTAAGACGAAAGGCGAATAGGCGCTGCGGCACTGCGCGCGCAGCATCCGCCGTGCTCGTCGGGAGGGACGCGCGCCACGGTGGCCAACACGATTCAGCCGCGGCGCGACGTCAGCACATCAGGCCAATCTGCAAGGGGAGAACCATGTCGCAACGCATTCCGCATCATCGGCGCATCGCAGTCGCGATCGCGCTCGCCATCGCCGGCGTCATGCCGGCGGTTGCACAGGACGACCGCGAGGCCGCGCTCGAGGCGCGCGTCGCCGAACTCGAAAAAATGGTCCAGCAGCTGATGGCTCAGAAGGCGGCAGCGCCCGCTGCACCCGCAGTCGCAGCGGCTCCTGCGGCAGCACCGGGCACCGCGCCGCCGCTCCCCATCCAGGCGACGACGATCCTGCCCGGCGCGGTCGCCGGCGCGAAGTTTTCATTCGGCGGATTCATCCGCGACGACATGATGTTCACGCGCACCGACGGCGGCGAAATCGCCGACGGTTCGGTCGGACGCGACTTGTACCTGCCGGGCGGGATCCCGGTCGGAGGCGCCGACGAGGGCACGGACGTCGATGCCCACATCAAGTTCTCGCGCCTCAGGTTCGGCGTCGACAATGTCAGCGAAACCGGTGACAAAGTTTCCGCAGCCGTCGAACTCGACTTGTTCGGCGGCGCGCTCGGCAACGAGGTCGCGACCAACACCTACGGCGTCACCGTGCGCCACGCCTACGTCAGCTGGAACCAATGGCTCGCCGGCCAGACCTGGTCGAACTTCATGGACGTGGCGGCGTTGCCGGACTCGGTCGACTTCATCGGCCCGACCGAAGGCACGGTCTTCGTGCGCCAGCCGCAGATCCGCTACACGAACGGGCCGTGGTCGCTCTCGGTCGAGAATCCGGAGACCACGATCACGCCGTTCCATGGCGGCACGCGCATCGTCAGCGACGACAACTCGCTGCCCGACTTCACCGCGCGCTATCTGCACAAGGCGACCTGGGGCCATGTCACCGCGGCCATCCTGTTCCGCCAGCTGGCCTATGAAACCACCGGTGCCGGCGCCATCGACGACACCACGACCGCAGCCGCCGTGTCGATCTCGGGCAAGTACCTGATCTCGGCGAACGACGACCTGCGCTTCGCCGTGAACGCGGGCGACGGCATCGGCCGCTACACCGGCCTCGGCGTCGCGGCCGATGCCGAACTCGATGGCGCGCACCTCGAAGCGCTGTCCGGCGTCGCCGGCTTCATCGCCTACCGCCATGCCTTCGATCCGAAGCTGCGCGGCAATCTGTACTACTCGGCCGCGAGTTACGACAACGACGTCGCGCGCTCGGGCACGGCGGTCACGGCCGACGTGCAAGCGTTCTCGGCCAACCTGATCTATTCGCCGCTGCCGAAACTCGATGTCGGCGCCGAACTGCGTTTCGCGAACCGCGAACTCGAATCCGGAGCGGATGGCGACCTGCGCCGCCTGCACTTCATCGTCCGCTACAACTTCTGACGGGAGATTCCCCAATGGCCACCATCATGCCGCAAACCGCCGCACCCGCCGCTCCGGCGGCGGGCATCGACAAGTCGCACAAGCGCGTCATCTTCGCGTCTTCCCTCGGCACCGTGTTCGAGTGGTACGACTTCTATCTGTACGGATCGCTGGCTGCGATCATTTCCAAGCAGTTCTTCGCCGGCGTCAATGAAACCACGGGCTTCATCTTCGCCTTGCTCGCGTTCGCGGCCGGCTTCGCGGTGCGACCGTTCGGCGCCCTGGTGTTCGGTCGACTCGGCGACCTGGTCGGACGCAAGTACACCTTCCTCGTCACCATCGTGCTGATGGGCCTGTCGACCTTCCTGGTCGGCTGTCTGCCCAGTTACGCCAGCATCGGCGTCGCCGCGCCGATCGCGTTGATCGTCCTGCGATTGCTGCAAGGTCTCGCGCTCGGCGGTGAATACGGCGGCGCGGCGACCTATGTCGCCGAACACGCGCCCGACGGCAAACGCGGTCTGTACACGAGCTGGATCCAGACCACGGCGACCCTCGGCCTGTTCCTGTCCCTGCTCGTCATCCTCGCTTGCCGCATGTTGCTCGGCGATCAGTTCGAAGTCTGGGGCTGGCGCATCCCGTTCCTGATTTCGGCGCTGCTGCTCGGCATTTCGGTATACATCCGCATGCAATTGCATGAATCGCCGGTGTTCCAGGAAATGAAGGCCTCGGGCAAGAACTCGAAGGCGCCGCTGACCGAATCGTTCGCGCGCTGGCCGAACCTGAAGCTGGTGCTGCTGTCGCTGTTCGGCGGCACCGCGGGCCAGGCCGTGGTTTGGTATTGCGGACAGTTCTACGCCCTGTTCTTCCTGACGCAGACGCTGAAAGTCGATGCCACGACCTCGAACCTGCTGATCGCCGGCGCCCTGATCATCGGTACGCCGTTCTTCGTGATCTTCGGCGCGCTGTCGGACAAGATCGGCCGCAAGGTGATCATCATGGCCGGCTGCCTGCTCGCCGCGCTGACCTACTTCCCGATCTTCAAGGCGCTCACGCATTACGCCAATCCGGCACGCGAGGAAGCCCTGGTGTCGGCACCGGTCACGGTCGTGGCCGACGACGCCGCTTGCAACTTCCAGTTCGATCCCGTCGGCAAGGCCAAGTTCGTCAGCTCCTGCGATGTCGCGAAGTCGGCGTTGACCAAGGCCGGCGTGCCCTACACCAATGTCGCGGCTGCGGCCGGAGCCGTCGCGGAAGTGCGCGTCGGCGACACCGTGGTGGCCGCGTTCGAAGGCGCGGGTCTGGACAGCGCGACGTTCAAGGCGCAGTCCGATGCTTTCAGCAAGCAGATCGCCGAGACCGTCACCGCCGCCGGCTATCCGGCCACCGCGGATCCGGAGCGCATCAACAAGCCGATGGTGCTGGTGCTCCTGAGCATCCTCGTCCTGTACGTGACGATGGTGTACGGCCCGATCGCGGCCTGGCTGGTCGAACTGTTCCCGACGCGCATCCGCTACACCTCGATGTCGCTGCCCTACCACATCGGCAACGGCTGGTTCGGCGGTTTCCTTCCGACCATCAGCTTCGCGATGGTCGCCGCCACCGGCAATCCGTACTACGGACTCTGGTATCCGATCGCGATCGCGTTGATGACCTTCGTCGTCGGCACCTTCTTCCTGCCGGAAACCAAGGACAAGCCGCTGGAACATTGATCCCGCTTCGTCGCAGTTCGTTGCGGCATCACGGGCGGCGCTTCACGGCGTCGCCCGTTTTCTTTGCCGCGCACGTCAGGCGATGATCTGCGTCTCCCAGCCATCGTATTCGCCACCGCAGTCCTCGGCGGCATGAAACAACGGCAACACCCATTCATCGATGAGCGCGTGCGACGGAATGCCGACCGCCGACACGCGGACGCCGAACTGTTCGCCACGCGCCTCGGGCTCGACGGTCTCGACGACGCGATGGCCGAGTTCGCCGGCACGGAGAATGAATCGCTCGCGCGAAGCGGCGTCGGGGAAATAGGCCGAGTGCTCGATCGGTCGCGCCTGTTCGAAGCGCTCCCCGCCCTGCTGCAAGGCGTCGCAGGCACGGCGATTCTGGATCCGCTCCTGATCCTCGTCGGAGGGACTGAGTCGCTCGAAGTAGATGCCCCAGTCACGATCCGGACGCGAGCCGCAGGTGAACGCGCAGCCCGGACATCCTTGCAACGCATTCGACACCCGTTCCTTCCAGCCGGTCGCGGCGCCCGTGTAGAAATGGAAATCGCGACGCCCGGCGGTGCTGATGTGACCGACGAACGCGGTCGTCCTGGACACCAGTGCGTTCGCCAGAGCGGCCTCGATCGCGTGCAAGGCCGCCTGTTCGCCCGCGCTCGGCAGTCCATCGTCGCCGGGCGACTGCAGCCGCAACTGCACCCACGCGGCGACCGGCAGTCGTGCCAGGGGCGCATCCTCGGCGATGCGCAGATCGATCGCGACCGACGCCGGCATGCCGTCGATCTCGCACGCGTAGACATCCCATTCCTTGCTCATGCGGGCTCCGTTTGATCTGCTGATCCATCCGGATAGCCTAGTGCGATTCGAAGCCATCCCCAAAAACCCGCGCGGCGGCATCCACCACCAGCGCGTCGGCTCGCAGGTTCAAATAGACCTCGAGGTTGGTGTATCCGGCGACGCCCGCGAGCGGCAGCGACAGCGCGGCACCGTTGTGGTCGGCGAGATCGGGGTCGAGGCCGAACGCGGCGTGTTCGATTTCGAAGGCATCGGGCATGCCGTCCGCATCGCCGTCGATGGGCGCCATGGGCGCCGATCCCGGCGCGAAGTCGAGATCGTAGGTGTCGTTGGCGAGCGGCGTGTCATGCGGCGTCGGATCGATGACGCCGCTCGCGACATTCGCGCGGATGCGCCGATCCATCGGATCGACCGGATGGGCGCCGCTGTCGTCGAGCAGGGCGGCGCGCAGCGCCGGCGTCGCAAGGTAATCGACCGGCGCGTGCGGGTGACGCGTGACCAGGCGCGTCGCGACGCCGAGATCGGTGTTCGGCGCGTTGTCGGAGAAATCGTTGCAGCAGTAGAAGAGTGCGTAGTCGAACAGCGTCGGATAGCGGCTGAGCCGGTTGCCGCTGACGAACAACTGGTTGTCGGCGACGTCGAGCAGGTCGTGCAGCGCGAAGCCGTAGGGGAAATCGGTGCGCACGAGCATCTCGTTGTTGACCAG
>DATMVT010000153.1:0-3844 GCA_035562895.1 Patescibacteria group bacterium | reverse complement strand
GTCGACCGCCGTGCTGGTGCTGCCGCCAGCGCTGTCGCGCATGCTGCTGGTGATCGGCGTCGTGGAAGCGTTTCCTGCGGCCTTGCAATGGTCGCTGGTGATGACCGAACTGGTCGCGCTCGCCCTGGTCGTCGCCGATCGGCGCGGCGGGCGCGTGCATCCGCCGTATCCGCTGTTGTTGGCTTTCCTGGTCCTGCAGCACGCCTCGCTCTCATGGCTTCCGGCGACGGCGGCGTGGCAAGCGGTGTGTCGATGGATCGCAGGCGTTGCGTGAAACGCCGATCAACCCGAGGTGAGTGATGGATACCCTGATTCGTGGCGGCACCCTGATCGATGCCGAGTTGAGCGTGCGCGGCGACCTGCTGATCCGCGATGGCGTGATCGCCGTGCTGGGCGAGTCCCTGGAAGCGCCGAACGGTGCGCAGGTGATCGATGCCGGCGGGCAATACGTGATGCCGGGCGGGATCGATCCGCATACGCACATGGAATTGCCGTTCATGGGCACGGTGGCGTCCGACGATTTCTATTCGGGCACGGCGGCGGGCCTTGCCGGGGGCACCACCAGCATCATCGATTTCGTGATTCCGAATCCGCAGCAGTCGCTGCTGGCGGCGTTCCGCGAATGGCGTGGCTGGGCCGAAAAAGCCGCGGGTGATTACGCGTTCCATGTCGCCGTGACGTGGTGGGACGAGTCGGTGCATCGCGAGATGGGCGAGCTCGCCACGCAACATGGCGTGTCCAGCTTCAAGCACTTCATGGCCTACAAGAACGCCATCATGTGCGACGACGAAGTGCTGGTGAACAGCTTCACGCGCTGCCTCGAGCTCGGCGCCTTGCCGACCGTACATGCGGAAAACGGCGAGCTGGTGTTCCGTTTGCAGAAGCAGTTGCTGGCGCGTGGCATCACCGGGCCGGAAGGACATCCGCTGTCGCGTCCGCCGGCGGTCGAGGGTGAAGCCGCGAACCGCGCCATCCGCATCGCCGAAGTGCTCGGCGCACCGCTGTACATCGTGCACAACTCGGCGCGGCAGGCGCTCGAGGCCATCGTGCGTGCGCGCAACGAAGGCCAGCGCGTGTTTGGCGAAGTGCTTGCCGGGCATCTCGTCATCGATGATTCGGTCTATCGCGATGCGGACTTCACCCGCGCCGCCGCGCACGTGATGAGTCCGCCGTTCCGCGCGCCGGAACACCAGAAGGCGTTGTGGCAGGGCTTGCAGGCCGGGCATCTGCACACGACCGCGACCGACCATTGCTGCTTCTGCGCGCCGCAAAAGGCGGCCGGCAAGGGCGACTTCACCAAGATCCCGAACGGCTGCGGCGGCATCGAGGACCGCATGTCGGTGCTGTGGCACTACGGCGTCAACAGCGGCAAGCTGACCCCGAACGAATTCGTGAAAGTCACCAGCACGAACGCGGCGCAGATCTTCAACCTGTATCCGAAGAAGGGCTCGCTGCGCATCGGCGCCGACGCCGACCTCGTGGTCTGGGACCCGAATGGCTCGCGCACGATCTCGGCGAAGACGCACCACCAGAACGTCGACTACAACATCTTCGAGGGCCGCACCGTGCAGGGCATCGCCACGCACACGTTCACCCGTGGCCACCTCGCCTGGATCCACGGCGACCTGCGCGCCCAGCGCGGCCACGGCCGCTACGTCCCGCGCCCGCTCGGCGGCAACTATTACGAAGCGGTGCGGAAGCGCGGTGGATAGCGCGCGGAAGTTCTGCGTCAACCGATCCGGATCTCCCGCGTTGTGAGATTTCGAAGCCGACCGAAGGCCAAGGCCGCTTCGACCATCCCACTTTCGGAGAAACGATCATGTTCAAGAAGACCCTGTTCGCGTTGGCGCTGGCCGCCGTTTCCATCAGCGCGAGCGCGTTGACGTTCGAACGCACGACCACGATCAACGACGACTTCAACGGCCGCGTCGTGGTCCAGGCCGCCGGCACGCTCGGCGAAGACAACGGCAGTCGCGTCTCGGAAGCGCGTTTCACCAATTTCCATCCGCGTACCCAGGACCGCTGGGCCGATGGCACCGTGTCGCGTGAAGCGGTGCGCGATGGCGAACTCGTCACCGTCACCTACGACGGCGCGCTGACGCTCTCGGGCAATCCGAGCAGCGGCAACGGCAATGGCAACGGCAACTCGCAGCAGCTCACGATCAGCTTCGTCGATCTCAAAATCGTGAAGAACGCCGAAGAGGGTCCGGACCTGCAGGGTCAGTTGGTCGTGAATGGCCAGACCATCGATGCCGCGACGGCGCCGGCGCAGGTGCGTGCGGTGTTGCTCGGGCTGCTGCGCTTCTTCCGCGTCTGAGCGGAGGGCATCGCGGCTTGGAAGCCGCTCCTACCGTGTCTTCCCCATGCATTCAATGAACGACGGCCTGCAGGGATGCGGGCCGTTGTCGTTTTCAACGCGATCGAGTCGTTACACTGATCGGGCGAAGTCGGCCAGACCGTCGCGGTGCGCAAGCATCGAGGAAAGTCCGGGCTGCACAGGGCAGGGTGCCAGATAACGTCTGGGCGGTGAGAGCCGACGGAAAGTGCAACAGAGAACAGACCGCCGAACGGCGTCGCAAGACGTGCGTGGTCAGGGTGAAACGGTGCGGTAAGAGCGCACCGCGCGCGGGGACAACGCCGCGTGGCATGGCAAACCCCATCCGCAGCAAGATCAAATAGGGGAACGATACGGCGGCCCGCCGTGTTCCCGGGTAGATCGCTCGAGGCACGTGGCGACACGTTGTCCAGAGGAATGACGGTCCACGACAGGACCCGGCTTATCGGCCGGCTTCGCACTTCATCCCCAGGGGGCGGCTTCGGCCGCTCCCTTCTTTTTGGCCCGCAAAAAATCCCCGCCACAGTTCTTGACGCGCCCTTGTCGCGGGTCTAAGGTGGGTTCCCGTGAAAAAAACGGGAATTCCGTGGTTTTTGGTGGGTAGAGATGTTCCAGGGCGAGACAGCGATCACGATCGACGACAAGGGGCGGATGTCCATTCCGACCGCTTATCGCGATTTGATTGCCGCCAATTGCGGCAACCGCCTGGTTTTTACCTACAACCCGTTCGAGCAGGGCTGTCTCTGGCTGTTGCCGGTGCGCGACTGGGAGAAGATCCGCGACGAGGTCAACGGCCTGTCGCGCACGGTCGCTGCGCATCGAAATCTGCAATTGAAACTGGTCGGTGCGGCGACGCACGTCGATGTCGACGGCAATGGCCGCGTGCTGGTGCCGGCAAGCCAGCGCGGTGCGACGGCGCTCGGCAAGAACGCCGTGCTGCTCGGCATGGGATCGAAATTCGAGTTGTGGGCGGAAGAAGCGCATCAGCGCCAGATCGCGATGACGATCGGCGAGAGCGCGGTCACGCCCGAGATGTCGAAGCTGAGCTTGTGAACGGCGCCGCACGCGAGTGTGACGTCGCGAAAAAGGAAGGGCAGATGGGCGTGCACGTGCCGGTGTTGCGGGACGAGACGCTCGCGGCGCTCGCGATCCGGCCGGACGGGATCTATCTCGACGGCACTTTCGGACGCGGTGGGCATGCGGGCGAGATTCTCGCGCGGCTCGGAACCGATGGTCGTTTGCTGGTGATGGACAAGGATCCGGACGCGATCCGGGTTGCGGCCGAGTGGGCGGCGCGGGATCCGCGGGTGGCCTATCGGCACGACAGTTTCGCGACGCTGGCGGCTTGGGACGCGACTGCGCAAGGACTGGACGGCGTGTTGCTCGATCTCGGCATTTCTTCGCCGCAAATCGACCAGCCGGAGCGCGGCTTCAGTTTCCAGAATGACGGTCCGCTCGACATGCGCATGGACCCCACCCGGGGCGAAAGTGCGGCCGAATGGATCGCCC
>DATMVT010000152.1:0-11649 GCA_035562895.1 Patescibacteria group bacterium | reverse complement strand
CCTGCTGCCGGTGTTCGAGGCGCCGACGTGGGTGATGAAGGCGCTGATCGCGCTGCTGGCGATCGGCTTCTTCGCCGCGCTGGTGTTCGCGTGGGTGTTCGAGTTGACGCCGGAAGGCTTGAAGCGCGATGCGGACGTGGCACCGGAGCAATCGATCGCGCCACAGACGGCGCGGCGGCTGGATCGCATGCTGCTGTTGGTGATGGCATTGGCGCTCGGCTACTTCGCGTTCGACAAGTTCGTGCTCGCACCGAAGCGTGAGGCGGCGTCGATCGTCAGCGCCACCAAAGATGCGAAGGCCGCAACGCCCGTGGCGGCACCTGCCGTCATCGACAAGAAATCGATCGCGGTGCTGCCGTTCGTCAGCATGTCGAGCGCGATTGACGACGAGTTTTTTGCCGATGGCCTGTCCGAGGAGATCTTGAACTCGCTGGCGCGCATCGACGGCATGCAGGTGGTCGGGCGTACGTCGTCGTTCCAGTTCAAGGGCAAGAACGAAGACCTGCGCAGCATCGGCAAGCAACTCGGCGTTGCCAGCGTGCTCGAGGGCAGCGTGCGCCGTGGCGGCGACCGGGCGCGCATCACCGCGCAGTTGATCCGCACCAGCGACGGCATCCACCTGTGGTCGCAAACCTATGATCGCACCCTGCAGGACACGCTGAGCGTGCAATTGGACATCGCCGAGCAGGTCGCCGCCGCACTGAATGTCGCGCTGGACGACCAGCAGCGCGCACGCATGCACGACGAAGGCGTGGAAGATATCGACGCCTTCATCGCCTATCAGAAGGGCCTCAAGCTCTATCAGGACGCCCATAACCCCGCAAAAAGCCGCGACGTCATCGATGGCCTGCGCCTGGCCAATGTCGAATTCACCAAGGCCGCCGCATTGGAGCCGGATTTTGGGCAGGCCTATTTTGTCGCCGGTGATTTGTACAACCACACCCTTCTGGCGAACGACCGCGCGCCAGCCGAGCGGCTCGATGCGCAACGCGAGGGCATGCGCTACTACGGCTTGGCCGCCCAACACAGCCAGGACGCGCAGCTACGGTTGCTGGCGCTGGCGGAGCGGCAGATGCTCAGCGACAACTGGCATGGCCTGGCCGACAAGATCGATGCGGCCTTGAAGCAGCCCGGCTGCAGGAATCCGGACTGGCTGCCGGTGTTTGCCGGCGCGTTCGGCTATGTCGATGACATCGAGGATCTCGGCAAGCGCACAAGCGAATGCGACCCGCTGAATGGCATCAATTACACCAGTCGGATCAGGGCCGCGCGGGCGGCCGGGCGCGGGCAGCAGGCGCTGGATATCGAAACGGCCCGTGCGAAAGCATTTGGTCGTGGACCTTTGCGCACACCGTCGCCGCTGGCCTCGCTGATGCTGGGGAGGTTCGATGATGCCAAGGCGGCACTCGATGCCATCGAATTATTCGATGAAGCATATTACGCATCCGCGGTCATCGTCGGCACGGTCACCGGCGAGCCCGCAGAAAGCATCAAGGCCCGCCTGCAGCGCGTGGATCGCAGCGCCTCGATCTTCCAAGTCTGGAACAACGCCGATGCGATCGAGGCGGCGTGGTTCGGCAATCGCACTGAAGCGAATCGCATCGCCGCTGCCATTGATGCGCGAACGGCCGGACCATTGGTGTTGGCAGTCCTCACCACCGACTGCCTGTGCGGCGCGCCGTTCGATCTGGAAGCGACGCCGAATTTCAAGGCCAGACTGGCCGAATCCGGACTGCGTTGGCCACCGAAACGCGTCGAATTTCCGGCGCCTGACGCCGGTGCGAAGCCATGAGCTTCCGCGCCGAACTGCGCCGCCGCAACGTCATCCGCATGGCCGAGTTGCATCTGGTCGGCGCGTGGTTGATCGTGCAGGGGGCAGTGCCGCGATTTCGGCATTGACGCAATTCCGTACAGTCCGTACAGTCAGGCCATGAATGCGCGCCGCAAGACCGACTCGAAGGGTGCCGAGGAAGCGCGGCAGCAACTGCCGGCGATCCTCGCTGCGGCCGCCGCAGGGCACAGCACCATCATCACGCGTCACGGTCGCGCCGTGGCGGCGGTGGTGCCCGCGATCTCGTTGCAACAACGCAAGCCGGCGTCCTTGTTGGCGCTGGCCGGTAGCGGTCGCGGCTTGTGGGGCGAAGACAGCGGCAAGACCGTAGCGAAGCTGCGCGACGAATGGAGTCGCTAGACGCGAGCGCACTTCCCGAGGGCGCGCTGTTGTTGGTCGACAGTGCGCCGATCATCTACACGCTCGAGGGCCATGGCAAATTCGCAGCGCGTTTCGTGCCGCTGTTCGCACGCCACGCGAGTGGCGAGATCCAGCTCGCGGTCACCACGGTCACGATCGCTGAGGTCTTGACCGGTCCACTCAAGGCAGGCGAAGAAGCATTGGCCAAGCGCTACCGCGCGGTCATGGAGGCGTGGAACGTCGTCGAACTCAGCGTGGAAATCGCCGAAAGCGCCGCGCGTCTGCGTGGCAGCTATGGCCTCAAGCTTCCGGATGCGATCCAGCTCGCCAGCGCGCTGGCCATCAATGCCGATGCGCTGGTGACTCACGACCGCGACTTCGCGAACGTCAGCGGATTGCGAATCCTCGCATGAGTTTCCTCGCCGAACTGCGCCGCCGCAACGTCATCCGCATGGCCGGGTTGTATTTGGTCGGGGCGTGGCTGGTCACGCAAGTCGCTGCGACCTTGCTGCCGGTGTTCGAGGCGCCGGCGTGGGTGATGAAGGCGCTGATCGCGCTGCTGGCGATCGGTTTCGTCACTGCGCTGGTGTTCGCGTGGGTGTTCGAGCTGACGCCGGATGGATTGAAGCGTGACGCCGATGTGGCACCCGCTCTGTCGATCGCGCTGCAAACCGGCAAGCGCATGGACCGGATGATCGTTGCCGGACTGGTCGCGGTGATCGCGATGCTGGCGGTCGAGCGCCTCTGGTTCGCGCAGCAGGAGGCGCCCATGGCCGCGTCCTCGTCGGATGTCCTGCGTGCGGCGACTTCGGCATCGTCGGGGTCGACCGTCAATCCGAAATCGATCGCCGTGCTCGCGTTCGCCAACATGAGCGCGGACAAGGACAATGAATATTTCTCCGATGGCGTGGCCGTGGAGATCCTGAATTCGTTGGCGAAACTCGACGATCTGAAAGTCGCGGGGCGCATGTCTTCGTTCTACTACAAGGGACGCAATGAGCCGCTGGCCGCCATCGGCACCGCGCTCGGCGTGGCGCATGTGCTGGAAGGATCGGTACGCAAGCAGGGCGAGCGCTTGCGCATCAGCGCACAGTTGATCCGCGTCGGTGACGGGTTCGAACTGTGGTCGGAAACGTTCGAAGGGACGGATGCCGATGTGTTCACCCTGCAGGAGAACATCGCGCGGCAAGTGACCCATGAACTCAAGGTGGCGCTGAATGCGGGTCAGGGCAAGCGTCTGGTCGATGCCGGCACGAAGAACCCGGAGGCTTACCAGCTGTACCTGCAAGCATCTTCCATCTTCGACCGCCGCGATGGCGCACGCATGCTGGACGCGGTCCGGCAGCTGCAAGAGGCGATCGCGATCGACCCGGGTTACGCCCGTGCGTATTCGCGGCTGGCGGCGCTGCACACCATCCTTCCGACCTATTTCCGAGATCGTTACGCCGACCGGGAAACCCAGGTGCGCGAGAACGCGCGGCGGGCCATCGCGCTCGATCCGAGCTTGGCCGAACCTTGGGCGGCGATGGGCATGGCGGCACCGCTGTCGGGGCACGGGTTGGTCGAGTCGCGGGAGCACTTCGAGAAAGCCATCCAGCTCGATCCCGATGACATCACCACCAATTTCTGGTTCGGACTTACGCTTGCGCGCAGTGGATACAACCGTGCCGGCGCCGAACGCATGGACCACGGGCTGGCGGTCGACCCGCTGGTGCCGAACCTGATGCGCTGGCGCGGCGTGCTCTATCTGCGTGAGGGCGATGTGGACGGCGCCGAACAATTCCTCAAGCGTGCCGAGGTGGCGGGCCTGCGTCTCGCTGGGCGCGAACTGGGCGAGATTGCGTTCCGCCGCGGCGACATCGAACGCGCGAAACACATCTGGATGGACGGCGCCGACCCCATGCTCATGCAGTTGCCCCCGGAAGCGCGCGAGGTGCTGGCCCATGGCTTGTTCGGCGGCGATGCGGAAGCGCGCGCGCGTGCCGTCGCTGCGATCGATGCCTATCTGGCCTCGGATCCGGAATTCGTGCCGGGCATGATGGCGTTGTGGCTGGTGCAGCTCGGCCAGGGCGCGCAGGCGCTGGAACTGGATCGGACGCGCGTGAAAGTCGACAACAGCGACTTCATGGCGTACATGTTCAGCCCGGCCGGGAAAACGCTGCGCGCTCTGCCGGACTTCCCTGCCTACCTGCGCGCCAAGGGCTTTCCGGCCCTTTGGGACCGGTACGGCGCCCCCGACGTTTGCCGAAAGACCGAGAACGGCGACTGGGTCTGCGACTGAATCGGCGCCGAAAGCGAAAAACCCGGCGCAGGGCCGGGTTCGTCAGGGGTCGCGGGGCGACAGGAATCAGCTGTCGAAACCGCCGCCGAACAGTTCATCGTTGTCGTTGTTGCGGGCGACGGATTCGTCGAAGTCGCCACCGAACAGCAGGTCGTCCGCCGCCAGTTGCGGCATCGGCGCCATGGTCGGCGCGAGCGCGGGTTCGCTGACGCGCCAGGCGGCCACCGCCAGCAGCGAGATCGCGCAGGCTGCGAAGACCGGCGGCAGGGTCGCGGCCTTGAACCAGATTCTGATGCGTTCACCCATGCGCGGACGCCGCAGCGCAGCCAAGTCGTCCGCCAAGTCCTGTGACCAGGCCTGCGTCGCCATGGCGATGCGGGCGGCGACCGCCTGCTCCGACGAGGTGGCGAGGCCGGCGACGGTCGCATCCTGGCGCGCACCCAGCGAATCACCGCGCGCCAGCGCGAGCAGCTCGTCGGTCGTCACGCGCAGGTCGGCGTCGCGGGGCAGGGCGCGCGTCGCATCGCGGTACAGGGTCTTCAGATTGAGCGTGTTCATGATTCAGTCCTCGATCTCGTCGGCGCCCAGTTCGCGCAGTCGGGTCTTCAGTTCCTCGATGCCGCGGTAGCACAATTGCTGTGCGGCCGTGACACTGGCGCCGGTCAGGCGCGCCACTTCGTCGGCGGTGAAACCCTGCAGGGCCAGCTGGACCGGAAGTCGCCGACGTTCCGGCAATTCCGCAATGCAGCGCAACAGCAGGTCCGACCATTGGCCCCGACCGGCCTGCGCTTCCGGCCGCAATGGGCTGGACACGCTGGGGTCGAAGCCGGCCTCGTCCTTGTCCTCGATCGATTCGGCGTGGCGGACCTGAGCCCGTCGCACCGCATCGACCACGGTCGTGACGACCACCTTCTGGATATAAGACGCAGCGGCGACCAGATTCTTGTCACTCTCCAGCGCTTTCCACAGTTTGATGCGGACTTCCTGCTCGATGTCGTCCGGGTCCAGGCCCTGGTCGCGACTGCAATGCACCTCGATCAGCATGCGCAGGCGCTTGCCGTGTTTCTCCAGCAGAGCCTTCAGGGCATCGCTCATGCCAGGGCGGCGGCCAGCAGGGCGCGCAGGACGGTTTGGGCTTGCCTGGCGAGATCTTCCCGGTAGGCGAAGCTGTCCTCGTCCATGTAGCCGCATTGGGCCATTTCCAGTTGCACGGCCTCGATGCCGTGCGCCGGTTCGGCATAGTGACGGGTGATGTAGCCGCCCTTGAAACGACCGTTGATCACGTGCGTGCAGCTTGACTGGCCGTCGAGCACGGCGCGCAGCCGCGCGGTCAGGGCAGGGCCGGCGGACGCGCCATCGGCGGTGCCGATGTTCAGGTCGGGCAGGCGGCCGTCGAAGAACATCGGCACGACGGAACGGATGGAATGCGCTTCCCACAGCAGCACACGGCCGTGCTCGGCGTGCACGCGTGCGATCTCGGCGGCGAGTGCGTCGTGATACGGTCGCCAGAACGATTCGACGCGGGCGCGGATCTCGTCCGCATCCGGTTCCTGGCCACGAAGATAGACCGGTTCGCCATCGAAGCGGATCGTCGGCACCAGACCGGTCTCGCGTCGACCCGGATACAGCGCCAGCCCGTCCGGCGGTCGGTTCAGATCGACCACGTAGCGCGAATGCGAAGGCACGAGCATCGACGCACCCAGTTCATGGCGCGCGAAGTCATACAGGCGGCTGATGTGCCAGTCGGTATCCGGCGCGATCCGCGCGCCTGCGGTCATGCGCGCGGCAATCGCGTCCGGAATGAAGCTGCCGTCATGCGGACAACTGATGATCAGCGGAGAACCGCCGCGATGCACGTTGACGATGTCCATGTCGATGCTCAGTCGCCGCGCACCATGATCGTCAATCCCTTGAGGAAGTTGCGCAGGATCTGGTCGCCGCAGGCGCGATAGTTGCGATGGTCGGCTTGACGGAAGAAGGCCGAAAGCTCCGGCTTCGACACCGGAAATCCGACTTCCTCGAAGGCCTGGTGCATGTCGGCATCCTGCAATTCGAACGCGACCCGCAGCTTCTTCAGCACGAGATTGTTGGTGATGCGCTTTTCGACCGGTCGCGGCGAATGGCCGGGCGCGGGGCCGCGGCGATGGATCACCAGTCCGTCGAGGAAATGCGCGAGCACGGCATCGCTGCATTCGGCGAAGCCCGGTTCGTCGTCCCGCTTCAGGAACGCCTGCACCTGGGCCTTGTCCAGCGCGAAGTCCGCGTTCGCCAGCTTCACGATGTCGATCACGTGCTGGTCGCCCAGGTCGAGCATGTAGCGGATGCTGCGAAGAACGTCATTGTGGATCATGCGGGTCCCGGATTGGTCGATGCGCCATCGTAGCGGATGCGTCCGGCATCGCTTTCGGCAAGTCAGAGCGCGAATCGCGCGGGCAGGTAGGCGCGCGGGTCGATCACGGTCTCCCGACCGAGCATCTGCGCGGCGAGCAGTTCCGCCGTGGCATTGGCCATGCTCATGCCGAGCATGCCGTGGCCGGTCGCGAGCCAGAGTCCGTCGATGCGCGTCGATGCGCCGATGATGGGCAGGTCATCGGTCGTCATCGGTCGCCAGCCCCACCATTCCTCGAGGCGTTCAAGCCCGGCCGGTTCATGCAGGAAGTCGTCGGCGCCGCGCACCAGGGCATCGAGCCGCACGCGATTCAGCGTGTCGTCGTAGCCGGCGAATTCCATCGTGCTGCCGAGTCGGAAACCGGACGCCCAGGTGGTGACGCAGACGCGCGGCTCGGCCAGCACCAGCGGCCGCTTCGGCGCGCGCGCCGGGCGCGAGAACGTGATCGAGTAGCCCTTGCCGGGCTGGATCGGAAGGCGCAGGCCGAGATCGCGGGCCATCAACGGCGACCAGGCGCCGCCCGCGAGCACGATCGCGCCTGCCCGCAAACGCGCGCGATCGACGTGGACCGCGGCGATGCGTCCCGCCGCGACGTCGAAGCCTGACACGGTCGCGTCTTCGCGGATGACGACCCCGGCGGCGCGTGCGCGTTCGGCCAGTGCCGCGACGTATCGGTCGGGGCGGATGTGGGCATCGTTCGGCCAGTACAGTCCGCCGACCACGCCGGGTTTGAGCGCCGGCTCGTCGCGTTCGACGCGCGCGCCGTCCCAGACCTCGACGGGCACGCCGTGGGCACGCAGGATCGCGAGTTCGCGGCAGGCATCGTCGAAGTTTCGGCGGTCGCGGAAGACCTGCAGTTCGCCGTCGGCCGCGAAATCGCAGTCGATCGCCTCGTCGCGGATGAAGGCCTCGATCAGCGCGCGCGAGCGATTCAGGATCGCGGCCTTGGCCGGTGCGATGCGCGCGACCTGGGCATGCGTGCCATTCAGCGCGAAGCGGGCCAGCCAGGCAAGGCGGGTCGGATTGAGCGTGGGTGCAATGCGCAAGGGTGCGTCGGGCTTCAGCAGCCAGCGCAGGCCTTGCGCGATCACGCCCGGCTGCGCCAGCGGCAAGGCATGCGAAGGCGTGATCGTGCCGCAGTTGCCGTGCGACGCACCGGCACCGATCAAGGCACGTTCGAGCACGGTGACGCTGCGGCCGCCACGCGCCAGCGCGTGCGCGCAACTCAGTCCGATGACGCCACCGCCGAGGACGATCACGTCGGGCGGCGACGCCGTCACAACAGGAACGCCGTGCCGAGCCCGAGGAAGGCGAGGAAGCCCATCACGTCGGTGACCGTGGTCAGGATCACGCCGCCCGCCAGCGCCGGGTCGAAACCGAGCCGCTTCAGTGTCAGCGGCACGACCACGCCGGCGCTCGCCGCCGACAGCAGGTTGATCGTCAAGGCACTCGCGATCACCGCGGACAACGCCGGATCACCGAACCACAGCCAGACGATCGCACCGAGCAGCAGGCCGAGCACGATGCCGTTCATCAGCGCGACGCGGACTTCCTTCCACAGCAGCACCGCGGCGTTCGATGCGCTGACCTGGCCGAGTGCCAGCCCGCGGATCATCAAGGCCAGTACCTGGGTGCCGGCATTGCCGCCCATGCCGGCGACGATCGGCATCAGGATCGCGAGCGCCACCACCTTCTCGATCGTGCCTTCGAAGCGGCCGACCACGCTGGCCGCGAGAAAGGCGGTGGCGAGATTGATGCCGAGCCAGACCAGGCGTCGGCGCACGGCGCGCGGGACCGGGCTGAACAGGTCGTCTTCCTCGTCGAGGCCGGCGGCGCTCATCACCTGGTGCTCGGCCTGGTAGCGGATGATGTCGACGACGTCGTCGATGGTGATGCGCCCGAGCAGCACGTTGTTGTCGTCGACGACCGGTGCGGTGATCCAGTCGCGGTCGGCGAAGACCTGCGCGACCGATTCACCCGAGGCATCGACCGTAATCGCCGACTGGGTGTCGTCGAGCAATTCGTTGATCGGCGTGTCCGGTTGTGCCGTGATCAGGCGCGACAATGCGACCCGGCCGAGGTACTGGTTGCGGCGACTGGTGACGTACAGATGATCGGTATGGTCCGGCAATTCGCCACGCAGGCGCAGGTAGCGGAGCACCACATCCACGGACACGTCCGGGCGCACCGTCACCGCGTCCGGGTTCATCAGGCGCCCGGCGCTGTCTTCGGGATACGACAGCGCCTGTTCCAGTCGCTCGCGGTCGCTGCGGTCGAGTGAACGCAGCACGGTATCGGTCACCGTGTCCGGCAGGTCGTCGAACAGGTCGGCGAGGTCGTCGATGTCCAGCGATTCCGCTGCCGCGACGATTTCATCCTCGTCCATGTCACGCAGCAGGCTCTCGCGCACTTCCTCGCCGACGTGGACCAGGACCTCGCCGTCGTCCTCGGCATCGACCAAGCCCCAGACCATCAGGCGTTTGGCTGGCGGCAGCGACTCCAGCAGGTTGCCGATTTCAGCGGGCGTGAGGGTGTTGACGAGGCGTCGCACCGGGCCGAGGCGGCCGGAATCCAGCGCCTGCGACAGCGTCTTCATCTGTCGCGCCGCCTTGTCGAGTTGAGCGAGTTCAGCCATGGCGCGCTCCGGGCAGGGTTCGAAACTGCCTCAGCATTGAGAAAAAAGTCCCGCGATTATCGCGGCTTGCGGCAAATATGTCTCGCGCCGGTTGAAGTCCGGGCAGGGCCGGTTTGTGGGTCGTGTGACGGGATGTCACAATGTTCCGATGCATGGGGCTCCGGCAGCGGTCGAAGACGACGACGAATCCGTCGCGCGCGAACGCGCGTTGGAGCAGGCGGTCCTGCGCGAGGGGCTGGACACGATCGCGCGCGCGAACCAGCGTGGCGTCTGGCTGACCCTGCTGCTCGCGCCACTGGCGGCGTGGCGATTGGGCACCCACGCACCCGGCTTGCAGTTCTGGATCTGGGCCGGCGCGATGGTCGGCATCGCGTTGGTGCGCGCGCTGGTCGGACGCATGTACCTGCGCCATCCGCCGGTCGCCGATCGTTTGTCGGCCTGGCAACTCAATTTCATCTGGGTGGCAGGGCTCGTCGGGCTGGGCTGGAGCGCACTGGCCTGGCCGCTGTTCGAAATGACGGGCGAAGTCCGTCTGCTGGTCTTCAGCGTACTGATGGCGATCGCGGCCATCGGCTTGTTCAGCTACCACGCGATGGCCGAAGCATTCACCGCCTTCCTGCTGCCAATCGTCGGTTCGATGCTGATCGCGATCATGTTCGGTCAAGTCGCGCTCGCCGGCGAAGTGGCGATCATGGTGCCCCTGTTCGGCGTGATCATGGTCATCGGCTCGCGCCTGGTGAGCGCGAATGTCGCCGACGTCATCCGGGCGCGTTGGCGTGCCGACGAGCTCAGCCGTGCCGCGCGTGCCGCGAGCGAGTCGAAGTCGCGCTTCCTCGCCAGCATGAGCCACGAGATCCGCACGCCGATCAACGGCATGATGGGCATGGCCGAACTGCTGGCGAGCGCGAACCTGCCGGCGCCGCACGATCACTACGCGCGATCGGTGCTGGGTGCCGGCGCCAGCCTGCTGGCGGTGGTCGACGACGTGCTCGACTTCGCGAAAATCCAGGCCAGCCAGTTGACCATCCGCGCCGCGCCCTGCGAACTCGCGTCCTGGATCGATCGCGTCGTGCAGCCGTATTCGACGCTGGCCGCGCAACGCGGGCTGGAGTTCGTCACCTCGATCGACCCGACCTTGCCGAAGCGCCTCGTCGTCGATGAACATCGTTTGGCGCAGGCCGTCGGCAACTTGCTGTCGAATGCGCTGAAGTTCACCGAGCACGGGCATCTTGCCGTGACGCTGGCGCGTCAGGACGATGCGCACTGGGCCTTGCGCGTGTCCGATTCCGGCATCGGCATCGGGTCGGCCGATCTCAGGCGTATTTTCGAACCCTTTACCCAGGTCGATGAATCATCGGGCCGTCGCTATGGCGGCACCGGCCTGGGCCTGTCGATCGTGCGCCAGTTGACCGAATTGATGGGCGGCGAGATCCGCTGCGAGAGTCGCCCGAATGCCGGCAGCAGCTTCATCATCACCTTGCCGATGGTCGCGGCCGATCCGGCGGTGGCGGACGCGCCCGACGAAGAAGTTGTCGGCAGGTTGCGCGGCCGCGTGCTCGTGGCCGAAGACAACGCGTTGAACCTCGAGATCACGCGGCTGTTTCTCGAGTCGATGGGGCTGGATGTGGTCAGCGCCGGTGATGGCGCCGAGGCGATCAGCGCCTGCCAGTCGACGCAGCCGGACCTGATCCTGATGGACTGCGAAATGCCGGGCATCGACGGGCTCGAGGCCACGCGCCGCATCCGCGCCGATGCACCGTTGCGTCGCGTGCCGATCATCGCGCTCACCGCCCATGCCTTGCCGGAAGATCGCCAGGCCTGCCTGGACGCCGGCATGGACGATTACTTGTCCAAACCGGTGGATCGCTTGCGGCTGTATCGCGCGCTGCGGCCGTGGTTGCCGGTCGCCGCGCACGGTTGATCGTCAGAACACCACGGTTTCACCCGGATGCGCCAGCTTTACGGTGGCACCGAAATCCGCACGCAACTTCTCAGCGAACACGTTGCGCGCCTTGTCCTCGCCGTGCACCAGCCACACCGGCGGACGATTCTTGATGGCGCCGTACCACTCGCTCAGGCCCGCCTGGTCGGCATGCGCCGACAGACCACCGACCGTGTGCAGGGTGGCATTGACCTTGATCTGTTCGCCGAAG
>DATMVT010000151.1:0-10193 GCA_035562895.1 Patescibacteria group bacterium | reverse complement strand
CGCCGAATTCGCGCCGGCGCCACAGGCATTGTTGGCGCGCACGCGCCAGTGATAGGTCGTGCTCGGCGCCAGTCCGGTGGCTTGGAAGCTGGTGCCGGTCACCGTGCCGGAACTGACGATGGTCGCGAAGCCGGCGTCGCTCGCCACTTCGACCGTGTAACCGGTGGCGGCCGGCATCGCCGCCCAGGTGAGCGTCGGCATCGTCGCCACGCCGCTGGCGCCATTGGCGGGCGCGGTCAGGCTGACGCCCGCGGCCGGGCCGTTGGCGACGCCGACGTTGATGACGGCGTCCCGCACGATCGGCGAAGCCCCGGCATCGGTGGCGTGCACAGTGATCGTGTAATTGCCGGTCGCGGCTGCGGCCGCGGTGCTCACGCTGAGCAACGACGACGAACCGGCAGCCGCCGGATTCACCACCGGATTCGGCGAATACGAGGCGGTCGGGAACACGGCGGCATTGATGCCCGGCGTGCTCAGCGTGACCGTGCCGGTGTAGCCGACGATGCCGCTCAAGGTGACATTGATCGGCGGCAACGACGTGCCGGCGCAGACACTGGCCGAGGTCGGCGCGACATTCATCAGGTACGAGGCCCCGGCACCCACATTGGTGAGGCGGCCGATGAAGGAACGCTGCGCCGCGCGATTGTCGGTCCAGGTCATGCCGACCGTGGCATTGCCCGCCGCGATCGACAGGCCGTTGTAGTCGCCCCACTCCTGGTTGTTGCCGATGTTCGGGGAAGTCTGCGCGGTGACCCGCGTCTCCTCGATCCAGGTGGCGCCGCCGTCAGTCGACAGCGTGTAGTAGAAATCGGTCTTGTCGCGCAGGCCGGCACCGGAGTGGCGCGTGTCGTAGAACGCGACGTGGACATTGCCGATCGCATCGACATCGAGCCAGGGATTGAAGCGGTCGACCGTGGTCTGGTCAGCCAACGCATGCGGCGGCGCAGCGCTCTGCCAGGTCGCGCCCTGATCGTCGGAATAGCGCACCACGATCCAGCCATGGCTGGCCGACGCACTGCCGTTGCCGCCACAGGGACTGCCGGCGGCCTGGTTCTCGTCCACGAACGCGGCGTAGATGCGCCCGTCGTTCGGCCCGCCGCTGGTGTCGACGTCCGCGGCGACATAGATGAACGCACGGCGCGTCTCCATCGCCGGGATCGCGAAATCGAAGTTGCCCCAGAGGTCGTACACGATCGCGCTCTGCGCGGCGCTGCCCGGGTCGAGATCGACAAAGCTCACGCCGCCGTCATCGGAGCGCAACACCCGGACTTCGGTCGAATTGTTGGTGACGGTCGGCCAGAAATAGTAGATGCGGCCCTGCGCGTCGGTGGTGATGTCGCTGCCGATGCCGCGTTCTTCACCGGAGAACGAGATCGCCGGCGCGAAGGTCATGCCGGCACCGCCATTCACCGGTGCCGCCGTCATGCGCGCGAACTGCATCACGTTGCCCTGGTGCCAGGTGACATAGGCACGCCCGAGATACGGCGATCCCGGCGCCTTGTCGACGTGGATGTATTCCTTGTCCGAACTGGCGGTCGACACCGACACCGGACCGAGCCAGTTGGCGCCGTTGTTGAACGACCAGTAGATCTGCGTGCACCAGCTGCCGCCGCAGGCGCCGCCCTGGGTGCCAAGCGTGGCGCCGTAGACGATGTTGCCGTCCGGCGACCAGTCCATGGCGGGATCGCAGCAGGAGTTCGGGAAGGTGCCGGCGTTGATGAAGGTCGCCCCCCCATCGGTCGAGGCGACCATGCGCTGGCCGGGTCCGCCATTGGAACCGAGCACCATGATGTTGGGGTTGCTCGGGTGGTATTCGATCGCCGTCTCGTTGTCGCTGGTCGTGCTGTCGAAGGGTCCTTCGCCCAGCACCGGGGCCGCCTTCGGCAACGGATCGGTCGCGAAGAGAACCGCCGGCGGCGGATTCGCCGGATCCGGATGCGTGTAGACGCCGAGCCCCTTGCGCAGCAGCACGCCATTGCGCAGCAGGCCACCGAAGCGGAAGAAGAAATCCTTGTTGGTTTCGCGCGGATAATGTTCGTACAGCGGGAAACCCTGCTCCGCCATCTCCTTGCGTTTCATCACCTTGAAGAACGCCGGCACCCCGGGCAGGAAGCGGTCGTTCTCGGGAATCACGGCGAGATCGTCGCGCGTGAGCTGGTAGTTGCGGTCGTCCCACGGGCCGAGCGCCTTCAATGCGGCGTAGTCGACCTGCGGATCGACGCCGCGCGCCTGATCGACGACGACATCGTCGGGCTTCACGTCCTGGGCCGGAACCGACATACACAGCCCGAACATCAGTGCCAGGCCAAGGCACACGTTGCGCAACATCATTGGCATTCCCCAGAAGCACGCCCCCGTGCATCGTCCAATCATATCGCCAGATGCGCCGTCATGCCTCGCACGCATTCGCGCGCCGGACCCGCGTCACGGCCTGCGGCGAACACCGGGCAGCCGCATGACCGCGATGGCGGCGATGAGCGCGACGCCCGCCGCGACCAGGAACATCGGCGTCGCGCCCTGCCACTGCCACAGCGCGCCCGCAGCGACGCTGGCGATCAACAACGCGACACCGCCGACGAAGTGGAACACGCCGAACGCGGTACCGCGCAGCGATGTCGGCGCGACATCGGACAACAACGCCGACAACAGGCCTTGCGTGAAGCCCAGATGCACGCCCCACAGCAGGACGCCGAACACCGCGCCGGCACGACCGGGCACGAGGGCGAACACGAGGTCGGCGGCGATCAGCAGGAGCACGCCCGCGAGCAGCAAGGCGCGGCGCGCGACGCGGTCGGCATACCAGCCGACCGGGTACGCCGTCAGCGTGTAGGCGAGACTCATCAACACCAGGGCGAGCGGCGCGAAGCCGTCACCGAAACCGGCATCGCGCATGCGGATCACCAGGAAGCCCTCGCCAAAGCGCGCGAGATTCAACAGTGCGGCGACGCCGATCACGCCCCAGGCCGCTGCGTCGAGTGCGCGCCAGTCGCGCAACGTCAACGCGGCCTTCCTGTCGGCGATGTGCTGTTCCGGTTCGCGCACGTAGACCATCAGCACCAGCACCGCGAGCACGCCGGGAATCACCGCGAACCACAGTGCCGCGCGCACATCCAGCAACCACAGCATCAGGCCCATCGCGGCGAGCGGACCGATGACCGCACCGACCGTATCCAGCGACTGTCGCAAGCCATAAGCGGCGCCGCGTTGCTCGGCCGGCGTGACATCGGCGATCAAGGCATCGCGCGGCGCCCCGCGAATGCCCTTGCCGAGGCGGTCGACGAGACGTGCGCCGAGGATGAAGCCGGCGCCGTTCACGAGCGGGAACACCAGCTTGGTCAACGCCGATAGGCCGTAGCCGGCGACGACCAGCGGCTTGCGACGACCGATGCGATCACTGAGCGCGCCCGAGAACAGCTTCACCATCGACGCGGTGGCTTCGGCGGCACCTTCGATCAGCCCGATCATGACCATGCTCGCACCCAGCGGCCCGGCGAGCAGCAGCGGCAACAAGGCATGCACCAGCTCGGACGAGACATCGGTGAGCAAGGACACGATGCCGAGCGCCCACACCGTGCTCGGCAGTCGCGTCCGCATCAGGGCTTGTGCTCGCGCGCGAGGTAATCGGCGCTGCGCATCTCGATCAGGCGCGACAGCGTGCGTTCGAATTCGTGGCGATGACGTTCGCCGCGATACAGCGCCACCGGCTCGGCATCGGCGCTGAGCACGAGATTGACGTTGCGGTCATAGAACTCGTCGACCAGGTGCACGAAGCGCTTGGCCGCATCCTCGCGCCGCTGCGTCGCATCGAACTGCGGCACCGCCGAAATGAACACGGTCTGGAAGCTGCGTGCGATCTCGATGTAGTCGGCGACCGCGCGCGGCCCCTCGCACAGCGCGGCGAACTCGAACCAGACCTGGTCATCGGCAAGGCGACGCAGCGGAATGTCGCGGTCGTGGATGCGCAGCATCGTGTCCGGACGCAGCTCGCCGGGGGCAAGGTCGTCGAACATGCGCGACAAGGTCGCGTCGGCAGCGGCATCGGCCGGGGTCAGGTAGACGCTGGCCTGGGTCAGGGCACGCAGGCGATAGTCCGTCGTGCTCGCCAGCTCGACGACCTCGCAATGGCGTTCGATCAGCGCGATCGCCGGCAGGAAGCGCGCGCGCTGCAGGCCATGTTCGTAGAGCCGCTGCGGCGCCAGGTTCGAGGTCGTCACCAGGGTCGCGCCGGCCGCGAACAGATGCGTCAGGAACTCGCCGAGGATCATCGCGTCGCCGATGTCCTGCACGAAGCACTCGTCGAGGCAGAACAATTGCGCCTCGCGCGCGAATCGCTGCGCCACCAGTTTGAGCGGGTCCGGCTCGCCGGCGACGTCGCGCAAGGCATCGTGGATGCGGCCCATGAAGCGATGGAAGTGCAGACGCACCTTGCGCCGCCCCGGCAAGGTGTCATGCAGCAGGTCGATCAGGAAGGTCTTGCCGCGCCCGACGCCACCGTGCAGGTACAGGCCACGCACCTGCGGCACCGAACGGAAGCGCGACAGGAAGCGACTGATCGCACCGTCATCGGCACGCGCGACCAGTTGTGCGTGGATGCGATCCAGCACCGGCAACAACGCGCGCTGCGCCGGATCATCCTGGCGATGTCCACGATCGACTTCGCGCTGATACGCGGCGCTGGGCGTCATGCCAGCGGCGGCAGGCGCGGTCCGACGAACTGCGCGATCGCGTCGCGCAGGGCGAGCAGGCGGCCATGGAAGAAATGCGAGGTCTCGGGCAGGCGCACCAGCACCGGCGGCGGCCGTCGCTGCGCGACCCAGGCGTAGACATCGGCCGGATCGACCACTTCATCGGCATCGGGCTGGATGACCAGCCACGGACAGCCGGGCTCGCGAAAACCATCGACGTCGCGGCGACCGACCGAAGGTGCCAGCGACACCAGCAGGTCCGGGCGAATGTCGGCGGCGCGCATCATCGACACGTAGGCGCCGAACGAAAATCCGCCGAGGACCAGTCGGGCAGTCGGGCGCATGGCGCGGATCCAATCACAGATCGCGACCAGATCCTCACCCTCGCCGCGGCCCGCGTCGTACTCGCCCGCCGAGGCGCCAACGCCGCGGAAGTTGAAGCGAAGCGTCGCGCAGCCGAGGTCGCGCAGCGCCTGCGCGGCACTGGTCACGACCTTGTTGGTCATCGTGCCGCCATGCAGCGGATGCGGATGGCAGATCACCGCGACGACGTCGCGCTTGGGCGCCGCAACCGGCCATTCGACCACCGCCTCGATCGCACCCGCGCCACCGGACAACTGCAGCGCTCCGCCGGTCTGCGGGAAGGGCGTCGGCACCATGGCGATCAGTTCGCGGCGGCCGGCGGCACGACCTGCGGCTTCACGCGCAGGCCGAGCAGCAGTGGATCGTGGTCGGAGCTGCGGTACACGTCCGGACGATAGCGCGACTTCAAGGCGCGTCGATCGTAGTCGGGTTCGTCGTATTCGAAGCCCGGCGACTCGTCGGCATTGATGTGCCACTCGCCGGCACCGCCGACGTGCGCGGCCAGCGACGTGCTGGCCAGCGCGTGATCGAGCCGGCCCGAGGCGCCGCGGAAGACATAGCTGTAGGCCGGCTCGCTGTTGTGCTCGGCGACCACGTCGACGTAGTCGCGGCTCAGCAGATGGCGCAGCGGATCTTCGTTGCCGTAGGCGTTCAGGTCGCCGACCAGCAGGACGCGATCATGCCCGGCCGCGAGCGGGTCGCCGGCCAGCCACTCCGCCAGCGTCCGCGCCGAATCGACGCGGGTCGCATTGAAGCAGCCCTGGCCGTCTTCCTGGTTCTGGTCCGGCCCCGCCGCGTCCTGACAGCCCTTGGACTTGAAGTGGTTGGCGACGACGACGACGTCGAGTTCGCCCGCGACGAAACGTTGTGCCAGCGGCGGTCGCGACCATTTCGCGAACGGCCCCTGCAGGGTGAAAGCGGGCGCGCCGCGTGCCTGCACGCGACTCTGGCGATAGATCAGGGCGACGGCGATCGGGTCCTCGCCGATGCGCTCGACATCGGGCCGGACGTAGGTGTAGTCGCCCCTTTCCTTGCCGCGCGCCGCGTTCAATTGCCGCACCAGGTCGGCGACCGCCGAGGTATCGCCGTAGCCGTCGTTCTCGATTTCCATCAGCGCCACGATGTCGGCGTCGAGCAGGTCCAGCGCCGCCACGATCTTGGCACTCTGGCGCTTGAACGAGGCCAGGCTCTGCGCGCCGCGCGGCGTCGGAAAGCCGCCGCCGGCGCCATCGCCGTTGAAATAATTGAGGACGTTGAAGCTGCCCACGCGCACGTCGCCATCGACATCCGGCGGCTTGGGCGGTCGCGGCGCATGCGTGACCGAACCGAGCGGCGCCACCAGCTGCACGCGGTACTCGCCGTCGCGCTGCTCCATGACGCCGTCGATGCCGCCGATCTGCGAATCGACGCGATAGGTCGCGTCGGGTGACAGCGGCATCGGCAGGTGCCAGAGCTGCTTCGGAAACTCGTCGAGGCGGGCGTCGTCCAGCACCAACTGGGTGGCGAGATTGGCCGCAGCGAGCGCACGCGCGTCCTGGCCCGGAATGTGGCGCTCGGTGGGGGTGAAGTCGCGGCCATCGAACGACACGATCAGACTGCCATGGCGCAACAAGTCGTCATTGCCGACCAGCGACAACGGCCCGGCGACCGCGATGCGTTCGCCCTCGAAGCGCTCCCAGTCGGTCGGCTCGCTGCCCGCAGCCACCACGGGACGCGCTTCCGGGACGACCGCCTTGCCTGGACAGCGAACCAGCGCGCCGATTTCGATCAGCGCGGTTTGCGTGTCCGGCGCCGGCCCCAGTTCCGCGACCGTGGCGCGCACGCGCACGAGACTGCCGACCGGCCAGTCGAGCGGTTCCGGATGGCGCACGAAGATGCCCTCGGAACTGACCGGGTCCTGATCGTCCTGTCCGGATTCGCTGCGCAGGAAGAAACCGCCCAGACCGTCGATGAATTTCGCCGAGATGCGGCCCTCGACTTCGACGACCTCGCCGACCACGGGACTCATCGCCTGATTGCCCTGCACGACATGGATCTGCGCCGCGACGCGGCCGCATTCCAACGGACCCTCGCCGACCACGGGAATGCCGTTCGGACCGATTTCCGGCTCGCAGCCGGCGGCGATCAGGCAGGCCGCAACGACGACGACAGGGACGAGACGCTTCATGTTCATGCGAATTCCAGTGCTGAAAACCAAGGCGCCGCCCGAAGGCGGCGCGCTGAGCCGTTGCGTCCGAAGCCTCGGACCGAAACGGATTACTTCAGGTTGTCGACCATCCACTGCACGGTGGCGCGGACCTGGTCGTCACTGAGCGCCGGGTTGCCGCCGCGCGCCGGCATCACGCCCGCGCTGCCGGTGTAACCCTCGATCGCGTGCTTGACCACGGTGTCCATGCCTTGTGCGGTGCGCGCAGCCCATGCCGCCTGCTCCAGCTTCGGTGCGCCACCGGCGCCCGAGGTGTGGCAGGCGCCGCACAGGTTGTTGTAGATCGTCGCGCCATCGAGCGTGCCGTCGTAGGCGACCACGCCCTTCGACGCTTCGGCCGCCGCGGCCTTGGCCGCGGCCATCGCCGCCTTGCCGGTCTCGCCGGCGAACACGGCCCCCACCGGGGCGATGCGCGCATTGGTCGCAGCCACCAGCACCTGGTTTTCCTCGCGCGGCTGCTGGCCATAGATGTAGTGGGCACCGAGGATCAACACCACGGTCAGCACCATCAGCCCGACGATGAGTTGGGCGAAGTGCTTCATGAAGTTCAGGTCATGCTTGTTCATTCAGGATCTCCACGGCCGACGCGGGGCTGCACGCGCAGCCGCTTCGGGAGGCAGGAAAAAGGGCCAGACATTGTGCCGGGGCGGGCGCCATGCGGCAAGGCGAATCGCCGCCCCGGCGGCACCTCAAACGTCGCCGTCGGCCAGCCAGCCCTCGCCGGTGCCGCGATTGAACACGCGGTCGCGATCCAGCACGGCCGCTGCCGGGATCGGCTCGGCGCCCCTCATCCGGTCGTACAACGGCGCGAAATCGGGGTCGACGGTGGCCTTGAACAACTGCTCGAAGCCCTCGATCACGAAATACGTCTTCTGGTAGGTGTCGATGCGGTACCGGGTCTGCATGACGCGCTGGACGTCGAAACCGATCCGGTTCGGTGCCGCCGATTCCAGGCAGTGGATCGACTCGCCCTTCGAGGACAGGATCCCGGCGCCGTAGATGCGCAGGCCGGCCGGCGTGTCGATCAGCCCGAATTCGACCGTGTACCAGTACAGGCGCGTCAGGTTCGCCAACGATTCGGCACCGAACGTGGACGCGCGCACGCCGCCGGCACCATAGGCCTGCATGTAATCGGCGAACAGCGGATTCATCAGCAGCGGCACATGCCCGAACAAGTCGTGGAACAGGTCTGGCTCGGCGATGTAGTCGATCTGGTCCGGGCGACGGATCCACCAGGTCACCGGAAATTCGCGCGCCGCCAGATGTTCGAAGAACGTGAGTTCGGGCAGCAGGCCTTCGACGCCGATCAGCTTCCAGCCGGTCGCTTTCTGCAGATGCACATTCAGTTCCTCGAACTTCGGAATCCGCGCATCGCTCATGCCCATCGCGTCCATCGCATCGAGGAATTCCGGGCAGGCACGGCCTTGCAGGATCTCGCGCTGGCGCCGGAACAACTGGCCCCAGACGGCGTGGTCGGCCGCCGAATAGCTCGCCCATGGCTGCGCGACGACGGCCGTGGTGTAGACGGGCACATAGCCCTTGTCGGTCATCTGGTGTTCGACGCGGCGCGCTTCACTGGTCATGGTCATGGTCGTGGCCCGGGGAGAATGGACGCAAGGATAGTGCCGGCGGCGCGCAATTCCATTGCGAAAATGCTCGCTGGACACCACTTCGCGCAATAATCCACTCTTCAAAGACGACCATGGAGCAGATCATGGCGGGTCCGACCCTCGATCGAACCGATTTGCGCATTCTCGCGGTCCTCCAGCGCGAAGGCCGCATCGCCAATGCCGAACTGGCCGAGCGCGTGCAGCTGTCGCCGTCGCCGTGCCTGCGTCGTGTCGCCCGGCTCGAAGCCGAAGGCATCATCGCCGGCTATGCGGCCCGGCTCGATGCCGGTCGCATCGGCCTCGGCCTGCAGGCATTCGTCCGCGTGCAGCTTGCTCGCCACGACCGCGACGCGATCGCGCGCTTCGCCGAGCAGGTGCGCGAATGGCCGGAAGTCGTCGCCTGCTATGCGCTCACCGGCGACATGGACTACCTGCTGCACGTCGTCGTCGAAGACCTTGCGCACTTCTCGACCTTCCTGATGGATCGCCTGCTCAATGCCGCCGGCGTCGACGACCTCAACTCGAGCTTCGTGTTGCGCGAGGTCAAGCCGCCCGGCGCCTTGCCGCTGGATCATTTGGCCTGATGCGGATCGGACGCGGGCCGGGATGTCCGGTTCCGCGGGCACCGACCGTATCCGGAATGAACCACCGGAGTCCCGACATGAAACCCCAACCACTGATCGCGCTGATCTGCCTGTCGCTTGCAGCCTGCAGCGGGCCCGACGCACCGCCGACCGCGCCTGCCGAACCCGGCTCGCCGGCAGGCGACGCACTGATGTCGGCCACCACCGGGATCGTCGCGGCAGCCGCCGGGCAGCTGCAACTGCTGGAGACCCCGCTGGACGACGGCATCACGCTCGACTTCACCTACACGCGCCTGATGGACACCCGCGGCAATCTGGCCGGCGGCACGATCCGCCACGTCCTCGTCGAAGTCGTCGACACGCCCGTGGATGACGCCGTCGCGGCGCTGCGCGCCTCGATCGAAGCTGCAGGCTATGTCATCACCGACGATCGCCGCGTTCAGGACACGCGGTTGCTCGCATTTGCCAAGGGCGCGGCCGACATCAACCTGTCCGCCGCGACGGAGGGCGACGGACGCGGCGGCGTTTCCGGGCGCGGCACCGGATCCATCACCTTGCGCATGACCCGAATGCCGAACGACTAGCCGCCGGATGCGGGGACGCCAGCTCGAGCGCGCTCGGCCAGCGTCGCCGCCTCGATCCGCAACGGATGCGCAACGGGCAGGGTCGCGACCGGCAAGGCGAGGAGGGCTGCGGCCATCGTCGCGGCCTCTTCAGGCGCGTCGTCGATGACCGCGCGGGCGAG
>DATMVT010000150.1:0-5979 GCA_035562895.1 Patescibacteria group bacterium | reverse complement strand
TCGTGACCGCGGCGGCTTCGAGCTTGTCCTTGCGGGCCGTCGCGTCCGCCAACTGATTGTTGGCCTTGGCTTCGTACTCCGCACGGCGCTTCTCGAACTCCGCCACATTGGTCGCAGTGGCCGGAGCGGCCTTGCCCTGCGGAACCAGATAATTACGCCCGTAACCGGGCTTCACATTGACCTTGTCGCCGAGGGCGCCCAGGTTCACGACTTTCTGCAGAAGAATCAGTTCCATGATGATGCGCTCCTCAGTGGCTATCGCAGTACGGCAGCAGCGCGAGGAAACGCGCACGCTTGACGGCAGCCGTCAGCTGACGCTGATAGCGGGCCTTGGTGCCGGTGATGCGGCTGGGGACGATCTTGCCGGTTTCGGTCAGGTACTGGCGCAGGGTGTTGAGATCCTTGTAATCGATCTCCTTCACGCCTTCGGCGGTGAATCGGCAGAACTTCTTGCGGCGGAAAAATTTGGACATGATGGATTCCTCGTGGCTCAGGCGGCGTCTTCGAATTCGGCGTCGCTGAAGCCTTCTTCGCTGACGCGACGGCTCGGCTTCTCGTCTTTCATCTTGGCGATCGGCGACTGTTCGGTCACCGCGTCGTCGCGGGTCGTGATGAGATGACGCAAGACCGCATCGTTGAAGCGGAACGAGGACTGCAGTTCATTCAGAACCGGCTGGCTGCATTCGATGTTCATCAGAACATAGTGGGCCTTGCCGAGATCCTGGATCGGATACGCGAGCTGACGGCGACCCCAGTCTTCAAGACGGTGGATCGTGCCCTTGTCACCTTCAATGAGCGACTTGTAACGCTCGATCATCGCGGGTACCTGCTCGCTCTGGTCGGGATGGACCAGGAAAACGATTTCATAGTGACGCATCAACAAACTCCTTTCGGACGTATCGGCCTCCCGACGTGTTACCGGTGAGGCAAGGTCCTGTCGACCAGCGGCCGACAGGGATAGGGAGCTTAGCCCAGCCGGGCCTTTGCCGCAATGCAAAAGTCGTGAAAAATCAGGGGATTAGTCAGGCTTTCCCAAGTCACATCAGGGACTTAGGTGCTCTATCCACAGCTGCAAATATTTTTCTTGCGCACGCTCAGACGAAACGCAAGGAATGCCGTGGAAGCCTATGTTTCAACGGGATTTTTTTGCGGGGACTGCGGCCAAATCTCAGGCCGTGGTGAAACTTTCGCCGCAACCGCACTCGGCGGAGACGTTCGGATTCCGGAACACGAACTGGGCGCCGAGCCCCTGCTTCGCGAAGTCGATCTCAGTGCCGTCGATCAAGGGCAGGCTGGCCTCATCGACGATCACCTTGATTCCGCGCGACTCGAACACCTGATCCTGCGCACCGACGGCGTCGGTCAGGTCGACGATGTAGGCGAAGCCCGAACATCCGGTCTTGCGTACCCCGAAACGCAAACCGAGCGCGTCGGGATTTTCACGCAGGAAGCCGCTGACGCGTTCTGCGGCCGATTCGGAAAGCTGGATGCCCATCGTGTTCGCTCCATGCCGTCGGATGCGCGCGCTCGGATATGATCGCGCGCTCAGTCGCGACGAGATGGTCGCGCCCCAACGGAGTTTCAAGGCATGAGTGTAGCAAGCGTGCGCGATGCGCTCGCCGGTCGCGTGGCGGTCGGCGACAAGATCACGGTCCGCGGCTGGGTGCGTACCCGCCGCGATTCCAAGGCCGGCATTTCCTTCGTCACCGTCAACGACGGCTCGGGTCAGGATTCGATCCAGATCGTCGCACCGAACACGCTGGCGAACTACGACAGCGAAATCGTGCACCTGACCGCCGGCTGCGCCGTCATCGCCACCGGCACTTTGGTGCAATCGCAGGGCAAGGGCCAGAGCTACGAAATTCAGGCCGATGCCGTCGAGGTCACGGGCATGGTCGATGATCCGGAGACCTATCCGATCCAGCCCAAGCCGCACACGATGGAATTCCTGCGCGAAGTGGCGCACCTGCGCCCGCGCACCAACACCTTCGGCGCCGTCGCGCGCATCCGTCACAGCATTGCGCAGGCGATCCACCGCTACTTCCACGAACGCGGCTTCTTCTGGGTGAACACGCCGATCGTCACCGCGAGCGACTGCGAAGGTGCCGGGCAGATGTTCCGCGTCTCGACGCTGGATCTCGCGAACCTGCCGCGCACCGACAAAGGCGCGATCGACTGGCACAAGGACTTCTTCGGCAAGGAGGCCTACTTGACGGTGTCCGGCCAGCTCAATGTCGAGGCCTACTGCCTGGCGCTGAGCAAGGTCTACACCTTTGGCCCGACCTTCCGCGCCGAGAACTCGAACACCACGCGCCATCTGGCCGAGTTCTGGATGATCGAGCCGGAAATCGCGTTCGCCGACCTGAACGACGACGCCACGCTGGCCGAGGACTTCCTGAAGTACATCTTCGCGGCCGTGCTGACCGAGCGCGGCGACGACATGGCCTTCATCAACGATCGCATCGAGAAGACCGCGATCAGCCGCCTGGAAAACTTCATCAAGGCGCCGTTCGAACGCATCGACTACACGCAGGCGATCGAACTGCTTAAGAATTCGGGTGAGAAGTTCGACTATCCGGTCGAATGGGGCCTTGACCTGCAGACCGAACACGAGCGCTGGCTGACCGAGAAGCACGTCGGCCGCCCGACCGTGGTGATGAACTACCCGGAGCAGATCAAGTCCTTCTATATGCGCCTGAACGACGACGGTCGCACGGTCGCGGCGATGGACGTGCTCGCGCCGGGCATCGGCGAGATCATCGGCGGCTCGCAGCGCGAGGAACGCCTGGACATGCTCGACCAGCGCATCGCGAAGTTCGGCCTCAACCCGGACAGCTACCAGTGGTATCGCGACTTGCGTCGCTACGGCACGGTGCCGCATGCCGGATTCGGCCTCGGCTTCGAGCGCCTCGTCGTCTATGTCGCCGGCTTGACCAATATCCGCGATGCGATTCCGTATCCGCGCGTACCTGGCTCAGCGGAGTTCTGATCGATGGCCACCGACTACACCCGCCTGCTGCTGTTCGCCGCACTCGGCGACCTCATGCTTGCGGCCTTGCTCGCGCTGACCGCGGCCTTGCTGTTGCGGCGATTCATGGGCCGACTGGTCGACCGCCATCGCGCCGTGGCGTTGCGTCTGATCGAGCCGGCCGAGGGCCGTGCCCATCGACTTTACGCCTACCTGAAGGACCGCGAATCTCGACTGCTGAACGATCCGCGCGCGCATGCCCTCGCCTTCGGCGCCTATGTCTGCGCGTGGTGCGTGCTGTTCCTGCTCGCGCTCGCCCCGCTCACGCTGGTCGCAGCGCTGATCCTCTGATTCGACCCAAGGAATTCCGATGTCTGAAGAACAATGGTATGTCGTCACATTCGGCGACATGTTGCACTGGGCGCGTCTGACCGTGAACGAAGACAGTACCGCCCAAGTCTTCAGCGCGAACGGCGAAACCGAGCATTTCCCGGATGAAGATGCCGCCCGCGCCGCCCTGCTCGATGCGAATTACCGCGCCTTCGACGGCATCGACGACGACGATGCCGATTTGATGGGATTCGAACTCGACAGCGTGGCACCGCCCCACACCGGCGTGGATGCGTCCGAAGAAGACGACGAAGACCTGCTGGAACAAATGACGATGAAACTGGCGCCGCGCTGAGGGATCTTCATGAAACTCGATCTCACCGGCAAACACGCGCTCGTCTGCGGCGCGTCGAAAGGCATCGGCCGCGCGGCAGCGGAGGCGCTGGCTGGACTCGGCGCCGATGTCACCGTGCTCGCGCGCGACCGCGACGCGCTCGATGCACTGGCACGCACGCTGCCGAAGACGCATGGTGCGCAGAAACACGCCTGGCTGAGCGCCGACGTGTCGAACACCGAAGGATTGCGCAGCGCGGTCGAAGCGATGGCATCGGCGCATCCGGTGCAGATCCTCGTGAACAACACCGCCGGACCGAATCCGGGCACCGCGATCAGCGCGACCGGAGAACAGTTCCTCGACACCTTCCAGCGCCATCTGCTCGCGAATCACGCCCTGGTTCAGGCCACCGTCGGCGGCATGAAGTCGGCCGGCTACGGGCGCATCATCAACGTCATCTCGACCTCGGTGAAGGAGCCGATCCGCAATCTCGGCGTCTCGAACACCATCCGCGGCGCCGTCGCGAACTGGGCCAAGACATTGGCTGGCGAGCTCGCAGCGCACGGCATCACCGTCAACAACGTGCTGCCCGGTTTCACCCGTACCCAGCGCCTCGAACAGATCATCGAGGAACGCGTCGCCGCCACCGGCAAGTCACGCGCCGAGATCGAAGCCGGCATGCTCGCCAGCGTCCCCGCCGCCCGCTTCGCCGAAGCCCACGAGATCGCCGCCGCCATCGTCTTCCTCGCCTCGCCCGCCGCGGCTTATATCAATGGCATCAACGTGCCCGTCGACGGCGGGCGCACGCAGTCGCTTTGAATCGCGTGTTTGAACGACCCTTCGGCTAGGCTTCGCGCATGAAACGCATCGCCTACTCCGAATTGAATGCGGTCGAGCATTGGCTGGATGTGGTCGATCCGGCCACGACCGAGGTGTTCGCGCAGGTCAGTGCCGGCACGGCGCACGATGTCGAGGTCGCGGTGCGGCGTGCGCATGCGGCGTTTCCGGCGTGGTCGAGGTTGCTGAACTCGGAACGCGCACGCTGGCTGGAGAAACTGGCCGATGCGCTTGAAGCGCGCGTGCCGGAATTCGCCGAAGCGGAAACCCGCGACACCGGCAAACCGTTGTGGCTGACGCGCGAGATCGAAATCCCGCGGGCGGTCGCGAACCTGCGCTTTTTCGCGCAGGCGGCGACGCAGTTCGCGTCCGAATCGCATCACGGCCAGGCCGGGCTGAATTACACGCTGCGCCAACCGCACGGCGTGGTCGGCGTGATTTCGCCCTGGAACATGCCGCTGCTGCTGTTCACCTGGAAGCTCGCGCCGGCGCTGGCGGCAGGCAACTGCGTGATCGCGAAGCCGTCCGAGGTGACGCCGATGACGGCACAGATGCTCGCCGACCTCGCGCGCGACATCGACTTTCCGGAGGGCGTGCTGAATGTCGTGCACGGTCTCGGCCAGTCCGTCGGCCAGGCCATGGTCGATCATCCCGGCATCAAGGCCATCAGCTTCACCGGCAGTACCGCCGTCGGCAAGCGCATCGCCGAAAGCTGCGCACATCAGTTGAAGAAATGTTCGCTCGAACTCGGCGGCAAGAACGCAGCCCTGATCTTTGCCGATGCGCCGAACGACGTGTTGTACGACCACATCGTGCGTGCCGCCTTCCAGAACAGCGGGCAGATCTGTCTGTGCGGATCGCGCTTGCTGGTCGAGCGTCGTTTCTATGACGAGTTCCGCGACAGTTTCGTCGCCAAGGCCACGCATCATCTGGTCGGTGATCCGCTCGCTGAAGGCACGTATTTCGGACCGCTGGTGTCGCAGGCGCACTTCGACAAGGTGATGGCGTATCTCGAACTCGCGCGCGCGGAAGGCGGTAGCATCATCGCTGGCGGCCATCGCATCGACGTGCCCGGCCGTTGCGCGAGCGGCTGGTTCGTCGCCCCGACGATCATCGAAGGCCTGGGTCCGCAGTGCCGCACCAATCAGGAAGAGATCTTCGGCCCGATCGTGACTTTGCAGCCCTTCGACGACGAAGACGAGGCGCTCGCACTCGCGAACGCCACGCCGTATGGCCTCAGTGCCAGCGTCTGGACCGAACACCTGTCACGCGCGCATCGCGTCGCCGCACAACTCGACGCCGGTATCGTCTGGGTCAACACCTGGATGCAGCGCGACCTGCGCACGCCCTTTGGCGGCGTCAAGCAATCGGGCCTTGGCCGCGAGGGCGGTTCCGAGGCGATGCGCTTTTTCACCGAACCCAAGAACGTCTGCATCGGAGTTTGAGCATGCGCGAAATCGACGAATTGCTGGAACGCAATCGCCGCTGGGCCGAATCGGTCAAGGCGACC
>DATMVT010000149.1:0-4205 GCA_035562895.1 Patescibacteria group bacterium | reverse complement strand
GTCGTCTTCACCCAGCAGGCACGGAAAGACGCACGCACTCTTGCCTCATCAGGACTCAAGGACAAGGCGCAGACCCTGCTCGCGGTCCTTGCGCAGAATCCGTTCCAGAATCCGCCGCCCTACGAAAAGCTCGTCGGCGACTTGGCCGGCGCCTATTCGAGGCGAATCAATATCCAGCATCGGCTGGTGTATGAGGTGCTGCCATCGGAGCGCACCGTCAAAGTGCTGCGCATGTGGACGCACTACGAGTAGCCGCAGCGAATGGCGTGCAGGTCGGCGTGCTCAGTCCGCCAAGCCAAACAACGCCCGCACATGCGCGGCGCCGGCTTCGGCGAGGGCGGTGAGGCTGTAGCCGCCTTCGAGGGTGGAGGCGACGCGGCCTTCGGCGTGGCGGTCGGCGAGGGCGACGATGTTGCGGGTGAGCCAGGCGTAGTCGGCGGTGTCGACGTCGAGGCCGCCGAGCGGGTCGAGGCGGTGGGCGTCGAAGCCGGCCGAGACCAGGATCAGTTGCGGACAGAAGCGCTCGACCGCGGGCAGCAGTTGTTCGGTCCACGCCGCGCGGAACTCGCGCGGGCCGCTGCCGGCCGGCAAGTGCGCATTGAAGATGTTGCCGACGCCGGTCTCGGTCAGCGCGCCGCTGCCCGGATACAGCGGCCACTGGTGCGAGGACGCGAACAGCACGCGGGCGTCGCGCTCGAAACAATCCTGCGTGCCGTTGCCGTGGTGCACGTCGAAGTCGAGCACCGCCACGCGCTCCAGCCCGCGATCCAGCGCACGCCGCGCACCCAGCGCGACGTTGTTGAAAATGCAGAAGCCCATCGCGCGTTCCGGCGTCGCGTGATGCCCGGGCGGGCGCACCGCGCAGAACGCGCGACGCGTGCGGCCATCGAGCACCGCATCGACCGCGGCGACGACGGCACCGGCCCCGCGCAACGCGGCTTCCAATGAATCGGCGGCCGGATGCAGCACGGTGTCCGAATCCAGACGCAAGGTCTGCACGCGCGGCGCGTGCGCGAAGATCTGCGCGTATTCGACGCCGGGATGCACGCGATCGATCAGGGCGCGCTCGACCAACGGCGCTTCGACGCGCGGAATCGCGGCAAACACCGGCGCTTCGAGCGCACGCAACACCGCTTTCCGCCGATCCGGAGATTCCGGATGTCCCGGTCCCGGGCAGCGCTGCAGGCAGGCGGCGTGCGTATAGATCATGCCGACCTAGCCGCGCTTGCGGCGCTCATGCTTCCACAGCACCTCGCCGTGGCCGGCGCTGCGCGCGAGCACGCGTGCGATCACGAACAGCAGGTCGGACAGGCGATTGAGATAACGGATCGCCTCCGGGCGCACCGCGTCGTGGTGCGACAGCGTCACCGTTTCGCGTTCGGCGCGGCGCGCGATGGTGCGCGCCAGATGGCATTGCGCCGCGGCCATGCCGCCGCCGGGCAGAATGAAATCCTTGAGCGGCGGCAGGTCTTCGTTCAGGCCATCGAGCCGCGTTTCCAGCCGGGTGATGTCGGCCTCGTGCACCAGTTCGCTGCCGGGAATGCAGAGCTCGCCGCCGAGATCGAACAGTTCGTGCTGGATCTCGGTCAGCATGTCCCCGATCGGCTGTGGCAGATCGCAAGCCAGAACCACGCCGATCGCGCTGTTCAACTCGTCCACGGTGCCGTAGGCGGTGACGCGGGCGCTGTCCTTGGACACGCGCGTGCCGTCGCCGAGGCCGGTCGAACCGTCGTCGCCGGTGCGCGTGTAGATCTTGCTGAGCCGGTTGCCCATCGCTTACGCGGCCGCGGACTGCGCCACGCGGCGCGTCATCAGCGCATGCGCGCCGAACAGCACCGCCGAATACACCAGCACGCCGGCGACCTGGTTGCGGAAGAACGGAATCGCGGCGACGTAGCAGTTGATCAGGCCCTGCAAGTCCGGCGTGTACATCGGGTTCGGATGCTCGGCGGCACCGGCCCAGACCGCGAAGTTGGTCACGACGAAGAAGAAGATCGCGGCGCCGAGGCCGAAGCCGACGACGCGCAACGCGCTGATGCGACCGGCCAAGCGCGTGCCGGCCAGCGCGATCACGGCCATGCAACCGTAGACCAGCCACATGCCCGAATGCAGGCCGATGACCATGTCGGAGATCAGCAGCGCGGCCAACGGCACCAGCACGGCGACGTAACGACTGGCGAACACCGCACCGGCGAACAAGGCCATCGCCTCGATCGGAGAGAAATTCGGCGGGCGGCCGGGCATCAGGCGCGTCAACGCGGCGATCACGACCAGGGCGACGAGCAGCGCCAGGCGGGCGGCGTCGGAACGGAACAACTGCGACATGGACGACTCCGGAACTTCTGGGGCGGCCATTCTAGTCGACTGACGGGACCTCGGGGCGGGTCGCTATCATGGCGAAATGAAACCGGACTTCGATGTCGTGATCGTCGGTGGCGGGCTCGTCGGCATGAGCCTGGCCTTGGCGCTGGACCGTGTCGACGGGCTGCGCGTGCTCGCGCTCGAGGCGCAGGCGTTGCCCAGCCCGCAGGCGCCGCGCTGGGACGAGCGTCACTTCGCGCTCGGTCGTGCCTCGACGCTGGCGCTCGACGACCTCGGCGTGGGGTACGGCGCCGCCGGCCAGCATCCGATCCGGCGCATCCACGTCAGTCGTCGCGGCGCGTTCGGGCGGACGGTGCTCGACGCCGCCGCGCACGGCCTGCCCGCATTCGGCCAGATCGTGCCGGCGCGGCAACTGGCCGGCGCCCTCGAAGACGCGATGGCACGCACGACGCGGCTCGCGCGCCTGCGCCCGGCGCGTCTGCATCAGTTCGCGACCGACGACGCGATCGTCGAACTCGAACTGCGCGTGGACGACGAAACGAAGCGCCTCCGCACGCGCCTGCTGGTCGCGGCGGACGGCACCGATTCGGCGATCCGCAACACGCTGAACATCCCGCTGCAGCGTCACGACTACGCGCAGACCGCGATCGTCACCGCGATCGAGGTCGAACGCGATCTCGACGGCTGCGCCTACGAGCGCTTCACCGACAGTGGCCCGATCGCGCTGCTGCCGCTGGATCGGCGTCGCGCGGGTCTGGTCATGACGCTGACCACCGAACACGCCGCGATCGCGCTGGCGATGTCGGACGCGGATTTTCTGGCCTTCGCCGAGCAACGCTTCGGTACCCGACTCGGGCGTTGGCGTCGGGTCGGGCAGCGCCAGCCTTGGCCGCTGAAGCTGCAGTTCGCCGAACGCGTGATCGATCGTCGTGTCGCGGTGATCGGCAATGCTGCGCAAACCATTCATCCGATCGGCGCGCAGGGCTTCAATCTCGGACTGCGCGATGCGTTGGCGCTGGCCGACGTGATCGCGGCGCGTCGCGACGACGTCGGCTCGGCCGCGGCGCTGGCCGACTACGCCGAGCGTCGCCGCGATGATCGCGAGCGCACCGCACGGTTCTCCGATGCCCTGGTGCGCTTCATGGCCAGCGACCTGCCGATCGGTCCGCTGCGCAGTCTCGCCTTGTTGTCGGCCGAGCATGTGCCGTTGTTGCGCGACGTGCTGGTGAACTCGGCCATGGGATTCCGCTGATGGAGCGTCGTCGATGAGCACGCGCAAGCTGTTCGATGTGGTCGTGGTCGGCGGTGGTGCGGTCGGCGCCAGCGCCGCGGCTGCGCTGGCGCAATCGGGCTTCGATGTCGCCCTGGTCGAGCCGGATGCGCCGACCGCTTCGGCCGAGGATGCGCCGCTCGATGCGCGCGTGATCGCGTTGTCGCCGGCGTCCGTGCGCTTCGTCGAACGCATCGGCGCGTGGCCGTTGCCGGCGCGACGTGCGTTCGCGTATCGCGACATGGACGTGCGCTCGGGTGACGAGAGCTTGCATTTCGGACGCGCGCTGGTCGCCGAAGCGGCGCTCGGCTGGATCGTCGAGCTGCGCGCGCTGCAGGCGCGCTTGTTCGACGTGGCGCGGTCGCGGGTCGCGGCCGTGCATGCGGCGCGCGTGGCCGCATGCGAGCGCGGCGAGCGCGAGGCCCGCGTCGAACTCGACGACGGCACGCGCCTGCGTGCGCGCCTCGTGGTGTCGGCCGAAGGCGGGCGTTCGTCGCTGCGCGAAGCCGCCGGCATCGAGGTCGATGCGCGTGACTACCGGTGTCGCGCCATCGTCGCCCATTTGACGACGCAACAGCCGAATCCCGGCATCGCCTTCCAGCGTTTCCTGAAA
>DATMVT010000148.1:0-3767 GCA_035562895.1 Patescibacteria group bacterium | reverse complement strand
CGAACTCGGTGTCGAAGCTGCCGCCGTTGTCGAACTGGACCAGGCCGAGCTCAAGATCGTAGACGCCGTTGCTGGCCATTTCGAACGTGCCGAGCACGGCGATGCGGCCGTCCGGACGCACCGCGACCGCCTCGAAGTGCTGCGCATACGCGCTGGCGGCGGGCAGCGCGGGCGTGACGATGCCGACTCCCGCCCCGAAGCCGAGGTCGAACGCGCCGGACGTGGTCAGGCGTGCGACGAACGGCCGCTCGACCAGCGTGTCGGCGCTGCAGTTGCCGATCACGACCAGGGTGTCGTCGGGCGCGATCGCGACGTCGGTGACACGGCAACGCTCCTGCGGATCAAGAAAGCTGCGAATGGTCTTGCAGCCGTCGCTGTCGAAGCTGCCGTCGAGCGTGCCGCTGGCCGTCAGCCGACAAACCAGGGCCGGGAACGGCCCGGTCTCGCCGTTGGCGGACTGCAATGCCCCGAACACGATCGGCTTGCCGTCGTTCTGGATGATCGCGCCGTCGAGTGCGAGCGATTCGACTTGCGGAATCAGCGCCACGGGCAGCAGCGTGCGGCGGCGGCCATCGGCACCCGGACCGAAGCCGGTATCGGGCTGGCCATCGGCGAAGGTGCGCGCGATGTAGATCGCGGCGCGGTCTTCCGGGTCGTCGCCGAACATCCAGATGCGCCCGGACGCCGGGAACTTCGCCACCGCACGCATCTGCACCGTGTCGGATTCGAGATAGCCGAAGTAGCTGCGGCCACCGTCACCGAACTGCGGGTCGAGACCGCCGTCGGGCTCGGCGGCAGTGACGAGGCCCGCACTGAACAACAGGCACAACAAGGGGTGACGCATGTCCGATTCTCCGGTGGTGACCGAGAGACATACGGATCGGCTCGTCGCCGCGGATCATCGCGGCAGGCGTCGATTTCGGCGCGCTGGAAACAAGGCGGCCGGCATTGCGCCGGCCGCGGGAACGACGTGACGCGACGGGTGGCTATTCGAAGCCGTCTTCGAACAACACGTTCGGATTGATGATCCGCCAGCCGATGTCCTTGAACAGCGGAATCGTGAGGTCGACGTCGTCGAACAGGCTGGTGTTGAGCGACGGCTCCATCAGCAGATTCGGAAAGGTATCGACCGTCCAGTGCGATACCGACGAGCCCGGCTGCACCGGATTCGGCGCGTTCATCCGCACATAGCGCGTTCCGCCGCTGCTCTGGGTTCCCGCCAGCGTCGCGCTGTCGAAGGCGAGGGTACCCGTCACGACGTTCATTGCCGTCAATTCGGTGCGGATGGCGTTGCCATCGGCTTGCGAAATGCCGATCGAGGGAATCGTCACGGTCGCGTCGGTGCCGCCCATGCTGGGCAGTCCGCTGGCCGAGTTGTTGTCGATGATCGCGGCGATGGCGCCGGCGATCTGGGCGTTCTTGACCTTCACGTTGAAGTTGCAGTTGCCGCGCACCATCAGTGCGATCTTGCCCGCGACGGCCGCAGCGTTGGTGATGGCTTCGCAACCGTCGAGCGTGGATACACCGCCCGCATCGAGCGCCGCAACGATCTGCCCCGGCAGGCCGGCGCCTGGCGGCAGCGGTCCGAACGCCGCGATCTGGGCCGGCTTGTTGCCGGCAATCCCCGGTGGTGCAGTGATGGTCAGGATCGGGGCACCGAGCAGGAAATCGCCTTGCTCGGCGGTGACGTTCGGACCTTTCCAGATCAGGTTCGGATCGCTGATTGCAGACGCGATCCGCGCGGCATTCGTCGGCATGTTGATCCAGGTCGTGCCGCTCGTGGCATCGGCCAGGAAGGTGTCCCAGATCGCCGGCCTGCCACTGAAGAAAGCGCCCGTGCTCGAGTTGGTGAAGGTCTGGAAGCCGAGACCGTGGGCGATCTCGTGGAACACCACCGGCAGCAACGGAATGCGGCCAACGGGCGTGGTGTCCGCGGCAGAAGTCGAGTAATACCAGCCGGCCGTGCCGTTGAGGCAAGTGCCGTTGTCGATGTCCACGTTGAACTGCGAGTTGATGTCGTTGCTGGCGGGGTCGAGATCGCTGTTGGCGAGCGCATTCGCAAGCGCAGCGTTGTACCAGACGTTTGCCACCGGCGCATTCGCGAAATTGGTATGGACCGTGACGGTGCCGGCGGAGCCGAGGGTGGCGCTGGTGCCGGCGCACGTCAGCGGATTGAATGCGGCTTGCACCTTGATCTCGACATTGCTCTTGAGCAGCGCGGCCCACTGGTTCGCTGCCGTCTGGAACACATGCAGGCGCTGGGCCCCGAGCGTCGTGTTGGGATTGCTCGGCAGTGCCGGCACGACGGTGGGGTCGTTGAATCCTTCGCCGGGACTGTCGAGATTGACGATGGTGATGGTCGCCGCGTGGCTGGTCGATCCGACGAGCAGCAGGGCGGAGGTCAGCAAGTTCAGAGTCTTCATCGCAGGCCTCGCTCAGCGCACGTCTTGTTCGGTGGCGGGACTGCGCTCGGCCTCTGCGGCGTCGGGATGGCGGTGTTCTCCTTGCTGCGCATGGTCGGCATCGGCGCAGTAGGACTTGAGCTTGCCATTCGCGTCGGTGGACGCGACCGTGGACTGTTCGAAGCGACCATCGAGATAGGCGGTTGTCGAACCATCGGCATGATGGACGACGCGGACGTTGTCGTCGTCTTCCCGAAACGATGCGGCATCCGCGGCAGCGGCCTGGCGTTGCTCCTCGGTCACTGGTTTGTCCGTGAACGCGCCGGTCTCCGGATCGATGTAGACGCGCATCGCGGACGCGGCCTGAGTCGTTTCCTCGGCTTGAGCGTTCGCTTGGGGTGGCGGCGGGTCCGCTGGTGTCTCCGGCGGCGTGGCGGTCGCGAGCGACGTGGTCGCAGCGAACAGTGCGAAGGCCAGAGTTGCGGCGATGCGTGACATGACGGGTCTCCTCAAGGTGACGCAGGCGGTCTGCGTGCAGGCGAAAATCTTAGTCTCAAATGCCGCCATCGTCATGTCGCGCCGCGACTTCGTCGCCGATCGCGAGGCTGGCGGTGAGTCCCGGCGATTCGATGCCGAACAGGTTGACGAGGTTGGTGATGCCATGGGTCGTTGCATCCTGGATCAAGAAGTCGCCGCTGGGGGCGTCGGGGGCAACGAGTTTGGGGCGCACGCCGACGAAATCGGGTTCGAGCTGGTCGTCGCGCAGGGCCGGCCACCAGCGCCGGATCGACTCGGCGAATGCGCCGCGATGGCGGTCGTCGAAGTGGTAGTCGGGTTGCGCGATCCAGCGCACGTCGGGGCCGAAGTGCACGTGGCCGGCGCTGTCCAGGCCGAGGTGCACGCCGAGGCCGGCGGCATGCGGAACCGGGTAGATCAGGCGCGCGAACGGCGACTTGCCGCGCAGGCGGTAATAGTGGCCGGCGGCGTAGAACTGCGTCGGGATGTGCGCCGGCGCGAGTGCGTCGATGCTGTGGGCAACGTGGGTGGCGCGCAGTCCGGCGGCATTGATCAGGTGCCGGCAGCGCACGCGATCGCCACCCCCGACTTCGACGCTGAACACGCCGTCCTCGCAACGCACCGAGGTCACCGGCATCGCACAGGCGACGCGACCACCGAGTTGCTCGATCTCGCCGATCAGGGCCATGACGTATTCGGGCACGTCGAGGATGCCGGACTCGGCCGACTCGATCGCGGCCGTGCAGTGCAGTTCCGGCTCGAGCCGAGCAGCTTCCGCCGCGTCTAGGTAGCGCAATCCGTCGACGCCATTCGCCTGCGCGCGCTGCATCACCACGCGCAGGCTTTCCG
>DATMVT010000147.1:0-4277 GCA_035562895.1 Patescibacteria group bacterium | reverse complement strand
GATCTCGGGATCGTCATGCAAGACGGTCACTTCCGCATCGTCGCGCGCGACATCGCGCTGGCCGTGCGCGACCTCGAGCCGCGATGTCTGGTGCTGCTGCTGGAGCCCGGCGAATTCGAGGCGGCGGAGGCGATGCTCGGTTCCTCGTCCGCTTGAAACGCGAATCGCAGCGCAGTTCGCGCTGGCTTTGCTCGTCAGTGTCGGCATCGGGTTCGGGAGTCGATCATGCGAATGACAGCCGTGTGGATGTTGTTGGCGAGTGCGGCAGGGGTTCAGGCCGAGGCGCCACCGCGCTTCGCGTTCGGTTCGGTGTTCCAGCTGGACATCAGCCAGGCGCCGGTGCATCCGCAGTCGGCGGGCATGATCACGACCAACATGGCGATCTGCAATGGAGACTCGAGCGGTTGCGGGTTTGGCTTCGGGCGCATGCAGGTCGATTTCTCGATCCAGGTCATGCATGCAGCGGCGGGTGTGCCGACGCGGCCGATCGCCGAGCATGCGGTGTACCAGGACTACTACCTGCCGGATTGCGAACCGCTCGGGACAGCCATGCCGCTGCCGCCCGCGGGGCGCATCGAGGGCAGTAGCAACTACGTCTGCGACAACGCGAACAACGACTGTCACTTGATCGTCGTCCAGGGCAACACCTTGTTCGAGGCCTATTCGGCGAACGTCGGACTCGATGTTGCAACGGCAACTCAGGTCGATGCCTTGTGTCTGGCCAAGTGGCAACTCGATGCGGTCTATCCGGAGACGCTGCGCGGCGAGCATTGCACCAGTGCCGACGCCGCCGGATTCCCGATCGCGCCGCTGCTGTTCAATGCCGACGAAATCCGGGCGGCATTGGCCAGGCCCGACGTCGCCGACCAGCATCTTGGGCATGCGCTGCGTTTCATCCTGCCGAATGACCGCATGGCGTCGTTGCCTGACGGACCGGATGTCGGCGACGTGCGCGACCGTGTTTACGTGCGCCCGGCGACTCATGCGGGCGGTCCCGATGGCCCGACCGGCGCGATTCCCTATGGTTCGCGACTGCGTCTGCGCGCCGATTTCGACATGGCCGGTTACTCGCCCGCTGCGCGGGTCATCCTGCGCACCATGCAGAGGTACGGCATCGTGCTTGCCGATGGCGGCAATATCGCGCTGACGGCGCAGGCCGACACCTTCACGACCGCGAAATGGTCCGATCCGGACATCCAGATCGGGTCGCGCGTGTTCGATCAGACGCCGGGCGCGGTCGACGTCAATCTCGGTCATTTCGAGGTGCTGGATACCGGGCCGCAGATCCTCGAAACCTACGACTGCGTGCGCAGCAGCGTGTCGTCGGCCTTGTTCATCGACGGCTTCGAATGAAGACCCGCTACGGACTCGCTCGGGTGTTGTCGAAGCGCGGGCTGTGTTCGCGCAGCGAAGCCGCACGCTGGATCGCGGCCGGGCGTGTGCGCGTGGGCGGGCGCGTCGTGCGCGATCCGGAATCGCCGACCGTCCTGGATGCCGAGATCGTCGTCGATGGCGAGCAGGCCGAAATGGTGATCCCTTTGCACCTGATGCTGAACAAGCGTCGCGGCCTGATCACCACGCGCATGGACGAGCAGGGGCGGGCGACCGTTTATGACTGCTTCGTCGGTGCAGGCCTTCCGTGGATCGCGCCGGTGGGGCGGCTGGATCGTGCCAGCGAAGGCCTGCTGCTGTTCACGAACGATCCGACGTTCGCGGCGGCCATCACCGAGCCCGAGCACGGCATCGAGAAGACCTATCACGTGCAAGTCGAAGGCCAGGTCGATGCCGAATCCCTGCGCCGACTCCACGCGGGGGTCGAGATCGAGGGCGAGCGCTGGTACGCGGTCCGGGCGACGCTGCTGCGCGCCGGCACCAAGAACTGCTGGCTCGAGGTCGTCCTTGACGAAGGCCGCAATCGTCAGATCCGGCGCATGCTCGACGCGCTCGGCTTCCCGGTGTTGCGATTGATCCGCATCGCGATTTCCGGCCTCAAGCTGGGCGATCTCGCCAAGGGGCAATGGCGGACGCTGGGCGATGACGATATTGCTGCACTGCAGTTGCCCGGATTTCCCCGGCGAGCATAATCCCGAGGCCCCATGTCGGGGCGGGAGGGAATCCATCATGTCCGTATCTTCGACGCGCCGCCCGGCGCGCCTTCGTCTGCTGTGCGTCGCACTGGCCTCGACCTTCGTCGCGAGCACCGTCGCTGCAGAAACCATCAACGCTTCCGGACTGCGCGCACCCGGTTCGATCGGCTACGACGCCGAAGGCGTGCCGCTGATCCAGGCCGCGAACGATTACGACGCCGCCTTCCTGATGGGCTATGTGCATGCCCGCGATCGTCTGTGGCAGATGGATTACCTGCGCCGCGCCGCCAGCGGCACGTTGGCGGAACTGGTCGGTGCGCCGGCGCTCGCGAACGACATCCAGCTGCGTACCCTCGGCCTGCGCCGCGCCGCCCAATCGAGCTGGTCGGTCACGCCCGACATCGCGCGGGGCCAGCTGCGCGCCTATGCCGAAGGTGTGAACCTGTGGGTCCGCAACAACCCGTTGCCATCGGAATACGGTGCGCTCGAACTGACGAAGTTCGAACCCTGGTCGCCGGTGGATTCGCTGATCGTCGGCAAGTTGCTGGCGTTCCAGCTCAGCTTCGATCTCGACATCGACTACACCGTGCGCCTCGGTGCCTACATGACCGCGGGTGCAGCGGCCGGATTCAACGGCCAGGCCCTGTTCTTCGAGGACACGCACCGCGTCCAGCCGTTCGACACGCGGGCATCGATCAGCTCGACCGACTTCCAGCCGCAGGTCACCGCGATGGACGCGAAGGCGGTCGGTCCGGTCATCGCGAACTATTCGCCCGACTTCCTCGCCCAGACCGAGTCGCTGCGTGACTCGCTGCTGGCCAACGAATGGATCGCGCCCAAGCTGGCGCCGCGCGAGAACCGTGGCGGTTCGAACTGGTGGCTGGTGCATGGTTCGAAGACGGCCTCGGGCAAGGCGATCCTCGCCAACGACCCGCATCTCGGACTCGACCTGCCGGCGGTGATGCACGAGGCGCACATCGTCTCGACCGATGCAGCCTATGCGACACCGATGAACGTCTCCGGCCTGGCGCCGCCGGGCGTGCCGTCCATCCTGCTCGGTTGCACGCCGCAGTTCTGCTGGGGTTTGACGACGAACCCGATGGATGTCTCCGACACCTATCAGGAGAAATTCCTGCTCAACACCTACGGACTGCCGACGCACACGCTGTACAAGGGCGTGGCTGAGCCGGTGAACTGGACGTTCCAGAGTTATTACGTGAACAAGCTCGACGGCGTGCCGGACAACGCCGCGCGCGACAACAGCATCGGTTACACCAACGGCGGGCTGACGATCACGATTCCACGCCGCAACCATGGGCCGGTGCTGTCGATCACCAACGACACCGGCATTTCGGTCGCGTACACCGGCTGGGGCGCGACGCGCGAACTGGAGGCGATCCGTCGCATCAATCGCGCGACCAGTCTGGACGAGTTCCGCACCGCGCTGAGTTACTTCGATGTCGGCTCGCAGAACTTCGGTTACGCCGGCACCGACGGCACGATCGCCTACTTCTCGACCGCGGAAGCTCCGGTGCGCGAGGACCTGCAGTCGAACAGCATCGATGGCGTGCCGCCGTTCCTGATCCGCGACGGGTCGGGCGCGAAGAAGAACGAGTGGCTGCCGATCAGTCATCCGCAGGTGAACCAGGCGGTGCCTTACGAGATCCTGCCGCCGAGCGAAATGCCGTTCGTGATCAATCCGTCGTCGGGCTACATCGCGAATGCCAACAACGACCCGATCGGCAGCACGTTCGACAACAACGCCTTCAACCAGTTGCGTCCGGGCGGCGGACTGCATTACCTGAGCTTCGGCTACTCCAGCCTGCGCCAGGGGCGCATCGACCGCGAAATGCAGGCGATGACGGCCGACGGCGGCATTACTGCCACGGACATGAAGAACTTGCAGGCGAACACGCAATTGCTTGATGCCGAGTTGGTCCTGCCGCATGTCAGCGCGGCGTTCGACCATGCCGCCGCCTCGACGTGGCCGGAACTGAGGGCGCTGGCTGACGACGCGCGCATCGTCGAGGCGATCGGTCGTCTGCGCGCATGGGACTACTCGTCGCCGACCGGCCTGAAAGTGGGCTACGACGCCGGCGACAATCCGATCGCGATGGCCGATCCCTCGGCGAGTGAAGTCGCGAATTCGGTGGCGGCGACGATCTGGTCGCTGTGGCGTGGCCAGGCGGT
>DATMVT010000146.1:0-6818 GCA_035562895.1 Patescibacteria group bacterium | reverse complement strand
CGCGGCGGCAGCAGCTCGGCATCGCCGATGATCTTCGATGCCAGATGACGCGCCCAACGAGCGAGATCGTAACCGGAGAGCTTGCTGGTCACTTCTCCGTCATTGAACACGACCTTGAGGTGATCATCGACCAGCAGATCGTCAATGGCATCGACCTGTTCGTCACTGTCGGGATCGAGGTTGACGATCACCACCTGCGCGCCGGCACGATCCAGCGCGGCGCGCTCGAACTTCGCCGTCTCGGCCTCGTAGACGATGCTTGCACCGAGATCGCGCAAGGCGTCGCGAAGGTGGGTGTGCAGGTCGCCGGGCGGGTAGACGAGACCGACCGCGACTTCGACTCGGGTGTCAGTGGACGGCACGGGTCAACCTCAGGATCTCTTCGACGTTTCGCAGCAGGTCGGCTTCCTGATACGGCTTGCCCAGGTAGCGATCGACACCGATTTCCAGCGCGCGCTGGCGATGCTTCTCTCCGGTACGCGAGGTGATCATGATGATCGGCACCGCCTTCAGGCGCGGATCGCTGCGCATGTAGGTCGCGAATTCGTAACCGTCCATGCGCGGCATTTCGATATCGAGCAGCACCAGGTCCGGCACACGGTCCTGGATCTTCTCGACCGCATCGAGGCCATCCTTCGCCGTCGTGACCTCCATGTCGTTGCGTTCGAGCACGCGACTCGTGACCTTGCGCATCGTGATCGAATCGTCGACCACCATGACCAGCGGTTGACGACGCTCCGTCACGACCTGAGTCGGCACCGGCATGTACGGCACTTCCTGGCCCTGCTCGTCGATGACCGTCTGGCGCAGCGCCGCGACCTTGCGCACCAGCGGTGCCATGTCGAGGATCATCACCACCGAGCCATCGCCCATGATCGTGGCGCCGAAGATGCCCGGCACCGAGCTGATCTGCGGTCCGACCGACTTGACCACGACTTCGCGGCTGCCGAGCACGGCATCGACACGTACCGCGGCGCGCTGATCGCCGGAGCGGATCATCAGCAGCGGCACCTGGGCGTCGTCGGTTGCGCGATGCGAAGCAGTGCCAAGCAGTTCGTGCATTTCGTAGATCGTGTAGTCGTCGCCACCGTAGCTGTAGCTCGGATTGGCCTGGTGCATGCGCGCGTCGAGATCTTCACGACGAATGCGCACGACGCCCTGAACGGAGGACATCGGAACCGCGAACAGATGCTCGCCGAAGCGCACCAGAATGGCTTGCGTGACGGCGAGAGTGAACGGCAGGCGCACCGTGAACTGCGAACCCTTGCCGCGCGCCGAGTCGATCGACAGCGAACCGCCGAGCTGCTTGATCTCGGAATGCACGACGTCCATGCCGACGCCGCGACCCGCGATCTTGCTGACCGATTCCGCGGTCGAAAAGCCGGTTTCGAGCACGAACCCGAACAGGTCTCGGTCGGACAGTTGCGCGTCCGGCTTCATCAGGCCGCGTTCGATCGCCTTGCGGCGGATGGCGTCGCGATCCATGCCGCGACCATCGTCGGACACGCGAATGACGACTTCGGTCGCTTCTCGAGAAATCGCGATGTTGACCGTGCCTTCCTCGTTCTTGCCGACTGCGGCGCGATCACCGGGCTGTTCGATGCCGTGCGCGAGCGAGTTGCGCAACATGTGCTCGAGCGGGGCGGTCATGCGATCCAGCACGTTGCGGTCCATTTCGCCCTGCGCACCTTCGACGCGCAACTGGGCCCGCTTGCCGAGCTCGCCCGCGGTCTGCCGCATCAGGCGGCGAAGTCGCGGCACGACCGAATCGAACGGCACCATGCGCGTGCGCATGAGGCCTTCCTGCAAGTCGGAGCTGACACGCGACTGCTGCAACAGCAGCGTTTCCGCTTGCCGGGTGAGGTCGTCCAGCGCACTCTGCAGTGCCGCCAAGTCGGACACCGACTCGGCCAGCGCGCGCGAGAGTTGCTGCAAGGTCGAGAAACGGTCGAGCTCCAGCGGATCGAACTCGGCATCGGAAGTTTCATGCTCACGCTGGTAGCGCGCGATGATCTGCGCTTCCGTTTCGATTTCGAGCTTGCGCAGCTGTTCGCGCAAACGCGTCACGGTCTGGTCGAGTTCCTGCAGATTGAAGCGGAACGTACCCATCTGCTGCTCGAGGCGCGAGCGGTAGATCGATACCTCGCCGGCATAGTTGACGAGGTTGTCGAGCAGATCGGAACGCACGCGGATCATTTCCTGCGCGACGCGACCCGCCTCTTCCACTTCTTCGACCATGTCGCGAACCGCGCGCGTCGAGGTCGGAACGGCCGGTGCGGCAGGCTCCGGTGCCTCGAACGTCGATGCAGTTTCGGATGCGCCACGCGCGACGGCCTCGACGGCGATCGGGGTCGGCGATTCGGCCGCGCTGACTTCGCCGATCGTCGGGATCGACTCACCCGACACCAGCGCATCGAAGCGGGCGATGACGTTGAGCGGCATGCCGATGGCCTGCCGCTTGGATACGCGCTGGACCAGCTGATGCAATCGGTCGAACCCGCGTTCCAGCGACTCCAAGGACACGCGATCCATGGCGTGACGGCCGTCCGCAACGAGCTCCAGCAATGCTTCCATCGCGTGGCTCAAGTCACCGATCGGCGCCAGGCCGGCCATGCGCGCACCGCCCTTCAAGGTATGCAGCTCGCGCTGCAGACCGCTGACGATTTCGCGTTCGTGCGGCTGCTCGCGCAGACGCGCCATCATCGTATCTGCGGCGTCGAGGATGTCGCCGCCTTCCTGCACGAAGATCTCGAGCAGATCCTCGTCCATGTCCGGCAATTCCAGCGCCCCATCCGGATTCGGATCGGGTTCGACCGGGGCATACATGACTTCGTTGGCGAGCGCTGGTGCTGGCGCCTGCGGTACGGAAGGCGCTTCGGGAACGGCGGCGGCCTGCGCCTTTTCTTCCGCGGAGTCGTCGAACATCGCGAGGTCATCGTTGATGCCGGCTTCTTCGATCAGCTCCGGCAGCGCCGCGTCACTCTCAGCATCGGCAAACGCCTGCTCGATCGACCAATCCTCGAGCGCGACAAATCCGGGCTCGGTGACTTCCGGCGTGGCATCCGATGTCGCCATCGCGGCCACGGCTGCCGGTTCCGGCAGGTCGTCGCGATAGGCCAGATCGGCATCCTCGACTTCGAGAACCGGGGCTTCGTCGGCCAGCGCGGGGCGATCGTCGAGCGTGATTTCTTCGGTGACCGGCAAGTCGATCGCCGACGGTGCCGCCGGTTCCTCGGCAGCCAACTCGGCCGCGAACGCAGATTCATCCAAGGTGATTTCGGGAACGCTACCGGCCTCTGCCGTGGCATCCCACGTCCACGCGTCGTCACCTGCGAGTTCAGTCAGCTCGATGCCTTCTTCGTCGGCCAAGACCGTCGATCCGGACGTGTCCGCCCCGCCTTCGAGATCGATCGTTGCGACTTCCTCTTCGGACTCGGCGTCGAGCGCCGCCTCCGGGCTCGTCGCATCTTCCTCATCGACGCTGACGTTGAACACGCCGAGGACGCTGTCGGGTTCCGGCAGACCGTTGCGGAAGCGCGTCAGCTGTTCCGCCAGCGCCGAGGTATCGGGCGCAACGAAATTGCGCTGATCCGCGCCCGCCACGACCTGTTCGATGATCGATGCCGTCTCTTCGATTGCATCGACCCCCGCCAGCGTCGGAGTTTCCCCGGCACCGCGGAGTCGATTGAGATAGCCCTCGATCGGTGCGAGCAGCGGGCCGACGGCAGGCAAGTCGACCATCGCGATCGCCCCGTGCATCGTGTGCACCGCGCGCAGCAACGACTCCGAGATCGGCAAGCCCGAACCGGCATCGCGGCACTCGGCGAGATAGCTGCGGACCACCTGGAGATGCGTCGCCACTTCGCTGCGCAGGATCTCCAGCATCATCGGATCGACGCTGGTCTGGATCAGGGTGGCGGCGTCGAACTCGGTCGGCTCGGGCGCGGGCGTCAGCTCGGTGTGGATATCGAACGACTCGGTCAATTCGATCGGCGCCTCGACGATCGGCGACGGCGGCGGCGCTACGACGACCGGCTTCGGCTTGACGCGCTTGACCTGCACGCGCACCTTTTCGATGCGCTTCACCGGTTCTGCCGGGCGTACCCATGCATCTTCACCGGCGGCGACTCGTTCTGCGACGGCCATGATCTGCGGCACGTCGACGCCTCGCAACTGTTCCCCGCGCAAGGCCGCAAGCAAGGCCGGCAAGGCGGCCACCGACTTTTCGAGCAGGTCGACCACTGCTGGTGTCACGGCGATCGACTTGTCGAGGACACGGTTGAGCGTGTTTTCGACCTTCCAGCTGAACTCGCCCAGCGCCATCGCGCCAACCAGTCGGCCGCTGCCCTTCATCGTGTGGAAGGACCGGCGCACCGGCTTCAGGCGCTCGAGGTCGGCGATGTTGTTCTTCCAGTCCGGCAGGTTGCGATTGAGATTCTCGACCTCTTCCTGGACTTCCTCGAGGAAGACCTCACGGATTTCTTCGTCGATGTCATCCGAAGGCACCGACTGGAATGCACCCCCATCGGCCACCGGCGCCTCTTCGAGGACCTCGCGGTCTTCTTCGATCCAGTCGTACTCGTATTCGACGTCGTCGGTTGCGGCATCGCTGCCGGTGACCGTCGCCTGTCGCAATGCTTCGGCGCCCGTGGTGGCATCGGCGAACTTGAGCCCGGCGACATCTTGCGACGGCGGCGACTCAGGCGGCGTCGCGTTCTGACCGACGACGAGATCCTCAAGACCGCGACCGGGTGCGATCTCGACGACCGAACGCATCTCCGGGACTTCCGGCTGCGCGATTTGAACAGTCTCGCTGTAATCCATGCCCGACTTGCCGGCGTCGATGTTCGCGACGAAGCGATCGATCTCCATCGCATCCGGCAGGCTGACGGGCGTCAGCTGGATTTCCGCGACCGGCTCCGGTGTCGGGAGCACGCTCGCAGCATCGACGACGACCGGAACCACCGGCGCCGCGATTTCAATCGTCGAGTGCTCGGCTGCCTCCGGCTCATCGGCCGGCATCGGCCAATAGCCAAGCACTTCGAGGCTTTCCTTGGTCACGTCGAGAATCTTCTCGCGACCCGCGCGCTGGGCGTGCGTCGCTTCGAGGTAGTACTCGATGCTCGCGACGGCATCGGCGAGGCGATCCATCTGGTCGGCCGTCGGCACGCGCTTGTGGCGCAGCACTTCGACATCGATGAACTTTGCCATCGCGGCGAGCAGGTCGCTGGCTTCGCCCAACTGCACCATGCGCATCGCGCCGCCGATTTCATCGAACAGGCGTGGAATCGACTCGGCCTTGTCGTGCTGCCAGCCCGACTCGATGAACGCGACGATGTCGAGTTTCACCTGACCCAGGTTGGCCTGGATTTCCTTCATCAACGCGTCGAGGATCTTGCGCACCTCGACCTGCGGCAATTCCATCGTGTTCACGCCGCCTGGCTTGGGGGCGTCTTCGACGGGACCTGCACCGAGGCGATCGATGTTGTCGTCGAGCGATGCATCGACGAACAGCAGGGCACCGGCGATGTCGAGCAATGCCCCTTCTTCCGCCGGTTTGGTCCCGGCAGCGATCGCATTGAGGCTGTCGCGCTGCTCGAGAATCACGCGCCGCGGCACGCCGAGACCAAGCATGCCGAGCGTGTCGGCGGCGCGATCGAGCACATCCGACTGCGTGCCGAGATCGGCAGGATTCGCGTTGGCGGTCCGCAAGTAGAGATCGAGCGCGTCCTTGACGCGCATCAGGTCTTCCTTGATCGCCGTGGACACGGTGTCGAGCAACGCCTTGTTGCGGCCGCCCAGCGTGCCCTGCGCGTGTTCGATTTCCTTGTCGCTCGGCAACAGCGATTCCAATTTGTAGGCACGCTTGAGTTCTCCGACGCGACCGTCGGAACCGCGCGCGTGCGCGGCGTAATACAGCAGATTCTTGACGAGGTCGCGCGGCGGTTCGGCCTTGAACGACAACTCGCCCGAATCGGCAAGGCGCTTGATCTCCCGATCGACGCGACCGAACAACAATTTCACTGCCTGGTTTGCATCGACCAAGCCATTGCGCACGCCATCCAGCAATCCGCCCGCGACCCACCACAAACGGCGCCCTTCCTCGTGGAACGTGACACTGCGCAGGCCATCCAGCGCATTCATGAGCCCAGCGGCGGCAACATTCGATGTCTGGTCTCGCAACCACTTCACCAAGGCCATCTGGTAGTTCGTGCGCAGTCGCGAAGCCACCGGCTTCAATTCGGCATCCGGCAACGGTTTGTCCGGCCCGGCTGCACCCGCCGGGAGCGGCGAAGACAGATCCGGAGAAAACAGCACGCCTTCGCTCAGCAACTTCTCGCCACGGCAAGCACGCAGGTCATTCAGCAGCGGCAGCAGGACGATCGGGATGTCCTTGTGGCCGCCTTGCAGTCGCTCCAGATAGTCGGGCAGCTGCACGATGCCGCGCATCAGCACTTCGTAGGCATCGTTCTTGTTGCGGATGGCGTCATCGAGCAAGCCCTGCGCGACGCGTTCCATCTCCTCGACGACCATCGCGGCGCCGTACAACTCGACCATGCGCAAGGTGCCCTGCACCTGATGCAGGTATGTCGCGCAGAAACGCATCAGGCTGGAATCGGCGGGATCGTCGACATACGCCTCAAGCGCCTGGCGCGCCTGCTTGAGCGTCTCGTCGAGCTCCTGCTTGACCCAGTTCAGGGTGGTGAAATCGATTTCTTGTTGCAGACGCATACGCAACCTCACCCGTTCCGACGGTACGCCAAGGTCTGGCGCCCACCGATCCGTGTCAGCTGGGGATTGGCAAATCCGAGCACCTC
>DATMVT010000145.1:0-3835 GCA_035562895.1 Patescibacteria group bacterium | reverse complement strand
ACCAGCGAGCGGTGCACGATCAATCGGCGCGTAGTGGTGCAGCGCTGGCCGGCGGTGCCGACGGCGCCGAAGACGATGCCCGGGATCGCGATCTTCAGATCGGCGGTGTCATCGAGGATGATGGCGTTGTTGCCACCGAGTTCGAGCAGGCTGCGGCCCATGCGTTGCGCGACGCGTTCGCCGACCAGGCGACCGACCTGGGTCGATCCGGTGAAGCTGATCAGCGGGATGCGATGGTCGTCGACGAATTTCTGCGCGATCTGCGTGCCGGCGTCGTTGAACAGGTAGAACAGGTCCGGGAAACCGCCTTCCTTGAGCGCGTCATTGCAGATCTTCATCGCCGCGATCGCCGACAGCGGCACTTTCGGGCTCGGCTTCCAGATCGAGATGTCGCCGCAGATCGCCGCGATGAACGAGTTCCATGCCCACACCGCGACCGGGAAGTTGAAGGCGCTGATGATTCCGACGAGACCGAGCGGGTGCCATTGTTCGTACATGCGATGACCCGGGCGCTCCGAGTGCATGGTGTAGCCGTAGAGCATGCGCGACTGGCCGACCGCGAAGTCGGCGATGTCGATCATTTCCTGCACTTCGCCGTCGCCTTCCGGCTTGATCTTGCCCATCTCCAGCGCGACCAGCGAACCGAGCGCGTCCTTGTGCCTGCGCAGCGCGTCGCCGCACAGGCGGATGGCTTCGCCACGCTTCGGTGCCGGCGTCGTGCGCCAGACCTTGAAGGCGTCCTGCGCGCGCCTGACGATGGTTTCGTAGTCGGTGACCGAACTCGCGTGCACGCGCGCGATCACTTCGCCGGTGCTCGGGTTGATCGGTTCCAGAACGCCCGCGTCCTGGGTCTTGGCCCATTCGCCGTTGCCGAGATAGGTGCCGGAATTGTCGGCGGTCAGGCCAAGCGACTGCAGAATGTCGTGTGCGGACATGGGGAACTCCAGGATTGAGGATGCGATGGCGGCCCCGACACGATTCGAACGTGCGGCCTCGCCCTTAGGAGGGGCGCGCTCTATCCAACTGAGCTACGGGGCCATGGGGCGCGGATTGTAGCCGGTACCATGGGCACATGATCCTGAACCTCGCCGCCTATCATTTCGTCGCCATTTCCGACCCTGACGCGCTCGCCCGGCAACTGCGCGACCGCTTCGAGGCGGCGTCATTGCGTGGCACCGCCCTGGTCACGCCCGAGGGCATCAACCTGTTTCTGGCCGGCGAACCTGAATCGCTCCGCGCCGTCGTCGCCTGGATGCGCATCGATGCGCGCTTCGCCGACCTCATCGTGAAGTGGAGCGAGAGCGAACACGTGCCGTTCAAGCGCCTGCGGGTGAAGCGCAAGCGCGAGATCATCACCTTCCGCAAGGACGGGCTGGATCCGGTCGGCGCACGCGCGGCCGCGGTCGATCCACCGACCCTGCGCCGCTGGCTCGAACAAGGCCGCGACGATGCCGGCCGCGCGCTGGTGATGGTCGATACGCGCAACGCGCAGGAGATCGACTACGGCACGTTCGAGGGCGCCTTGACCTTCCCGATCGCGAAATTCACCGAATTGCCGGAGGCGCTGGAGCGGCATCGCGAAGCGCTGCGCGACAAGACCCTCGTCAGCTTCTGCACCGGCGGCATCCGCTGCGAAAAGGCCGCGATCTGGATGCAGCAGGCCGGTTACGAACACGTGTTGCAACTCGACGGCGGCATTCTCGGCTATTTCGAACAAGTCGGCGGTTACGGCTACCGCGACCGCTGTTTCGTGTTCGATGAACGCGTCGCGCTCGATCCGCACTTGACGCCGTTGCGTGACGAACCCGTCGCCGGTGCGCGCGGCCCGGCATCGAGTGCCTGAGCGTCGGGCCCCGGGGCTGCGGTCACGCGCGCGCTGCGGTGTCCTGAGCTACGATCGGGATTCATCCAGACTCGTTTGCCGGAACCCAGGGGATTCGTCCATGACATCGAAGTTCGCTCGTGCACCGCTCGCGCTCGCCGTTTCCATGCTGTTGGCGCAGTCGGCGCTGGCCGCCGATCAGACCCTTCCGCAGGTTGATCGATCCCTTCAGTCGGCCGGCGCCAAAAGCGCCGACGTCACGGCGCCGCGTTTGCGGGTGCTGATGGACGGGCTGCCGATGGTCTATGACGCCAAGTCGCTGGGCGTCGAGGGCGTCGCGCGTACGCATCTGGAGCGGATCTTGACGAGGAACGGCTTCGCCAAGGCGGCGTCGGAGGCGTTCGAACTGGTGAATGCCAGCCCGATGCGTGGCGGCGCCCAAATCGTCCAGTTCAAGCGTCGCATCAACGGCATCGAAGTGTTCCGCGAAGACGTCGGTTTGCTGATCGACGCGAAGTCCCGATTGGTGGCGTTCCGCGGCAGCGAACGCCTTTTCGAGGCGAGCGCCGGCAAGTCGTTGCCAGCGTTTTCACTCGGTGAATCCGATGCGGCGGCGCTGGCCCTGTCGGCCTACGGTTTCGATCTTGCCGCCGCAGCGCAGATCGTGCGCGCGGGCAAGCATGATGGCGAGTATCAGTGGTTCGATCCGGTCGGCCAGCAGCGCAGCGCCGCCGGTGCAATCAATCGCAATCCGCTGCGCGTCAAGGCGGTGTACTTCCCGCTGGCGGAGGGAGGCATCGTCCCGGCCTGGTACGTCGAAACCCAGGTGCAGTCCGGTGATCGTGCCGATACCGAGTACTACGCACACGTCTACAGCGCGCAGGATGGCCGCTTGTTGTTCCGCAATTTTCAGCAGGCCGACGGTGGCCTGTCCGCGTTCTCCTACCGCGTCTGGGCAGAACCAGCGCCGCTGGGCTTGCCGCTGCCCAATCCCTTCGGTCGCAACGACACGCCGCACCCGACCGGCGCTGCGGGCTTCACGCCGGCCTATGTGGCACCGTCGCTGGTGACGCTCGCGAATGCCCCGTTCTCGCAGTCGGCGACCGACGGTTGGCTCCCTTCCGGGGCGACCGAGGCCACCGGCAACAACGCCGATGCGTATCTTGATCTTGCCGATCCGGATGGTTTCGACGTCGCCACCGACATTCGTCCCAACGTGACCGCGTCCGGCGTGTTCGACCGGATTTACAACGTGAACGCGGAGCCGGGCGTGTCCGCCGACCAACGCAAGGCCGCGTCGATCCAGCAGTTCTACTGGATCAATTGGTTGCACGATGACTACTACGACGCCGGTTTTGCGGAAGTCGACGGGAATGCCCAGGCCGACAACTTCGGTCGTGGCGGCGTCGGTGCCGACAGCATCAAGGCCGAAGGGCAGGACAACACCGGCACCTGCGCGCCGACCTGCGCCAACAACGCGAACATGTCGACACCCGCCGACGGCATGCGTCCGCGCATGCAGATGTACGTGTGGAGTCCGGTGGCACCGCATACCCTGACCGTGAACGCGGTCGACTATCCGAACGGCACGGCGTCATTTGGTCCGCAGGCCTTCAACGTCACCGACGATCTGGTGGCCACCGCGCCGCTCGATGCCTGTGCGGCGTTGACCAATGCCGCTGCGGTCAACGGCAAGATCGCGCTGATCGATCGCGGGACGTGCGGATTCACCGTCAAGACCAAGAATGCCCAACTTGCAGGCGCCGTCGGCGTGATCATCGCGGACAACGCGGCCGGTGCACTTCCCCCGGGGCTGGGTGGCACGGACGCGACGGTGACGATTCCGGCCTTGTCGGTCCGGCAGGTGGACGGCAATGCCATCCGCGCGCAACTGGCCGATGCCAATCCCGACACTGCCACGCTGTTCCGCGGCGTCGGCGTCGGTCGCGACGGCACGATCGACGGCATGATCATCTCGCACGAATGGGGTCACTACATCAGCAATCGCCTGGT
>DATMVT010000144.1:0-4113 GCA_035562895.1 Patescibacteria group bacterium | reverse complement strand
CCGTGTTCCGGTCGCATGACACGCCGCCGCAAGGTGCCGAGCGGCGGCGGTGTGGGGAAGCAGCGGCCTCGTGCGGCGTGCGGGATCAGAAACGGCCGCTGCGGAAGTCGTCGAAGGCCTGTCGGATTTCGTCGGGGGTGTTCATCACGAATGGGCCGTAGGCGGCGATCGGTTCGCCGATCGGCTTGCCGGTGATGACCAGCACGCGCGCATCGGATTCCGCCGCGAGTTCGATGCGCTCGCCCGTGCCCAGCATGACCAGTTCGCGTTCGCGCAGCGGCCGGATCTGGGTGCCGACTCGGGTCAGGCCGGACACGCCCTGCACGAAGGCGGTGTGGCCGACCGGCGAGGTCCACGCGAAGCGCGCGCCCTTCGGCAACTGCACGTCGAGGTAATGCGGCTCGGTCGGGCGATTCGCGACCGGTCCGGTGGTGTCCTCGAAGCGGCCGGCGATCACGCGTACCTGGGCACCGGAGGCGAGGGCCACGGTCGGGATGCGATCGGCTTCGATGTCCTGATAGCCGGGCGCACCCATCTTCATCGCCGCCGGCAAGTTGATCCAAAGCTGGTAGCCCCAGAGCATGCCGTTCTCCTGCTGCGGCATCTCCTCGTGCACGATGCCGCGCGCCGCCGTCATCCACTGCACGCTGCCCGGACCGAGATCGCCCTGATTGCCCTGGTTGTCGCGATGGCGCATGCGTCCGTCGATCATGTAGGTGACGGTTTCGAAGCCGCGATGCGGATGCGGCGGGAAGCCGGCGATGTAGTCCTGGGCCTGGTCCGAGCGGAATTCGTCGAGCATCAGGAACGGATCGGCCTGGCGCGCGAGTTGCGGATCGAGCAGGCGCGTCAACTTCACGCCGGCGCCGTCCTCGGCGGCGCGGCCGGGGAACCAATGGGCGATTTCGCGGATGCGGGAAACGGATGTGTTCATGGCAGCTCCTGGTTGCTGCCAATCTGCGCCCGCCGGCGCCGTCGCGCAATCGCGGACGCGGGCAAGACCGGCTTGCACCGCTGCATGACACGGAGCGCTTCCGCTACGCTGGCTGCACGGAGTTCGGGACGACATGGACAAGAATCGCTATCTCGGCGAGTTGGCGGAACATCCCGGTGCGCGTTTCTGGCGTGCGCCGTTCGATGCGCTGTCGCGTCCGGAGCAGGTGTTCCGCTGCGTCTGGGAATTGGAGTCGGACGTCAGCGGCGGCGGCTTCGAGCAGTATTTCGCGAATTCCGGCGGCGACCACGCCTGGTTCGCCGGTGAAGCCCTGCGCGACATCGGCGCGAAGCAGCTGGCGGCGATCACCGCCGAAGCGGTGGCGCTGTTCGGTGCCGAGGCCCCGGACATCGAACGCCCGGTCCGGCACGGCCAGATCGCCCATCTCGAGCGCCCGGTGCACGACTACTGGGAGGCGCTGAGCGAGGCGTTCTGCGAATACCCGGACGACTTGACCGAGTTGTTGTACGCCTACGTGCTCGCGCACCGCGACGCCTTCCCGACCGGCGACTGAGCGCGCCGTCAGATCCGGCAGGCCGCGGCGATCGCGATCGCGCTCGGCCGGTCTTCGCGCAGGTCGCCGCGATTGTTCATCACCAGGGCAGTCGCGCGGGTCGGGCCGCGCTCGTCGCAAAAGGTGAAGGTGGCATTGCTGCCGGCGTTGGACCCGTTCGGCTGGAACTGGATGCGCTTGCGCCCGCTGCTCGTGATCAGGCGCACGTCCTCGACTTTTTCGCGATACAGCAGGCGTCGGTCGGTCTCGTCGATGCGTTCGTTGTCGTTGAGATCGATCGCGGCGATGAAGCCGTGCTGCCATTCGAAGCTGTCGCTGCAGGTCTCGCCATCCGGACTGGGGCAGAGGATGGTGTCGTGCTCGTAGAACGCGGCGGCACTGCGCGATTCGGTCAGCGCACCGAGCAGGGCGTTGCGCAAGGTGAGCGTCTGCGCGGCGGCGCGGGCCGAGGCATAGGACGGCAGCGCGATGCCGGCGAGGAGGGCGACCAGCGCGATCGCGATCATCAGTTCGATCAGGGTGAATCCGGTGTGGCGGGCGTGGGTCATGGGGTGGTTCCTCCGTGACCGACAGCTTGCCCTTGGGCAGGGCGGACGGCGCGGGTGCGACACCGGAATGCGCCTGCGAAATTTCGGATTCTTCAGGCCGGCAGCGGCAAGGTCGCCAGCGTGAGGTCGTGGCCATCGACGCGCAGCACCGAGCCGTGTTCGTACCAGTCGCCCAGCACGATGCGTTGCCGCCGATCGCCCAGATCATGCACGGCCGGGCGATGCGTGTGGCCATGAATCATGCGGCGGACACCGGCCGCGTCGAGCGCCGCTTCGACCGCGCTGGCGGTGACATCCATGATCGCCCGATCCATCGACCCGGTGTGTTTCGCGCTGTCCGCGCGCGCCTGCGCCGCGAACGCGCGCCTTGCCGCCAGCGGTTGCGCGAGGAACTGCCGTTGCCAGTCCGGATGCCGCAACTGCACGCGGATGCGTTGATAGGCGACATCATCGAGGCAGAGCGTGTCGCCGTGCAGCAGCAGGGTCGGCGTGCCGTGCAGGTCGACGACGCCGGATTCCGGGAGCAGCGTCACGCCAGCGCGTTGCGCGAACGCCGGCCCGACCAGAAAGTCGCGGTTGCCGTGAACGAAGGACACCGGGACTCCGGCATCGACGAGTGCGCGCAACGCCTCGGCCACGGTCGCGATCAGCGGGGCGTCGTCATCGTCGCCGATGTAGGCCTCGAACAGGTCGCCGAGGATGTACAGCGCATTCGCGTCGATCGCGTCGCGACGCAGCCAGTCGAGGAACAGCGCGGTGACGGCCGGGCGGTCCGCGTCGAGATGCAGGTCGGAGATGAGCAGCGTCGACATCGGCCGTCGCGCTGTTGCCGGCGTGATCATGTGGGTGCGAATCTCATTCGCACGCGCTTGTCGGCTTGCGCGAAGCGCGTGCGAACACGGTTCGCACCCACCACAGCCGAGGCGATCAGGGCAGGATTTCCGCGCTGTTGATGACCACGGCCGAGACCGGCACGTCGCTGGGCAGCGGACCCTTCGGAGCCGTCGCGACCGCCTTGATCGCATCGACCACGTCCATGCCCTCGACCACCTTGCCGAACACGGCATAGCCCCACGTGTAGCCGTTTTCCTTGCTGACGTGGTTCAGGTTCGGGTTGTCGACGACGTTGATGAAGAACTGCGCCGCGGCCGAATGCGGATCCATGGTGCGCGCCATCGCGACCGAGCCGCGCACGTTCGACAGACCGTTGTCGGCCTCGTTCTGCACCGGTGCGCGTGGCGGCTTCTGCGACAGGTCGGCGGTGAATCCGCCGCCCTGGATCATGAAGGTCGGGATGACGCGATGGAACACGGTGCCGTCGTAGTGCTTGTCCTTCACGTACTGGAGGAAGTTCTCGACCGATTTCGGTGCCTTGGCGGCATTCAATTCGATGACGATCTGGCCCATGTTGGTGTTGAGGCGCACCTTGGTCGTCGCCGCGACGGTGGCGGCGGCAGCGGGTGCCGGTTTGGCGTCCTGGGCGGAAACGACGAAGCTGGCGGCGACGAGGGTGAGCGAAAGCAAGGCGGTACGGAACATCGGAATCTCCTGGAACTTGGGGGGCATCAGACCGCGCGGCTGCGCAGTCGTTCGATCAGTGCGCGACGATCGCTGATCGGCTGGCCGCCGTCCTGCACGGCGAAACCGATCGCGGCGTAGGCGTTGACGAAGTCGATGACTTCGCCGACCGTGGCACCGGAACCGTCGGCGATCTCCTGCAAGGTCGCCGGTCCCTTCATCATCGCGGTGCCGATGCGGAAATGCTTCGGGAACTCGCGCTCGATCTGCGGCCACTTCACCAGCTTGAACTTCGCGTTGAGATCGAAGCCGGGCAGCAGGGTGGTGCCGTTCGAGGTGCCGATCACGTACAGCCACAGCAGACGCGACAGCGGCAGTCCGGCATTCATCGCCCGCAACTTGTCGATTTCGGCGGACGGAACCACCTTCCATTCGCTCGACGCGATCGTGCCGAGGCAATACGGCAACAGCGGCTTCAGCGTCAGGCCGCCGTAATAGCGGTCGGCGGCGGCATCGACGATCAGCGGCGGCTGGCCGTC
>DATMVT010000143.1:0-2155 GCA_035562895.1 Patescibacteria group bacterium | reverse complement strand
GAGCGGTTGTTGCCGAGGACGCGGCCGTTGCCGGGCGTCACCAGCAGCGACTCGGCGGCCTTCATCGCGCCGTCGAGCGCGCCGGGTTCGGTAAGCACGATGTACAGCGGCGAGTCGGTGCCGCGGCGGAACGGCGCGATCATCGACACGTCGCCGGCGTTCGCGAGGCCCCAGGATGCGCGGCCCCAGGGCGTGGTCAGCGCCGCGACGACGCCGATGATGCGCATCTCGTCGGCGTTCGGACCGGTGCCGAGATAGAGCGCCTTGCCGATCGGCTGCTGCTCGCCGGGGAACACCTTGTCGATCAGCGCCTGCGTCACGATCACCGGATACGGGCCTTCCGGCGGCGGACCGCCGGCGGCGATCTCGATGACGTCGGCGGCGGCGAAATCGCGACCGGCGACGAGCTTGAGCCCGAGCGCATCGATCAGCGAGTCGCCGCTCTCGTAGAACGCCGCGCTGCTGCTGATCTGCTGCTGGCCGCGTGCCGCCGAGACGCCGGAGTTGTTGCCGCTCTGCGACAGCGGCATCTGGTTCGCCTCGGCGACATGGATCACGCCGGGAATGGCGCGCAGTGCCGCGAGATCGCGGGCCGAGTCGGCGAACGGATCGATCACCGGCCGATAAGCGCCGACGCGGATCATGAAGGTGTTGTCCTCGTCCACGCCGGAGGGTCGGTTCGCCTCGTTCAGGCGGTCGCGCACGATGTAGAACACGTTGGCGACGATCGCCAGCGTCAGCGCCACCTGCGCGGCGATCACGAAGACGCCGGTCTTGTTGCGCATCAGGGTCGAAAGAATCGGCTTGATTTCCATGGTCGTTCCTCGGATGCGTGGGTTCACTGCGACTTCAACTGCATCGCCGGCGTGACTTGGGCCGCGCGCCAGGTCGGCAACAGGCCGGCGAGCACCGAGGACACGACCGCGAGCGCGACGGTGGCGAACAGCAGCGACACGTCCATGCGCGCGATGCCGGCTTCACCGAGCCCGTACTTGTCGACGATGGCCAGCCCGAAGTAGCTGAGGCCGAGTCCGACCATGCCACCGAAGGCACCGATCACGACGGTCTCGACCAGGTACTGGCGCACGATCTCCATGCGCGTCGCACCGAGCGCGCGGCGCACGCCGATCTCGCCGCCGCGCGCCGTGAACTTCGCCAGCAGCAGGCCGATCACGTTGACCAGGCAGACGAGCAGGAAGCCGAAGGCGATCCAGGTCTGCAGTCGCGTGTCGGCATCGACCACTTCGTTGAACGCCAGCCACTCGCGCAGGTCGCGCAGCGCGAAGTTCGCCGGGCGCGGCATGCGTCCGAGCTTCTGCTGTTCGGCGTGGTAGGCGCCCAGATAGTCGCGGTATTCGCTGACCGACTGGGCATCGGGCAGTTCGACCCAGTACTGGATCCAGTTGCATTCCGCCTTCAGGAAGCCGGCGAATCCGGGTTCGCGCGAACTGCCGGAACAATTGGTCCAGCCGTTGTTGCGCCATTCGCGGGCAATCGCGTTCTGGAACGGCACGAACACGTGCTCGGTCGGCGAGATCGCGCCGGTGCCGAGCAGGCGGTAAAACTTCGGTACTGGACGCCAATCGTCGATGACGCCGCTGATGCGGTAGTCGCGATCGTCGATGCGCAGCTGCTTGCCGGTCGGGTCGGTGTCGCCGTACAGGCGTTCCGACAGTTCGCGACTGATGACCACGACGAAGGCGCCCTCACGTTCGGCGCTCTCGTCCCAGGCACCGCCGTAGCGGAAGGGCACCTCGAACATGCGGAAGAAGCTCGCCATCGTCGCGAGGCCGGGTTCGAAAAACGGCGGCAGGTCGGCGCGGCCGGAATCGATCGTCGGTGCCAGGCCGTAGATCGCGGTGCGCTCCTTGCCCCTGGCGTCCTTCAGCAGGTTCATCGTGTCGATGTAGCTGAGCTGGAAGTCCGGGTCGTCCCCGGGCGTGTAGCCCTCCATCGAGCCGTTGTCGAGTTGGGGCACGAACAGCCGGGCACTCTTGTGCGGCATCGGGTCGCCGCCGAGCACGTGCATCACCGTGAACGCGGTCATGCTGGTGCCGACGCCGAAGCCGAGGATGAGCACCATCAACGCGGTCAGGAACGGGTTGCGGCGCAGGCTGCGCGTGCCGAGCTTGAGGTAGTAGCGGAACATGGTCGG
>DATMVT010000142.1:0-13024 GCA_035562895.1 Patescibacteria group bacterium | reverse complement strand
TCATGACTCCCCTGATTTTCGTAACCGGCGGTGTGGTGTCCTCGTTGGGCAAGGGCATCGCATCGGCGTCGCTGGGCGCCATCCTCGAGGCCCGCGGCCTGCGCGTCACGATGATGAAGCTCGACCCCTACATCAACGTCGACCCGGGCACGATGAGCCCGTACCAGCACGGCGAGGTCTATGTCCTCGACGATGGCGCCGAGACCGACCTCGATCTCGGTCACTACGAGCGCTTCGTCAACACCCGCCTGACGCGCCGCAACGCGATCACCACCGGCAAGATCTACGAGAACGTGATCCGCAAGGAGCGCCGCGGCGATTACCTCGGGGCGACCGTGCAGGTCATTCCGCACATCACCGACGAGATCAAGCGCGCCGTCGAGGAGGCGACTGCGGGCTACGACGTGGCGCTGGTCGAAGTCGGTGGCACGGTCGGCGACATCGAGTCGCTGCCGTTCCTCGAAGCCATTCGCCAGTTGCGGATCGAACGCGGCATCGACAAGACCCTGTTTATGCATCTCACCCTGGTGCCGTACATCAAGGCCGCCGGCGAGATCAAGACGAAACCGACGCAGCACTCGGTCAAGGAGCTGCGCAACATCGGCATCCAGGCCGACGTCTTGCTGTGCCGATCGGAGCAGCCTTTGCCGGACGCCGAGCGCCGCAAGATCGCGCTGTTCACGAATGTGCCCGAGAAGGCGGTCATCTCGGCCGTGGATTTGCCGTCGATCTACCAGATCCCGGAATGGTTCATGCAGCAGGGGCTCGACCAACTGGCCGTCGACCAGTTGAAACTGCCGGTCACGCAGGCGGCCGACCTGTCGGCGTGGCATGAAATCTGTGAACGCGAAGCGCACCCGAAGGCGAGGGTGACGATCGCGATCGTCGGCAAGTACGTCGAGCACAAGGATGCCTACAAATCGCTCGGCGAGGCCTTGAAGCACGGCGGCTTGCAGCAGTCGGTGCAGGTCGACTTGCGCTGGATCGAATGCGAACGCGTCGAATCCGAAGGTACCGACCTGCTGGCCGGCGTCGATGCCATCCTCGTGCCTGGCGGCTTCGGCAAGCGCGGCTTCGAAGGCAAGATCGCGTCGGCCCGACATGCGCGAACCCACAAGATTCCTTACTTCGGCATCTGCTACGGCTTGCATGCGGCGGTCGTGGATTTTGCGCGCAACGTCGCCGGCCTCAGCGATGCGAACAGCACCGAGAACGACCGTTCGACGCTGAATCCGGTGATCGGCCTGATCACCGAATGGCGCACCAGCGCCGGCGACGTCGAGCAGCGCAGCGAGGCCTCCGACCTCGGCGGCACGATGCGCCTCGGCGCGCAGGACTGCCGCGTCCGGCTCGGCACGCTTGCCTATCAGTTGTACGGCAAGGACGTGGTCAGCGAACGCCATCGCCATCGCTACGAATTCAACAATCGCTACTTCGACCGCTTCGCCGAACTCGGCATGGTGTTTTCCGGCAAGTCGATGGATGACAGCCTGGTCGAGATGATCGAGTACCGCGATCATCCGTGGTTCCTGGCCTGTCAGGCGCATCCGGAATTCCTGTCGACGCCGCTCAAGGGCCACCCGCTGTTCATCGGCTTCGTCACGGCGGCGCTGGCGCATCAGCGCAACATGAAGACGCGCGAGGTGGCGGCATGAAGCTGCTCGACTTCGAGATCGGTCTCGACCATCCGTTCTTCCTGATCGCCGGGCCCTGTGTCGTCGAGAGCGAGCAATTGCAGATCGACACGGCCGGAACGCTGAAGGAAATCACCGCGGCGCTCGGCATCCCGTTCATCTTCAAGTCGAGCTTCGACAAGGCGAATCGGTCGTCCGCCACCAGTTTCCGTGGGCCGGGCATGGCCGAAGGCCTGCGCATCCTGTCGGAAGTGAAACGCCAGCTGGGTGTGCCCTTGCTCACCGACGTCCACGAATACACGCCGTTCGACGAAGTGGCCTCGGTCATCGACGTGCTGCAGACCCCGGCCTTCCTGTGTCGCCAGACCGATTTCATCCAGGCGGTGGCGCGCACGATGAAGCCGGTGAACATCAAGAAGGGCCAGTTCCTCGCGCCTTGGGACATGAAACACGTCGTCGAGAAGGCGCGCGCGGTCGGCAACGAGCAGATCATGGTCTGCGAACGCGGCGCCAGCTTCGGCTACAACAATCTGGTCTCCGACATGCGTTCGCTGGTGGTGATGCGCGAAACGCGCTGCCCGGTGGTGTTCGACGCCACCCATTCGGTGCAGTTGCCAGGCGGGCAGGGCACGACCAGTGGCGGCCAGCGCGAATTCGTGCCGGCCTTGTCGCGTGCGGCCGTGGCGGTCGGCGTGTCGGGCTTGTTCATGGAAACCCACCCGGACCCGGACAAGGCGCTGTCCGACGGACCGAATGCGTGGCCGCTCGGCAAGATGAGGGCGCTGCTGGAAACACTGATGTCGATCGATCGCGCCGTGAAGTCCGGAGACTTGGGCTAGTTGCGCACTCGGTCACGCCGCGCCGATGGCTGGGCGATAGTCTGTATTCGATCCATCTGAAAAGAGTCCATGTCCATGCCCACCCCCATCATCCTGTTCGGTGCCTCGGGTCGCATGGGTCAGGAAATTCTCGCGCTGGCGTCGGCACGCCATGACGTGCGGGTCGTTTCGGCCTTGGTTCGACCGGGTTCGCGAATGGATGGCGAACTGGTCTGGCCGGCGTTGCCGGAGTCGCTGGCGTACGACAGTGTGCTGGAACCGGAGCAGCAGGCCGAGGTGCTGGTCGATTTCTCCAGTGCCGCGAGCTTCGATGCCGCGCTCGCACTGGCGGTGGAGCGCGAAATGGCCTTCGTCTGCGGCACGACCGGCCTGAGCGAGTCGCAACGCGAGGCGCTGGATCACGCGGCGGCGCGGATTCCGGTGCTGTGGTCGGCGAATTTCAGCATCGGCGTCGCGTTGTTGCGGCGATTGGCGGCGGATGCGGCGGCGGCCCTGGGTGAAGAGTTCGATGTCGAAATCATCGAGGCCCACCATCGCCACAAGCGCGATGCCCCTTCGGGTACGGCATTGACGCTCGGGCGTGCGATCGCCGAAGCCCGCGGTCGAACCCTGGATGAGGTCGGCGTGTTTGCGCGCCAAGGCCTGGTCGAGCCACGCGCACTCGGCGAGATCGGTTTTGCGACGGTGCGCGGCGGCGACATTGCCGGCGACCACACCGTCCTGTTTGCGGGCGAGGGCGAGCGGCTCGAATTCACCCATCGCGCGAGTTCACGTGCGGTCTTCGCGCGTGGCGCGTTGCGGGCGGCGCGCTGGATCGCCGGGCGATCTGCGGGCAGATACACCCTGGACCAAGCGGTCGCCGCTCCGGATTGAGGTCTTGGGCTGCTAGAATCCGCGTCCGCTCGCGGTTCGCACCGCCTCCTTCTTTCCGGAGCGTTTCATGTCGACCATTCCTGCACTGCTGGCCCTCGCGGACGGCAGCTTGTTTCATGGCGTCTCGATCGGCGCCGAGGGCTTGACCGTCGGCGAAGTGGTGTTCAACACCGCGATGACCGGATATCAGGAGATCCTCACCGATCCGTCCTACAGCCGCCAGATCGTCACGCTGACCTATCCGCACGTCGGCAACACCGGATGCAATGAAGACGACGCCGAATCCGATGGCGTGCATGCGGCCGGACTGATCGTGCGCAGCGCAACGCGGCACAGCGACCATTGGCGCAGCACCGTTTCGCTTCCGGACTACCTGTGCCGGCACGGCATCGTCGGAATTGCCGAGATCGACACGCGTCGCCTCACGCGGATCCTGCGCGAGCAGGGTGCGCAGGGAGGTTGCATCGTCGCCGGCGCCGCGTCGAAGGACGTCGATGCCGCCATCGCCGCGGCGCGCGACTTCCCCGGGCTGAAGGGCATGGATCTCGCGCAACTCGTGACCACGCCGAAGTCCTACGTCTGGGACCAGGGCAGCTTCGATCTCGATCGTGGCAGTGCGCCGCGCGAAACCGGCGAACTGCACGTCGTCGCCTATGATTTCGGCGTCAAGCACAACATCCTGCGCATGCTCGTCGACCGTGGCTGCCGCGTCACCGTGGTGCCGGCGCAGACGTCGGCCGCCGACGTGCTGGCGCTGAAGCCGGACGGCGTGTTCCTGTCCAATGGCCCCGGAGATCCGGCGCCTTGCGACTACGCGATCGCTGCGATCAAGGTATTCATCGCCGAACGTGTGCCAACCTTCGGCATCTGCCTGGGGCACCAGCTGCTCGGCCTTGCCGCTGGCGCCAGAACGCTGAAGATGAAGTTCGGCCATCACGGCGCCAACCACCCGGTGATCGACCTCGATACCGGCCGCGTGATGATTTCCTCGCAGAACCACGGTTTCGCGGTCGATGAAGCGAGCTTGCCGGCGAACATGCGTGCGACGCATCGTTCGTTGTTCGATGGTTCGCTGCAGGGCATCGCGCTGACCGATGCGCCGGCCTACAGTTTCCAGGGGCATCCGGAAGCGAGTCCGGGTCCGCATGACGTCTCGCGCGTGTTCGAGCCGTTCCTGCGCGAGATGCATGCGCGCCTTGGCGCGACTCGTGCTTCGAATCCGACCATCACCGCCTGAGTCCGAACGCATGATGTTCCGATGGATCGTTGCCGCCTTGGTCGTTTGCGCGACTGCCGTATCGGCGCAGACGCGCCAACCGGTGTTCGACCCGTTGAACGCACCGGACCCGGCGCCGCGCGAACAGGCGGTCAAGCCGGTCGCGACACCGCCGGCCCCTGCCGTTGCAGCGAAGCCGACCCAGGCCGTGGTCGCCAAGCCGGTGCCTGCGGTGGTTCCGGCCGGGCCGCGCAAGGTGGCCTATGAGGAACTCGAAGGGCAGATCGGCAAGTCGATCGTGATCAAGACCAACCTGCGCACGACGCGCAAGGGCACCCTGAAGCGATTCAATCGCGCCGGCCTGGTGATCGAGGACATGAGCCGTGGCTTCGCGATGAACATCGACATTCCGCGCAGCACGGTCGTCGAAGTCACCGTCGTGAACTGACGCGAATCGCGCCCGATGTCCGATTCCGGTCAGGAATCGGCGGGGCGAACCGGGTAGAATCCGCATCCTCCGAAACCATCGAATTGTCCTGCGTGCGAACGCGGGGCCGAGGTGCTCATGCCCAAGCGTTCCGACCTGAAGACCATCCTGATCATCGGCGCCGGTCCGATCGTGATCGGCCAGGCATGCGAGTTCGACTATTCCGGCGCACAGGCCTGCAAGGCGCTGAAGGCCGAGGGCTACCGCGTCGTGCTGGTGAACTCGAATCCGGCGACGATCATGACCGACCCGGAGATGGCCGATGCCGTCTACATCGAGCCGATCAACTGGCGCACGATCGAACGCATCATCGCCAAGGAGCGCCCGGACGCGGTGCTGCCGACCATGGGCGGGCAGACCGCGCTGAACACCGCGCTCGATCTTGCCGACCACGGGGTGTTGGAGAAATACGGCGTCGAGATGATCGGCGCCTCGCGCGACGCCATCCGCATGGCCGAGGACCGCGAACTGTTCCGTCGCGCGATGCTGGACATCGGCCTGGAATGCCCGAAAGCGGAAGTCGCGCGCACGCTGGAGCAGGCGCTCGACATCCAGACCCGCGTCGGATACCCGACCATCATCCGCCCGAGCTTCACGCTCGGCGGTTCCGGCGGCGGCATCGCCTACAACCGCGAAGAATTCGTCGAGATCATCAAGCGCGGCCTCGAACTCTCGCCGACCAGCGAAGTCCTGGTCGAGGAATCGGTGCTCGGCTGGAAGGAATTCGAGATGGAAGTGGTTCGCGACAAGGCGGACAACTGCATCATCGTCTGTTCGATCGAGAACTTCGATCCGATGGGCGTGCACACCGGCGACTCGATCACCGTCGCGCCGGCGCAGACCCTCACCGACAAGGAATACCAGCGCTTGCGCGACGCCTCGATCGCGGTGCTGCGCAAGATCGGCGTCGACACCGGCGGTTCGAACGTGCAGTTCGGCGTGAACGCGCGCGATGGCCGCGTCGTCGTGATCGAGATGAATCCGCGCGTCTCGCGTTCGTCGGCGCTGGCCTCGAAGGCGACTGGGTTCCCGATCGCGAAGATCGCCGCCAAGCTTGCGGTCGGCTATACCCTCGACGAACTGCGCAACGACATCACCGGAGGCCTGACCCCGGCCTCGTTCGAGCCGGCGATCGACTACGTCGTGACCAAGATCCCGCGCTTCGCGTTCGAAAAGTTCCCGGCCGCCGATTCGCGCCTGACCACGCAGATGAAGTCGGTCGGCGAAGTCATGGCGATGGGGCGCAACTTCCAGGAGTCGCTGCAGAAAGCGTTGCGCGGCCTCGAGACCGGCAAGGTCGGGCTCGATCCCACGCGCGATGAATTCGAAAGCGCGGATGCGTTGATCGAACTCAAACGCCAGGTCCGCGAAGCCGGCCCGGAGCGGGTGTTCTACGTCGCCGATGCCTTCCGTGCCGGACTGACGTTGCAGCAGATCTACGAGCTCAGCTTCATCGACCACTGGTTCCTGCGCCAGATCGAGGAACTGGTGCAGATGGAGCAGAAGGTCGCGCACCAGGGGCTGGTGGCGCTGGATGCGAATCGCCTGCGTGCGCTGAAGCGCGTCGGCTTCTCGGATGCGCGACTTGCGCAATTGGTCGGCACCAACGAGGACGCGGTGCGGCATCTGCGCCGCGCGCTGAACGTGCGCCCGGTCTACAAGCGCGTCGACTCGTGCGCCGCGGAGTTCGCGACCGATACCGCCTACCTGTATTCGACCTACGAGGAAGAATGCGAGTCCGCACCCACCGATCGCGACAAGATCATCGTGCTCGGCGGCGGCCCGAACCGCATCGGCCAGGGCATCGAGTTCGACTACTGCTGCGTGCACGCGGCGCTTGCGCTGCGTGACGATGGTTACGAGACCATCATGGTCAACTGCAATCCGGAGACCGTGTCGACCGACTACGACACCTCGGATCGCCTGTACTTCGAACCGCTGACGCTCGAAGACGTTCTCGAAATCGTCGACAAGGAAAGGCCCAAGGGGGTGATCGTGCAGTACGGTGGCCAGACGCCGCTGAAGCTGGCGCGTGCGCTCGAGGCGAACGGCGTGCCGGTGATCGGCACGTCGCCGGATTCGATCGACCTGGCCGAAGACCGCGAACGCTTCCAGAAGCTGGTCAGTCAGCTCGGACTGTTGCAGCCACCGAACCGCACCGCGCGCAATCCCGACGAAGCGATCGCTCTGGCGCGCGAAATCGGTTATCCGCTGGTCGTGCGCCCGAGCTACGTGCTCGGTGGTCGCGCGATGGAAATCGTGCATGGCGACGCCGACCTCAGGCGTTACATCACCGATGCGGTGCACGTGTCGAACGAATCGCCGGTGCTGCTTGACCGCTTCCTCGACAATGCCGTCGAGGTCGATGTCGATTTGATCGCCGATGCCGAAGGCGACACGCTGATCGGCGGCATCATGGAACACATCGAAGAGGCCGGCGTGCACTCGGGCGACAGTTCGTGTTCGCTGCCGCCGTATTCGCTGTCGGCCTCGATCCAGGGCCGTCTGCGCGAACAGGTGCAAGCCATGGCCAAGGCGCTCAAGGTCGTGGGCCTGATGAACACCCAGTTCGCGATCCAGGGCGAAACGATCTTCGTGCTCGAGGTGAATCCGCGTGCCTCGCGCACCGTGCCGTTCGTGTCGAAGGCGACCGGCCTGCCGCTGGCCAAGATCGCCGCGCGCTGCATGGCCGGACAGACGCTCGCGGCGCAGGGCGCGACACGCGAGATCATCCCGGGTTACTACTCGGTCAAGGAAGCGATCTTCCCGTTCCTGAAGTTCCAGGGCGTCGATCCCATCCTCGGGCCGGAGATGCGCTCGACCGGCGAGGTGATGGGCGTCGGTCGCAACTTCGGTGAAGCCTTCGCGAAGGCGCACGAGGCTGCCGGCATCAAGGCGCCGCCGCTCGGCAAAGTGTTCGTCAGCGTCCGCGATGCCGACAAGCCGCGGATTGACGTCGTGGCCGAAGAGCTGCTGCGTCGCGGCTATTCGATGGTCGCGACGGCCGGCACGTGCGACTATTTGCGAGGTCGCGGTTTTCCGTGCGAGCGCATCAACAAGGTGCTCGATGGGCGACCGCACATCGGCGATGCGATCAAGAACGGCGAGATCGTGTTCATCATCAACACCACCGAAGGCAAGCAGGCGATCGCGGATTCGTTCTCCATCCGTCGCGACGCGCTGCAGCACCGGGTCACCTATTCGACGACCGTGGCCGGCGCGCGCGCCTTGCTGCATTCGCTGGACTATCGCAACTCCGAGCGTGTCAGCGCGCTTCAGGAACTCCACCAGGAACTGCAGGCATGAGAAGACCTCCTCTGACCAAGCGCGGCGTCGAGCGCCTGCGCAGCGAACTCGAGCGCCTCAAGTCGGTCGAGCGTCCGCGCATCGTCCAGGCGATCGCCGAAGCGCGTGCACACGGCGATCTCAAGGAAAACGCCGAATACCACGCGGCGCGCGAGCAGCAGGGTTTCGTCGAAGGTCGCATCAACGAGCTGGAAGCGACGCTGTCTTTCGCCGAGGTGATCGACGTGAGCCAGCTCAACGCTGGTGCCCGTATCGTGTTCGGTGCCACGGTCGATCTGCTCGAATTGCACAACAACAGCGAAGTGACCTACCAGATCGTCGGCGAGCTTGAGGCAGACATCAAGCAGGGCCTGATCTCGGTGACGTCGCCGATGGCGCGCGCCATGGTCGGCAAGAGCGAAGGCGACACCGTCGAGCTGCTCGCGTCGAATGGCCGTCGCGAGTACGAGATCGTGGCCGTTCGCTACGAGTGAACCGATGACGGCACTGCTGTGGTTGCCGCCGTGGCGCCATGCCGGTGCGCTGCTCGCGCATGCGCCGATGCTGCGGCGCAGGTTGACGGTGGCGACCCGATTGCCCGATGCGGTGCCGGGAACGCGCGGCCTGCTGGAGACTGCATTTCCCGAACTTCCAGCTGCAGTTCCGACCGCGGCACTCACGCGTCGCATCGATGCCCCGTCCGATCGTGATGGACGCTGGTTGCGCGCCGATCCCTGCCATCTGCGTGTCGAAGTCGCGGGTGTGCGCATGCTTGCCTGCGGTGCGCTGCGGATCGACGACGACGAGATTTCCGGCTTCGAGGCGACCCTTCGGCCATGGTTCGACGAGGCTGGATGGCGTTGGCATGCAGCCTCGCCCGAGCGTTGGTACGTGCAACCCGATGCGGCGCAACCGCCGCTGGGCGGCGAGTCGCCGGAGGATGTGCTGGGTGCCTTCATCGACCACGCACTGCCGCAGGGCGATGCCGGGCGCATCACGCGACGATGGCTCAATGAACTGCAGATGGCCTTGCATGACCACCCCGTGAATCGGACGCGTCGTCTGCGCGGTCTGCCCGAGGTGAACAGCCTGTGGTTGCACGGCGACGGCACCGCGCCGGCGTCATTGTCGTCGCGCATCGCGGCGGTCCATTCCCGTGATGCGCTGCTGCTGGGCTGCGCCAACCTGTCCGGGGTTCCCGTTTTGGCCGATGCGGGCGAACCGCCTGCGTCGGTCCTGATCGATGCGCGAGACAGCAACGACGATGCGGCGTCCGCCCTGCATCGCGTGCTTCGCCGTCGAGAACCGAGCTTGATGGCATTCGAGAGCGGTGAGCGATTCGAATGGCGTCCCTGGCACGGATTGCGTTTCTGGCGCGGAGATCCGGCATGACACCGGTACTGCGGCGACGCGTCGTGCCCGATGTGCCGCTGCTCGCGGAGCCTTCGTTGCATCCGGTCTTGGCGCGCGTGTATGCCGCGCGTGGCGTGGTCTCGTGCGATCAACTCGACCTGCGTCTGTCGCGGATGCTGGCACCGAGCCAGTTGGGTGGTCTGGAGGCTGCTTGCGCGTTGTTGCGCGATGCGATTGCGCACGATGCGCGCATCGTGATCGTCGGCGATTTCGATTGCGACGGCGCGACCGGTGCGGCGGTGGCCTATCGCGGGTTGCGATTGCTCGGTGCCCGGCATGTCGCGGTCAGGGTGCCGAATCGCGCGATCCACGGCTATGGACTGACGCCGGCGCTGGTTGAAGAGATCGTGGCCGCTGGCGTGCCCGACCTGTTGATCACCGTCGACAGCGGCATCGCCTGCCTGCCGGGCGTGCGCGCCGCGAAGCAGGCCGGTTGTCGCGTTCTGGTGACCGATCATCACTTGCCGCCTGACCCGTTGCCCGAAGCCGATGCCATCGTCAATCCGAACCTGCGCGACGATGCCTTTCCGAGCAAGGTGCTGGCCGGCGTCGGCGTGATGTTCTATCTCCTGCTGGCCCTGCGCGCGTCGATGCGCGAATCCGGCGCTTATGCGGTCCGGGGCGAGCCGGACTTGTCGGCGCTGCTCGATCTGGTCGCGCTTGGAACGGTCGCAGACGTCGTGCCGCTTGACCAGAACAACCGTGTGCTGGTCGCCGCCGGGCTGAAGCGCATCCGTGCCGGCAAGGCCAGCGCCGGCGTTGCGGCGTTGATCGAGGTGTCCAAGCGTCGCAAGGAAGAACTGACGGCGACCGATCTCGGGTTCAGCATCGGACCACGCGTCAACGCGGCCGGTCGACTGGAGGACATGCAGATCGGCATCGCCTGCCTGTGCAGCGACGATCCCGTCGAGGCGCGAGAGCTCGCGGCACGGCTGGACGCGATCAATTCCGAGCGGCGCGGCGTGCAACAGGACATGGTCGCCCAGGCCGAGGCGGCGGTCGCGCATCTCCAGCTCGATGGCGACTTGCCGCCGGTCCTGTGCCTGCATGAGCCGGAATGGCATGCCGGCGTGATCGGTCTGGTGGCGTCGAAAATCAAGGAACGCGTGCACCGTCCGGTGTTCGCATTCGCATCGTCCAGCGAAGGCAGCAGCGAGCTCAAGGCCTCGGCGCGTTCGGTGCCGGGCGTGCACCTGCGCGACCTGATCGCCGAGCTCGACATGCGCGAACCGGGTCTGATCCTGCGTTTCGGGGGGCATGCGATGGCGGCCGGACTCAGTCTGGAAGCCGCCCATCTCGCGCGCTTTCGCGATGCCATGACCCGATTGGCGATGGTGCGCATCGACCCTGCCGTGCTTGCGGCGGAAGTGTGGACCGATGGCGAATTGTCGGGCCGTGACATCGATCTCGCGCTGGCCGAGGCATTGCGCGAGGGCGGCCCCTGGGGGCAATCCTTTCCTGAGCCGCTGTTCGATGGCGCGTTCGACATCGTGTCCGCCCGCGTCGTCGGCGAGCGTCACGTCGCGATGCGCTTGGTCGGGAGCGACGGCGTCGCGCATGAGGCCATCGCCTTCGGCGCGCATGTCGGGACATTGCCTTCTGGACGCATTCGAGTGGCGTTCCAGCCAAGTGTCGACGAGTGGCGCGGCGATCGTCGCGTGAAGTTGCTGGTTCGCCACTTCAGCCCGGCCTGATGCGCCGTTCGTGCACAGGCTCTGGAATCGCTCTGGTATTCTTCCCGGCCCATTTTTCAGCGACTGATCGCCATGATCGAAACCAATCCGATTGCAGCCCGCATCGCGGACTTGCTGGAGCGCGTCACCGCGCTCAGGGGGTACCTTTGACTACGAGACGAAGTTCGAACGCCTCGAGGAAGTGACGCGCGAGCTCGAACTGCCGACGATCTGGGACAACCCGTCGCGCGCCCAGGAACTGGGTCGCGAGCGCGCGCTCCTCGAAAAGATCGTCGGCGAGATTTCCGGTCTGACCAGTGCGTTGACCGAAGCCAATGAATTGCTCGAACTGGCCATCGCTGAAAGCGACGAGGGCACCGCGATCGCGGTCAGCGACGACCTCGATGGCCAGGCTGCGCGTGTCGAGAAGCTGGAGTTCCAGCGCATGTTCTCGGGCAAGATGGATGCGCATGCCGCGTTCGTCGACATCCAGGCTGGCGCTGGCGGCACCGAAGCGCAGGACTGGGCGGAAATGCTGCTGCGCATGTACCTGCGCTTTGCCGAGAAGCGCGGCTGGAAGGCCGAGTTGCTGGAAGCATCGGCCGGCGAAGTGGCAGGAATCAAGAGCGCGACGTTCCGTGTCGAAGGCGACTACGCCTACGGTTGGTTGAAGACCGAGACCGGCGTGCATCGTCTGGTGCGCAAGTCGCCGTATGATTCGGACAATCGGCGCCACACCTCGTTCACGTCGGTGTTCGTGTCGCCGGAAGTCGACGATGACATCGACATCGACATCAATCCGGCCGACCTCAGGACCGACGTCTACCGCTCCTCCGGTGCCGGCGGCCAGCATGTCAACAAGACCGAGTCGGCGGTGCGCATCACGCACGTGCCGACGAACACGGTGGTGGCCTGCCAGACCGGACGTTCGCAGCACCAGAATCGCGACAACGCGATGAAGATGCTGAAGGCGAAGCTGTACGAACTGGAGTTGCAGAAGCGCAACACCGAAAAGGCGGCGCTCGAAGCCACCAAGTCGGACATCGGCTGGGGCTCGCAGATCCGCTCGTACGTGCTCGACCAGTCGCGCATCAAGGATCTGCGCACCGGCGTCGAGCGCACTGATACGCAGAAGGTGCTCGACGGCGATCTCGACGAGTTCGTCGAAGCCAGTCTCAAGTCCGGCCTCGAGGCCGGTTCCAAGCGCGCCGACGCCTGATCCGAGGAATGACCATGACCGAATCGACGCCTGCGAACGCGCCCATCGTGGACGAAAACCGCCTGATCGCCGAACGCCGCGCCAAGCTGCATGCGCTGCGCGAACAGGGCAATGCCTATCCGAACGACTTCCGACCGGATGCGTTCGCGGGGCAGTTGCAGGATGAGTTCGCGGACAAGGAACAATGGCCAGCGGAGGCGATCGAAGTGGCCGCGCGCCGCGTGCGCGTCGCCGGGCGCATGCTCGCCAAGCGCGTGATGGGCAAGGCCGCGTTCACCCAGATCCAGGACCAGAGCGGGCGCATCCAGTTGTTCCTGCAGCAGGGCGCGCTCGGAGAAGTCTACGAGGCCTTCAAGGGATTCGATGTCGGCGACATCGTCGCGGC
>DATMVT010000141.1:0-52713 GCA_035562895.1 Patescibacteria group bacterium | reverse complement strand
AGGTTCGCGGCGACGGCGCGGATGTTGGCGGCCTCGGCGAGCACGATGCGCGCATGTTTCAACACACGCTCGCCGGCCGGCGTGATCGCCTCGATGCTGCGCGCGCGCCGCGTGAACAGCTGGAAACCGAGTTCGTCCTCGAGCTGCTTGAGCTGCTTCGACAGCCCGGGCTGGGTTGCATGGACCTTGGTCGCGGCCTGGGTGATGTTGAGATTGGAGTCGGCGATGGCGACGATGAAGCGCAGCTGCGTCAGGGTCATAAATATCTTCGCATCGCGATGAAGGGATGGAATCAACCTAGCGGCGATGGCTGGAGTTGTAAAGCCAGTGCGGCTTATGCGTTTCAGGCATAAGCCAAGTCCCTGTCGGCATTTCCAAAAGCCGGATGCCGGACCTAGGTTGGACCCATGAGCGCCGATGCCGCCAAGATGACCCCGACACGACTGTTCCCGCTGTTCGCGGACCTGCGCGGGCGGCGTGTGCTCGTGGTCGGCGCCGGTTCGGTGGCAGCACGCAAGATCCGCGCCCTGCTCGACACTGGCGCAGCGATTGCCGTGGTGGCGCTGGCCGTCGGCGACGACGTGGCGACGCTGGCCCACGCCGGGCGCGTCGAACTCGTCGTCGCCGCATTCGACGCGACGCATCTCGACGATGCCTGGCTGGTCATCGCCGCGACCAACGACGCCAACACCAATGCCGCGATTGCCGCCGCCGCCGAGTCGCGCCGCATGTTCGCGAATGTCGTCGATGATTCGGCACGCTCGAACGTGCAGTTGCCGGCCATGGTGAATCGAGGCCGTTTGCAGGTCGCGATTTCCTCGGCCGGCACCGCGCCGATGCTGGCGCGCCATGTGCGCGCGCAAATCGAGACCGTGCTCGACGAATCGCTCGGTGATCTGATCGACCTGTTCGAGCGCCATCGCGAGGCGATCCGCGCGCGCTGGTCCGACTTGCCGCAGCGTCGCCGCTGGTTCGAGCGCGTATTGTCCGGTCCGGTGCCGCGTCTGGTGCGCGCGAAGCAGCACATCGCCGCCGACATCGCCTTGCAGGACGCGCTGGACGACGTTGCCGCGATCGAACGCGGCGGCTCGGTCGTGCTGGTCGGGGCCGGCCCCGGCGATCCCGGGCTGCTCACGTTGCGCGCGTTGCGTGCCCTGAACGAGGCCGACGTGATCCTGCACGACCAATTGGTCAGTGCCGAGGTGCTGGCGCTGGCGCGCCGCGACGCGAGCTTCATCGATGTCGGCAAGCAGGCCGGCCAGCATCGCGTCGAACAGGACGGCATCCATGCCCTGATGATCGAACACGCGCGGCGCGGTGCGCGCGTCGTGCGCTTGAAGGGCGGTGATCCGTTCGTGTTCGGGCGCGGCGGCGAAGAACTCGAGGCGTTGAAGGCCGCCGGCATCCGGTTTGAAGTCGTGCCCGGCATCACGGCCGCGAGTGCTTGCGCGGCCCATGCCGGCATTCCGCTGACGCATCGTGATCATGCGCAGTCGGTACGTCTGGTCACCGCACATTGCGAAAAATCCGCCGACCGGTTGGATTGGGTCGGGCTGGCCCAGGATCGGCAGACGCTGGCGTTCTACATGGGCGTGGCCGGGCTTGAACGCATTCGCGATCGTCTGGTCGCACATGGTCGTGCGGCGAGCACGCCATTCGCGATCGTCGAGAACGGCAGCCGCGCCGAACAACGCGTCGTGACCGGTACTTTGGCCGACTTGCCCGAGATCGCGCGCGATCACGCGGTGCGTTCGCCGGCCCTGCTCATCCTCGGTGAAGTCGCGGCACTGGCGGGCGAATTGCACTGGTTCGGCGCACCGCCGCTGGCCGGACGATGTCTCGACGTGCCTGCGCCTTCACTTCCGCTCGACCGCGCCGCCTGATACCTCTTTCCCTCACCACCCGGGAGCATCGCCATGACCATCTTCAATTCCATCCTCGACACCATCGGCAATACGCCGGTCGTGAAGCTGCACCGACTCGCGCCGAAGCATGTCGATCTGTACGTCAAGGTCGAGGCCTTCAATCCGGCCGGTTCGGTCAAGGACCGCCTCGCGCTCGCGATCGTCCTCGATGCCGAGCAGCGCGGTCAGTTGAAGCCCGGCGACACCATCGTCGAAGCGACCTCGGGCAATACCGGCGTCGCGCTCGCGGCGGTCGCGGCGGCGCGTGGCTACAAGTTCGTCGCGGTGATGAGCGAAACCTTCTCGGTCGAACGCCGCAAGCTGATTCGCGCCTATGGCGGCAAGGTGATCTTGACCGCGGCCGCAGAGCGCGGCAGCGGCATGGTGCGTCGCGCCGAGGAACTCGCGAAGAAGCATGGCTGGTTCCTGGCGCGCCAGTTCGAGAATCCGGCGAATCCGGCCTATCACCGCAACACGACGGCGGCAGAAATCCTGCGCGATTTCGCCGGGCGCCGACTCGACCATTTCGTCAGCGGCTGGGGCACCGGCGGCACGCTCACCGGCGTCGGCGAAGTGCTCAAGGTCGCGCGCCCCGAAGTGCGAATCACCGCGACCGAGCCGACGGGCGCGTCACTGCTGGCGGGCAATGCCTGGGCGCCGCACAAGATCCAGGGCTGGACGCCGGACTTCGTGCCGCAGGTGCTGAACAAGTCGGTGGCCGACCAGATCCTGCCGGTCGAAGACCTGCTGGCACGCGACACCGCACGTCGACTCGCGACCGAGGAAGGCATCTTCGTCGGCATCTCCGCGGGCGGCACGGCCGCAGCAGCGCTCAAGGTGGCGGAGCACGCGGCACCGGGCTCGGTCATTCTCGCGATGCTGCCGGATACCGGCGAACGTTATCTGTCGACGATCCTGTTCGAAGGCGTCAACGAGGGGTCAGACGACGACTGGCTGGCCTCGCTCGATGCGGGCAGCGAGGCCGCCGCGGCCTGAGTCATTCGAACGGGCGAGCGTAGATCGGCAGGTCGGCGCTACGGCGGAACTCGAAGATCAGGTTGGTCTCGATGTGCGCGACCTCGGGCCGCGAGGTCAGCGCCGCCATCGCGAACTCGCGCAGATGGTCGGCGTCGCGCACGCCGACGTGCACCAGGAAATCGTTGGCGCCGGCCACGTGATAGAACGCGATGACCTCGGGCAGGGCGAGCAGATGGTCGTGCAGCGCGACCACTTGTTCGCGCGAATGCCGATTCAGACGCACCGCGACCAGGGCCTGCAGACCGATGCCGATGGCGGCCGGGTTCAGTTCGGCATGGTAGCCCTCGATCACCTTCGCCTCGCGCAGGCGGCGGATGCGCTCCAGTGCCGTCGATGGCGCGACGCCGACCTTCTCGGCCAAGTCCTTGTTCGGCATCCGTGCGTTGTTTCGCAACAGCCGCAGCAAGTCGATGTCGATTCGGTCGAGTTCCATGATTCCGCCATCCGACGAAATATTCTTCGGTGAAGCAACGATAGCGCGACGATCGTTCTAGTGTCAGCCCGAAATGTCGGGAGGATGGCCATGAAACACTCGATCGATACGCGCTGCGTCCATGCCGGACGCGAAGACTTCGCCGCGCTCGGCGTGCATGCGCCACCAATCGACCTGTCGACGACTTATCCGGTCGCCGATTTGTCGGTCGGCACCGCGAGCTTCGACGCCCTGGTCGCGGGCGAAGCGACCGCCGCCAATCCGATTTACGCGCGCCTGCACAACCCGACCGTGGCCCGGGTCGAGCAGGCGATCGCCCAACTCGAAGGCGCCGAAGCCTGCGTCGCCTTCGGCTCCGGCATGGCCGCGCTGACCGCCTTGCTGATGGCATCTCGCACCCGCGGCGGGCACATGCTCGCGGTACGCCCGATCTACGGCACCAGCGATCACCTGCTGAAGAGCGGCCTCACCGGCATCGACTGCGAATTCGTGCGCGCCGACGAGATCGCGCAGCGGGTTTGCCCGGACACCGCGCTGGTGCTGGTCGAAACGCCGGCCAACCCGACCCTGGATCTGCTCGACATCGCCGCCGTCGTGAAGGCCGCAGGGGACGTGCCGGTCGTGGTTGATTCGAGTTTCGCTACGCCGATCCTGCAGAATCCGCTCGCCTTCGGCGCGCGCTACGTGTTGCACAGCGCGACCAAGTTCCTCGGCGGCCATGGCGACGTGATCGCCGGCGTGATCGCCTGCGCCGAAGTCGACGCCAAGCCCTTGCGCACGATGCGCGCCGCGACCGGCGCCTTGCTGCATCCGCTCGCGGCCTATCTGCTGCATCGCGGCCTGAGCACGCTGGCGTTGAGGGTCGAGCGGGCGCAGCGCAATGCGATCGATCTGGCGGCACGCCTGCAGCGTCACCCGGCGGTGCGGCGCGTCTTCTTCCCCGGACTCGGCACGGTGCGCAACGACGAGGTCATGGCGGCGCAGATGCGCGGGCCGGGGGCGCTGATGGCGCTGGATCTTCATGGCGGCCATGCCGCCGCGGCGGCGGTGATGCGCGCCGTGCGGCTGATCACGCCGGCGGTCAGCCTGGGCTCGGTGGACACGTTGATCCAGCATCCGGCCGGGCTCACGCATCGCGTGCTGGACGAGGCCGCGCGCCGCGAATGCGGCATCACGCCCAGCCTGTTGCGGCTCTCGGTCGGCATCGAATCGGTCGAGGACCTGTGGGCGGACCTGGCGCAGGCGCTCGACGTGGCGCGGGCTGCGACTCGACTCGCCGATGCGGCTTAAGGCTTGCCACCCTGCGCATCATGCATCTTGCGCAGCAGTTCCGCGCTTTCCCCGAGCAGCTTCGGCGCGAGGTCGCCGAAGTAGGACTGCACGTCGCGGAAGCGCGCGATCAGTCCATCGCGGTCGTCGCTGCGGACCAGTGCGAGCAACTCGTCGAGCGCATGGCGGTAGTCCGAAATCAGATCCGGCAGTCGTTCGGCCTGCAGCATGATGTCGGCGTACAACATCGGGCTTTGCGCAAACAGGCGACCGACCATCGCCAGTTCCAGCCGGTAGATCGGTGAACTCAACCGCAGCAGGCGCTCCAGGTCGGCCGGTTGGCGCGACAGGAACACGCCGTAGGCGATCGTCGTGAAATGGCGCATGGCCTGGATCATCTGCATCGCCTGATCATGGGCTGCGGGTGACTCCTCGCGCAGCAGTCCGCCCCAGGCTTCAAGCTGGCGCAGCAGCCAGTCATAGCGGGCCGGTGAGCGGCCGTGGCAGACCACGATCACCTGCTTGACCAGGCTCTTCACGTCCGGGCCGAACATCGGATGCAGGCCGACGACCGGTCCCGCATGCGCCGCCCGCATTGCATCGAGCGGGACTTGCTTGACCGAAGTGATGTCGCACAGCACGCAGTGTTCCGGCAGTTTGGGAAGCGCCGCGATCACCTGAGCGGTTCGGTCGATCGGCACCGACACCAGCACCAGTCCGGCATCGACGACGGCCTGCGGCAGCGTGTCGAGGTTGTCGATATCGATCGCGCGCACCGGATAGCCGGCGCGCTCGAACAGGCTCACCATCAGTCGACCCATGGCGCCGCGACCGCCGAGGATGACGACCGGCGCGCGGACGTCGACGACCGCAGGCAGCGACGTCTCCTGCGAGCTGTAGCTGCCGCGCATGACCCGCCGCAACACGTCCTCGACCAGGTCCGGATCGGCACCGGCCAGCGCCGCCTGCTCGCGCCGTGCAGCGAGCAGTTCCGATTCGCGTTCCGGCACGTACAGCGCGAGTCCGCGTTCACGCTTGAAGGCGCCGATCTCGGCCGTCACGCGACTGCGCGCGACCAGCAGTTCGACCAGTTGCCGGTCGAGCAGATCGATCTGTTGCCGGAGTTCATCGATGTCCACGGAGCTCCTTCAGAACGTGTAGCCGAATCGCGCGATGTCGATGGCGAAGTGGGCGTTGAATCGTTGCAGGCTATCGGGATCGAAATACTTGCGGTAGTCGGCGCGTGCGGTCCGGTTCAAATGCTGCAACGGCTGTCGGGGCATGCCGATGCGGTCGCAGAGCGCATCGAAGTCGGACTGCAGTGTCTCGAATCGCAGCACGACATCGACTGCCAGGGTCCCGTCGCGATGCGAAATCGTTTCGTGTTGGGGGCGGGTCAGGTGACGATAGTCGTGGCCCTCGCTCGGCAAGTGCGCGAGCACATCGGGCAAGTCGCGCTGGCGCGTGCTGGCGCAGTATTTCCAGCCCGAGACAAAGCGGTCCCAAGGGTTGCGGATGACCGCGAAACGCAGATAGTCCGCAGGGATCCGCGCAAACTCGGGACTCAGCGCGCCGTCGTTCGCGACATGCCAATCCGGGTCTTCCGGGGTCAGTCCGAAGGCCCGGATGATCGAGGTGCCGGCGCATTTGCGCTGGTGGACGAAAACGCAGCGATGACGATGACTGATCACGTGCCGGTTGCCATCGCCTTCAATCGATACAAGGCTTCGAGCGCCTCGCGCGGACTCATCGCATCGGGATCCATGCCGCGCAAAGCATCGAGCGCCGGTGGTGTCGTATCGAACAGCCCGAATTGCCGCGGTTTGTCGTGTGCGGGCGAGTGCGCGTTCGCGCCCGCATCGGTCGGGTGCGCCTCCAGCGCCAGCAATCGCGCCCGCGCCGCCGCGATCACCGGCTTCGGCACGCCGGCCAAGGCCGCGACCTGCAGGCCGAAGCTGCGGTTCGCCGGGCCGTCCTTGACCGCGTGCAGGAAGACCAGCGCGTCGCCGTGCTCGACGGCATCGAGATGCACGTTGGCGACGCCGTCGATGTCGCCCGCGAGCGCAGTCAGCTCGAAATAGTGCGTGGCGAACAGGGTGTAGGCGCGATTGCTGCTGGCGAGATGCACCGCACAGGCGTAGGCCAATGCGAGGCCGTCGTAGGTGCTGGTGCCGCGGCCGACTTCGTCCATCAGCACCAGGCTGCGGTCGGTCGCGTTGTGCAGGATGTTCGCGGTCTCGCTCATCTCGACCATGAAGGTCGATTGCCCGGCAGCGAGGTCGTCACCGGCGCCGATGCGGGTGAAAATGCGGTCGATCGGCCCGATCCGCGCCGCATCGGCCGGCACGAAACTGCCGATGTGCGCGAGCAGCACGATCAGCGCGGCCTGGCGCATGTACGTGCTTTTTCCGCCCATGTTCGGGCCGGTGATGACGAGCATGCGCCGTGACGGATCGAGTTGCAGGCCATTCGGCTCGAAGGGATCGCTGCGCACCGCCTCGACCACCGGATGGCGACCGCGATCGATGGCGATGCCGGGTGCATCAACCAGCTCCGGCATGGTCCAGCCCAGCGCTTCGGCGCGCTCGGCGAATGTGCTGAGGACATCGACCTCGCTGAACGCGGCGGCGGCATCGCGCAGCGCCTCGAGACGCGTGTTCAACGCATCGAGGATCTGCTCGTACAGGGCCTTCTCGCGCATCAGGGCGCGCTCCCTGGCCGAGAGCACCTTGTCCTCGAACTGCTTCAATTCCTCGGTGATGTAGCGTTCGGCGCCCTTGATCGTCTGGCGACGCGTGTAGTGCGTCGGCGCGCGCTCGGCATGCGCGTTCGTGATCTCGATGTAGTAGCCGTGGACGCGGTTGTAGCCGACCTTCAGCGTCGCGATGCCGCTGGCCGCGCGCTCGCGCGCTTCGAGATCGATCAGGAACTGGTCCGCGTTCGTCGACAGCATCCGCAGTTCATCGAGCTCGGCGTCGAAGCCATCGCGCAGCACGCCGCCGTCGCGCAGCAGCACGGGCGGCTGGTCGAAGAGGGCGCGGGCGAGCAGGTCGGCGCTGGCGTCGTGACGACCGAGTTGCTCGGCGAGTGCGTGCAGGCGCGGGCTGTCGATGGCGGCCAATCGTTGCTGCAGGTCGGGTGCGAGTTGCAGGGCATCGCGCAGCGTCGACAGGTCGCGCGGGCGCGCCGAGCGCAGCGCGACGCGGGTGAGGATGCGCTCGATGTCGCCGATGCCACGCAAGACCTCGCGCAGTGCATTCAATGTGCCGGCATCGATCAGTGCCGCGATCGCCTGATGGCGCAGGCGCAACGCCGTCGCGGTGCGCAATGGACGATGCAGCCAACGTCGCAGCAGGCGGCCGCCCATCGGCGTGATCGTGGTGTCGATCACCGAAAACAGCGTGGCGCCGGTGCGTCCGCTGGTTTGCGCATCGAGTTCGAGATTGCGCCGTGTCGACGCGTCCATGGCGATGGTGTCGTCGCTGGACTCGACCGCGAGTCGCGTCAGGTGCGGCAGCGCCGCCCGTTGCGTGTCCTTCAGGTACGCAAGCAGCGCACCGGCCGCACCGACCGCGAGTTTCTGTTCGGCACAGCCGAAGCCGCGCAGGTCGCGGGTACCGAAGAATTCGCAGAGTGCGCGTTCCGCCGCATCGTGCTCGTAATGCCAAGGTGGACGCCGACGCGTGCCGGTCATCGCGATCACGGCATCGGGCCAGCGCACGTTGTCGTCGAGCAGGGTTTCGGCCGGCGCCAGGCGCGCGAGTTCGGCGAGCAAGGATGCTTCGCCCGCGCTCTCGCACAGCGTGAAGCGGCCGCCGGCGACGTCGACGCAGGCCAGGCCGAATCGTTCGCCAGCGCGCGTGATCGAGACCAGCAGGTTGTCGCGACGTTCCTCGAGCAGGGCTTCGTCGGTCAGCGTGCCGGGCGTGATCACGCGCACGACCTTGCGTTCGACCAGTCCCTTGCTCGTCGCCGGGTCGCCGATCTGTTCGCAGATCGCCGCCGATTCGCCGAGTTTCACCAGCTTGGCCAGATACCCCTCGACGGCGTGATGGGGCACGCCCGCCATCGGGATCGGCTGGCCGGCGGACTGGCCGCGCTGGGTCAGTGTCACGTCGAGCAGACGCGCGGCCTTGCGAGCGTCGTCGTAGAACAACTCGTAGAAGTCGCCCATGCGGAAGAACACCAGGGTGTCCGGGAACTCCGCCTTGGCGCGGAAGAACTGCCGCATCAACGGCGTGTGCTGGGCGTAGTCGTCGGACACGAGGTGCGAGGCGCAGGCAACGGGGCCGCGCAGTGTAGCGGCTGCCCCGAGGTCGGTCAGTGCGGCATAATCCGCCGATGCACACGACTCCGTTCTGCGACGATGATCTGCATGCGGCCGCGGCCGCCTTCGGCGCGCGCCTGCTCGAAGCGCGCTTGAAACTGGCCACCGCCGAGTCCTGCACCGGTGGCTGGGTCGCGAAGGTGGCGACCGAAGTGCCGGGCAGTTCCGGCTGGTTCGACTGCGCCTTCGTCGCCTACAGCTACGACGCCAAGGAAGCCATGCTCGGCGTGCCGCGGCAGACGCTCGAACAGCATGGCGCCGTGAGCCGCGAGACGGTGATCGAGATGGTGCGCGGTGCCTTGTCGCGATCGCGCGCCGATCTCGCGGTCGCCATCACCGGCATCGCCGGACCGACCGGTGGCACGAAGGACAAACCGGTGGGCACGGTCTGGATCGCCTGGGGCTTCGGCCACCATCCGCCGGTCGCGCAAGTCTTCCACTTCAGCGGCGACCGCGACGCCATCCGCCGCGCCACCGTCGCCGAGGCATTGGCCGGGTTGGAGCGGTTGCTGGCGGGGCGGTGAGCGTGGTTGCGTTCGCGCTCGCCGTTTCGCCAAGAGAACGCCACTTTGGCTCGACGCCCGGCTTCAGCAGGCAGCCATTTGGCAGTCGCTTTGACGCGTATTGACAAAGTAAATTTCCGGGAACATGCTTTGCCGCATGGATATTCGGCACGAAATCAACGGTGTCCATTTTGTTTGGGATGACGAGAAGGCGCGCTTGAATGCGCTGCACCACGACGGCATCACCTTCGAACGCGCCGCGGAAGTGTTCTTCGACCCGTTCTTCAGACTGATCGACGCCAGTCGCAACGACGAAGCTCGGGACGCGGTCATTGGCTACGATGCCAGCGGTCTTCTGCTGTACGTGGTGCACATCGCGTTCGAAGAAAGCGACATCCGCATCATTTCGGCCCGCAAGGCCAGCAAGCAGGAGCGAAGCGACCATGATTCCTGAAAAGCTCAAGGCTCGCATGACGAAAGAACGCGCGATGACCACGATCACCCTGCGCGTACCGGTGGATGTCGTCGAGTCGCTCAAGGCGATTGCGCCGCACAAGGGCATGAGTGGTTATCAGGCACTGCTGAAGGCCTACGTGAGCGAGGGTTTGCGCCGCGATGAGGCCGTGCAGATGTATGGTCCGGCAGCGCGGCTCGCCGAAGCCCTGCGCAAGCGCGGCGTGCCTGCCGCCTTGATCGAGGCCGCGGCGCAGGAAGCTGCGGCCTGAAACCCGGTTGCTGCACCCGCATTGACGATTCCGAAATCTCGCACCCGATCACCCGCCCGTCACCGAAGCGGCACATCGCGCTGTGGGATACTTTGCCGGTTACCGGACGACGTCTCGCGATCTGAGAATGCGCGCTGTCAGGCTGCGTCCATCCCACCCATCAACGACCCGAGGACATCCCCATGGATGACAACAAGAAGCGCGCCCTGACTTCCGCCCTGGCGCAGATCGACAAGCAGTTCGGCAAGGGCACGGTGATGCGCATGGGCGACCGCGAGGCCGACACCATCGACGCGATCTCGACCGGTTCGCTCGGTCTGGACATCGCGCTCGGCATCGGCGGTCTGCCGCGTGGCCGCATCGTCGAAATCTACGGTCCGGAATCCTCGGGCAAGACCACGCTGACCCTGCAGGTCATCGCTGCCGCGCAGCGCGCCGGCGGCACCGCCGCCTTCGTCGACGCCGAACACGCGCTCGATCCGAGCTATGCCGCGAAGTTGGGCGTCAAGGTCGACGACTTGCTGGTGTCGCAGCCGGATACCGGCGAGCAGGCGCTGGAAATCGTCGACATGCTGGTGCGTTCGAATGCGGTCGACATCGTCGTCATCGACTCGGTCGCGGCGCTGACGCCGAAGGCCGAAATCGAAGGCGAGATGGGCGATTCCCACGTCGGGCTGCAGGCTCGCCTGATGAGCCAGGCCCTGCGCAAACTGACTGCGAACATCAAGCGCTCGAACTGCCTGGTGATCTTCATCAACCAGATCCGCATGAAGATCGGCGTGATGTTCGGCAACCCGGAAACCACCACCGGCGGCAATGCGCTGAAGTTCTACGCCTCGGTGCGCCTCGATATCCGCCGCATCGGCGCGGTCAAGCGCGGCGAGGAAGTGATCGGTTCGGAGACGCGCGTCAAAGTCGTCAAGAACAAGGTGGCGCCGCCGTTCCGTCAGGCCGAATTCGAGATCCTCTACGGCGAAGGCACCTCGCGCGAAGGCGAAATCATCGAGATGGGCGTGGCCAACAACCTGATCGAGAAATCGGGTGCCTGGTACTCGTACAGCGGCGAACGCATCGGCCAGGGCAAGGACAACGTTCGCCTGTTCCTGAAGGAGCACCCGGCCATGACCGACGATATCGAGGCCAAGCTGCGCGCCAAGATGATCACGGCGAAGGTGCCGGCGGCGCGTGCAGCCGACGCCGAGGAAACCGAAGAAGCCTGATCTTCGCGCGATCGACATCGCCCCGGCCGTCGCGCCGGGGCAATGTTGTTCCGGAGTCCACATGCGCAAGGACCGCCCGCCCGTTTCCCCGCGCGACCGCGCCCTCGGCCTGCTGTCGCGGCGTGAACATTCCGCGCGTGAGTTGAAGCGCAAGCTGCTGCAGAAGGGCGTGGCCGCCGAGGAAGCCGGTGACGTCGTTGGCGAGATGGGCGACCGCAATTACCAGAGCGACGCGCGTTTCGCCGAATCGCTGGTGCGCCGGCGTGCGCTGGATGGCTACGGGCCGCTGCGCATTCGCGCCGAACTGGCATCGCATGGCATCGTCCGTGAAGCCGCGACGGCCGCGATCGGCTCGGCCGAGGTCGACTGGATCGTGATCGCGAGGCGCGTGTTCTCGGCGAAGTTTCGCGACACCGACGCGGCCGATCACAAGGAGCGCCAGAAGCGCGCTGCGTGGTTGAGTGCGCGCGGATTCGACGGCTCCGTGGTGCGCGCGGTGACCCGTGCCGAAGTCGATGATTGACGAATGGATCCACTGACCCTGGTGCTTGCCGGAATCGCGGCATTCTTCGCCGGTCTGCTCGACAGCATCGTCGGCGGTGGCGGCCTGATCATGACCCCGGCCATGGTCAACCTGTTTCCGGAATTCTCGATCCTGCAGATCATCGCGACCCAGCGCACCAGTTCGATTCTAGGCACCTCGGTGGCGGCCTGGAATTACCTCAAGGTGGTGAAGCTCGATCGGCGACTGGTGCTGTGGACCTGCCTCGCTGCCACCCTGTGCTCGGCCGTCGGCGTCCAGTTTGCCAAGCGCATCGATGGCGATGTTCTCAAGTACGTCGTGCTGGCGGTTTGCGTGCTGCTCGCCGTGTACACCGCGTTCCGCAAGGACTTCGGCCAGCGCGAGCAATTGCCTGCCGACGTTGCGCTGACGCGACGCCGCTCCGGCATCGTCGCGGCCGTCACCGGCTTTTACAACGGTTTGATCGGCCCCGGCACCGGCACCTTGATGGTGTTCGGTTTCGTCGGTCTGGTCGGCTTCGATTTCCTCGGTGCATCCGCGCTCGCCAAGCTCGCCAACGTCGCCGCCGACGTCTCGTCCTGGCTGAGCCTGATGCTCAGCGGTTTCGTCGTCTGGACGGTCGCGCTGCCGCTCGTCTTGGGCAACATGCTCGGCAGTTATGTCGGCAGCAAGCTCGCCATTCGCAAGGGCGATGCCTTCATCCGCCGAGTCTTCCTCGGGGTCGTGCTGGCGCTGATCGCGCGCGTGCTCTGGCAGTTGCTGGCTTAGGCGACTTCGACGCGATTGCGCCCGCCATGCTTGGCGCGATAAAGCGCGGCGTCGGCGGTGGCGATCAGGCGATCGATGCCGCGGCGCTCCGGACGTGGCGCGGTGGCGACGCCGATGCTGATGCTCACCGACATCTCGTGGGTGTCGTACCGGAACGGCGTCGCCGCTACCGCCATGCGCACGCGTTCGGCGATGGCATTCACGTCCACGGGGTCGATGCCGGGCAGGATCGCGATGAATTCCTCGCCGCCCCAGCGCCCGAAGCGCGCCGAATCGGGCAGGGCGGCACGCATGCGCTGTGCCGCTTCGCGCAGGACCGCATCTCCCGCCAGATGACCATGGTGGTCGTTGACCTTCTTGAAGTGGTCGATGTCGATCAACAGGACTGAAAGCGCGTGCGAACCGGATTGCGACTGCGCCAGCAATTGCTCGAACTGGGCCGTCACGGCGCCGCGATTGGCGACGCCGGTGAGCGCGTCGGTGCTGGCGACCCGTTCCAGTTCCGCGGCGCTGGCGACGAGTGCCGCGTGCAGGCGCTGGGTTTCGCGGAAGCGGCGGAGCAGCATCACGGCAAATGCCGCGAGTGCGCACAAGCCGACGATCAGCGCGATGCCGAGCAGGCGTTGGCGTGCCAGTCGCAGTGTCTGGATCTGGTTGTCGCGGACGAGCAGGGCGCGCTGCGACTCCGCGCGCTGTGCCGCGAGATTGCCTTCGAGGATCGCGACGCGCCGCCCGGCGACGTCGATCGCGAGGGTCTTGTCGAGCTGTTGGAACGCCTTGCGCGTGGCCATGGCCGCCATCGTGTCGCCGACCGCGAGCTCGATGTCGGAATGCTCGTCGAGGGCGCTGCGCTCGAGCACCTTGTCACCCAGTTTGCGCGCACCGTCGATGGTCGCTTGCGACTCGGACAAGGCCGTCTTGAGGTCGCCGCGTGCGCGTGCCACGCGCGTGCGGTTGGCATGGATCTGCACCTGGTCGCGGATCGCGACCGAATTGAACTGCTCGGCGGCGCGGCGCGACCACAGGTCGGCATCGTCGATGCGGCCCTGCGCGAGGCGCACGTCGGACAGCGCGATGAACGAATTCACCTTGTTCGGCGGACTGCCGAGCGACATCGCCTCATTCGAGGCCTCTTCGCCGTAGCGCGCGGCCTCTTCGATCCGTCCCATTTTCAGCAGCGAGCGCGACAATTCGCCGCGCAGCGCGATGCTTTCGCGCACGTCGCGCGGGCCGAGATGCTTCAGCGCTTCACGGATGTTCTGGGCGGCCAGTTCCTCGTCGTCCAGATTCCGGTGCAGAAAGCCGAGCATGCGGTAGGTGCGCGCGATCTCGGAGCGGTCGTCGGTGCGGCGTGCGAGATCGAGGGCGTCGTTGTGGCGTGCCAGGGCGTCGGCGAATTGCCCGGTGCGTGCCAGCACCAGTCCGACGGCATTCAAGGCGCGCGCCTGCTGCTCGGTGTCCTGGCCGGTCCGTGCCGCCGCCGCGGATTGCTCGAAGAAGGCGATGGCTTCGGGAAACTTGCCGAGTTTGCGCTCCAGCACGCCGCGGTTGTACGCCCACAGTGCCAGCCAGTCCGAACGCCCGGAGCTGCGCGCGATCCCCTCCATCGTCGTCAGCACGTCGGCTGCGCCGGCCGTCTCGCCGCGATTCGCGTACATCGACGACAGGCGGCTGTACGCGGCCATGGCCAGATCGTCGGCACGCTCGGCGCGGGCGATCGCCAGCGCATCGTTCAACAAGACGTAGGCGCGTTCGGGTTGCTCGGTTTCATCGCAGAATTCGCCCATCGCCAGCTTGACCCAGCCTGACGCCACCGGCGTCGACGCGGTCTTGCCCCAGGCGTCCGTTTGCGCCATCAGGGATTCCGCCGGGTGCGATCGGTCATCGCGCAACGCGGCGACCTCGGGCGGCTCCGTTCCCGCGCTGCGTGCCGAGGCCGTCGCAGAAGGCGTCAGCGAGGACAGGAACAGAAACAGGGCCAGGGCGGCATGTCGCAGCATGTGCCGATGTTAGGACAATCGAAGGCGCGCGGCTCTCGCGTCTTGTGATCGCTCGCCGAGCTTGGACTCGGCCGCGGCTCCGCTAGAATCCTCGGTCTTCCGACCCCTTGGTATTCCCATGAAGTCCAGCGCCGACATCCGCACCGCATTCATCGAGTTCTTCAAGTCGAAGGGGCATGAGCACGTGCCCTCGAGTCCGCTGGTGCCGGGCAACGATCCGACGCTGCTGTTCACGAACTCGGGCATGGTCCAGTTCAAGGACATGTTCCTCGGCGCCGAGAAGCGCAGCTACAGCCGTGCCGTGACCGCCCAGCGCTGCGTGCGCGCCGGCGGCAAGCACAACGACCTCGAAAACGTCGGCTACACCGCGCGACATCACACCTTCTTCGAGATGCTCGGCAACTTCAGCTTCGGCGATTACTTCAAGCGCGACGCCATCCACTATGCGTGGCAGTTGCTGACCAACGAGTACGCATTGCCGGCCGAGAAGCTGTGGGTCACCGTCTATCACACCGACGACGAGGCCTACGCGATCTGGAACGAGGAAGTCGGCGTGCCGGCGGAACGCATCGTGCGCATCGGCGACAACAAGGGCGCGCCCTATGCCTCCGACAACTTCTGGCAGATGGCCGACACCGGCCCTTGCGGCCCGTGTTCGGAAATCTTCTACGACCATGGCCCGTCCGTGGCCGGTGGCCCACCGGGCTCGGAAGAACAGGACGGCGATCGCTACATCGAGATCTGGAACCTGGTGTTCATGCAGTTCGAACGCGCGACCGATGGCACGCTGACGCCGCTGCCGAAGCCCTGCGTGGACACCGGCATGGGCCTGGAACGCCTGACCGCCGTGCTGCAGCACGTCAACTCGAACTACGACATCGACCTGATGAAGCATCTGGTCGAGGCTGCTGCGAGAGCGACCGCGACCACGGATCTGTCGAATCCTTCGCTGCGCGTGATCGCCGACCACATCCGCGCCACCAGCTTCATGATCGTCGACGGCGTGTTGCCCTCGAACGAAGGTCGTGGCTACGTGCTCCGCCGCATCGTCCGTCGCGCCCTGCGCCACGGTCACAAGCTCGGCTGCAAGTCATTGTTCTTCTCGACCCTGGTCAGGACACTGGTCGCCGAAATGGGTGGCGCCTACCCGGAACTCGTCCAGAAGCAGGCACAGGTCGAGCGCATCCTCAAGAACGAGGAAGAACGCTTCGCCGAAACCCTCGACCTGGGCATGAAGGTGTTCGAAGACATCACGGCCAAGGGCGCGCGTCAGCTCGCCGGTGACGACGCCTTCAAGCTGTACGACACCTACGGATTCCCGCTCGACCTGACCGCCGATGTCGCGCGCGAGCGTGGACTGACGGTCGACATGGCCGGCTTCGAGACGGCCATGGAGGCGCAGCGCGAGCGTGCGCGCGCCGCCAGCAAGTTCGACCAGGGCTTCGCGATCACCGCCGAGCAGTCGGCCGGCCTCGCCGCGACCGAATTCCTCGGTTACGGCGAACTCGTCGCCAAGGATCTGAAGGTCGAACGTCTGCTGGTCGCGAACCAGACGCGCGAATCGATCGCCAGCGGTGAGCGTGCCGTCGTGATTCTTGAGCGCACGCCGTTCTACGCGGAATCGGGCGGGCAGGTCGGCGATACCGGCGTGTTGCGTCTCGGCAACGCCGAATTCGTGGTCGAGGACACGATCAAGCTTGCGGGCGTCTACCACGGCCATGTCGGTGCCTTGACCAGCGGTTCGTTGAAACTCGGCGATCGCGTCGTCGCCGAAGTCGATGCCGATCGTCGCGGTGCCATCGTGCTGAACCATTCCGCGACGCACCTGCTGCATGCGGCACTGCGCGGCGTGTTGGGCGAGCATGTGCAGCAGAAGGGGTCGATGGTCGCGCCGGACCGCCTGCGCTTCGACTTCTCGCATTTCCAGCCGGTGACCGACGCCGAACTCAAGCAGATCGAGCGCATCGTCAACGCCGAAGTGCGACGCAACGAGGTCGCCGAAGTCCACCACATGGGCATGCAGGAGGCGCTCGAGTTCGGTGCCATGGCGCTGTTCGGGGAAAAATACGGCGAGCACGTGCGCGTGCTGAAGATGGGCACGTTCTCGACCGAGTTGTGCGGCGGCACGCACGTGGCGCGCACCGGCGACATCGGCCTGATGAAGATCACCTCGGAAGGCGGCATCGCCTCGGGCGTGCGCCGCATCGAGGCGGTGACGGGTGCGGGTGCGATGGCCCTGGTCGATCTCCGCGAGACGCGGCTGGACGAAGTCGCCGAACTCGTCGGCGCCAGCGAGGACGATCTCGTCGCCAAGCTCAAGCAAGTGCTCGATCGCCAGAAGAAGCTGGAAAAGGAGCTCGAAGCGCTGAAGGCGAAGAACGCGAACGCGCTGTTGAACGAACTGGCCGAAGCGGCGCCGAGCATCGGCGGTATCCGCATCGTCACCGGTCGCGTCGAGGGCATGGATGCGAAGACCTTGCGCGAGGCCGTGGATGCGCTGCGCAACAAGCTCGGAGACTGTGCCGTGGTGCTGGCGGCGGCGGCGGAAGGCAAGGCCGCGCTGGTCGCCGGCGTGAACGGCGCCGGTCTCGCCAAGCTCAAGGCCGGTGAACTGATCAGCCATGTCGCGAATCAGGTCAACGGCAAGGGCGGTGGTCGCCCGGACATGGCCCAGGGCGGCGGCGACGACTCGCCGGCACTGATCCCGGCGCTGGCCAGTGTCGTAGAGTTCGCCAGGGCCAGAATCGGCTGACCCACGACGCGAGGCACACCGCATGTTCGACTGGAATGACGTGCAGGTGTATCTCGCGATCGCGCGCGGCGGTTCGTTGGCGGCGGCCTCGCGCACCCTCAAGGTCAATCACTCGACGGTGTTCCGGCGCCTGAACGCGTTCGAGGATGTGCTCGGGGTGCGCCTCTTCGAACGCATGCCCAGCGGTTATGCATTGACGCCCGAGGGCGAATCCATCCGCACCGAGGCCGAGGCGGTTGAAGCGAACGTGCATGCGCTGGAACGCAAGATCGCCGGGCGAGATTTCGCGCTGCGCGGCGACATCCGGATCACCGCGCCGCACGGCCTCGCGACCGGTTTCCTCGCGCAGTACCTGCCCGATTTCATCGCCCGCTACCCGGGCATCCGCGTCGACATCGACGCCTCGGATTCGGAGCTCGACCTGGCGCGACGCGAGGCCGATGTCGCCTTGCGGGCAACGAGCGCGCCACCCGAGCATCTGGTCGGTCGTCGCGTCGCCTCGCTGTGCTGGTGGGTGTACGGCGCAAGCAGCTACCGCGAACGCATGGGCTGCCCCGCGGGCATGGACGAGTTGGCGGCGCATCGCATCATCGGCGCCACCCAGAACTTCCAGCGCTTGCCGGTGTTCTCGTGGCTGGCCAAACACGTGCCGGACGATGCGATCGTCGCGCGCGCCGCCGATCTCGAAACGATGGCGGCCCTCGCCCGCGAAGGCGTCGGTCTGGCGCTGTTGCCGAGCGACCAGCATCTGCCTGATCTACAGCGTCTTTTTCCGGTCGAACCGAGGTTTACCGGGGAACTTTGGCTGCTGACGCATCCCGATCTGCGTCACGTGGCCCGGATCAAGACCTTCATGGAGTTCCTGACCGAGCGCCTGCGCAGCGATCCGCGGCTGGCCGAGCCGCTGGCGTGATGAATCGGTGGCTGGATGATTCAGCAGGCATTCGGCCCAATTGACCCGGGCCTTCGACTATAATCCCGGGCTGTTGTTCTGGGGCCCCGGGACAACGCCATACCAACAAGGAGACTCCGATGAACCGTAAGAATCTGTGTGCCCTGATCGCGCTCGCGTTGGGCGCAGGCGCCGTTTCGGCGCAAGACTATGACAACCGCTGGTACGTTGCACCGGCCATTGGCATGTCGCACAACGACAATGAACGCTATGTGGATTCCGATGACACGGAATTCGGTTCGCTTGGTTTCGGCCGCTTCGTTGCCGAAAACACCTCGCTCGACCTGAGCATCGACTACACCACTCGTAACCTCGGCAGCCAGTACCACTATGTCGGCGACCTCGACAGCTTCGCGCTGACGGCGTCCCTGCGACATTATTTCACCGACTGGTCGTGGCGTCCGTTCCTGAAGGTCGGTCTCGGCCTGTCGGAAGCGCGCGTGACCGATCAGGCGCTGAGCTACGGCACCCACAGCAATTCGAATCCGGTGTTCGATGCCGGTCTCGGCTTCGGTCATGACCTCAACGACTCGGTCGCGCTGCGTACCGAGCTGACCTATCGCTACGACATGGACGACCAGTCGATCCCGGGCGTCGACCATTTCGGCGACTGGATCGCGACCTTTGGCGCAACCTTCAAGTTGGGCGAAGTGGCTGCTCCGCCTGCCCAGCCGGCAGCCGATCCGGCCGTCGAGCCGGCTGCGCCAGTCGTTGCCGACTGCAGCACGCTGGATGATGACCAAGACGGCGTGAACAACTGCGACGACAAGTGCCCGACCTCGGCCGCTGGCGAAGCCGTGGGCGCGGATGGTTGCGGACAGGCGATCGTGATCGATCTGCGTGGCGTGAACTTCGCGTTCGACAAGTCCGATCTGACCGCTGAATCGGTCGCGATCCTCGACCAGGCCGTCGACGTGCTGAACCGCTATCCGGCGCTCAAGGTGGAAGTCGCCGGTCATACCGACTCCGTCGGCACCGACGCTTACAACCAGGGCTTGTCGGAACGCCGCGCCAAGACCGTGTACGAGTACCTGACGAACAAGGGCATCGCCGCTGATCGTCTGTCGGGTCCGAACGGTTACGGCGAAGGCAAGCCGATCGACACCAACGACACCTCGGAAGGCCGTGCACGCAACCGCCGCACCGAGCTCGTCAAGCAGCAGTAATCGGAACGCGAGTTCCTGAAACGAGAAACCCCGCTTCGGCGGGGTTTCTTTTTGCGCGTGATTCGGTGTCGTTCGCGGCGTCAGGCGGCCTGATACTGGCCCATGCCGCGCAGCCGTTCATAGCGCTGGGTCAGCAGCACATCGGTGTCGAGTTTCTGCAATTCGGCGATCTGGCCGAGCACCAGTGCCTTGAGGTTCTCGGCGGTGGCCTTCGGATCGCGATGTGCGCCGCCGAGCGGTTCGGGAATGATCTGGTCGATCAGTCCGTGTTCGATCAGGCGTGCGGCGGTCAGGCCCATGGCTTCGGCAGCATCCTTGGCACGTTCCGCACTGCGCCACAGGATCGAGGCGCAGCCTTCGGGCGTGATCACCGAGTAGGTGCTGAACTGAAGCATGTTGACGCGGTCGCCGACGCCGATCGCGAGTGCGCCGCCGGAACCGCCTTCACCGATCACGGTGCAGACGATCGGGACGCGCAGTTTCGCCATTTCCAGCAAGTTGCGCGCAATCGCTTCCGATTGCCCGCGCTCTTCCGCACCGACGCCCGGATAGGCGCCCGGCGTATCGATCAGGGTCAACAGCGGCAGGTTGAAGCGTTCGGCCATTTGCATCAGTCGCAGCGCCTTGCGATACCCCTCCGGGCGCGGCATGCCGAAGTTGCGACGAATCTTCTGCTTGGTGTCACGGCCCTTCTGGTGGCCGATGATGACCACGCTGTGGCCGTCGATGCGACCGAGTCCGCCGACGATGGCGGCGTCGTCGGCGAATGCGCGATCGCCCGCGAGTTCGTGGAATTCTTCGCACATGTGGCCGATGTAATCCAGGGTGTACGGTCGCAGCGGGTGACGCGCGAGTTGCGCGATCTGCCAGGCGCTCAGGTTCTGGAAGATTTCGACGGTCTTCTCGCGCAGCTTGCCGTCGAGCTTGCGAATCTCGGTGTCGAAATCGAGCGACTGGCCCTGCGAACTGGCACGCAGTTCGCGCAGCTTGGCTTCCAGCTCGGCGATCGGTTTCTCGAATTCGAGGACGTTCGGATTCATCAGGGTCGTTTCCTGGCACGAAGCCGCAATGATAGCGTCAGTTGCCGCTGGCCCGCGCAAGTGACAGCTGGACATCCCCGACGCCGTCCAGCCGCCGCAGTTCTTCGACCACTTCGGGAAGGATGCGCACGCGCCAGTCATCGCCGAGCTGCAGCTCGGTGCGTGCTGCAGCGTTCTGGTACATCAGGCGAACTGCCGCTGCGCCGGATCGAGCCGGTTTCAGCGTTTTCGCCAGCCGATCCAGCCAGGGCGGCGACACGTCCGCGACATGGATGCGCAGGCCGCGACCGAAGCGTTCGCAGGCCTGGGTCAGGGTCCAGGCCTGGCGCAGCTTGAGCTGGTAGCCGCCCGAGTATTCGTCGATGCTGAGACCACCGGCGACCACCACCATCTGGTCTTTCGCGAACACCGCGGCGTATTCGGTCAGCGCCTCTCGAAACAGCCCGACTTCGATGCGTCCGCTGGCGTCCTCGATCGCCGCGAAGCCCATGCTGTCGCCGCGGCGTCGCAGGCCCGCAGGCACGACGCCGCCGAACACGATCGGGATCTCGATCTGGCCCCGGCGTTTTTCCGCTGTCGCCTGCAGCGTGCGATAGAACTCTTCGGCCTTGCCGATCGGCCCCGAGGTGAGTTGCTTCAGCTCGCTCTTGTAGGCGTCCGCCGGATGACCGGACAGATAGTGACCGAGCGTTTCGCGCTCACCGTGCAGACGCTGCAGCAGGGGCCATTCCGGCAGCGTCCGGACGATCACGGGCGGTGCCGCCGAGACAGCCGACTGGCCGAAGATGTCGATCTGACCGGCATCGCGGTTGCGCGCCTGTTGCTCGGCTCCCTTCATGGCTTCCGGCAGATGGTTCATCAAGGTTGCACGGTTGTGGCCGAGCGCGTCGAGCGCGCCGGCATTCACCAGTGCTTCGAGCACGCGCTTGTTCAGTCGATTGCCGTCCACGCGTTGCGCGAGCTCGTCCAGCGATGCGTAGGCGCCATGCACCCGGCGCGCATCGGCGATGGCTTCGCAGGCGGCACGTCCGACGCCCTTGATCGCACCGAGTCCGTAGCGGATGCGCTTCGCGTCGAGTGCCTCGAACATGTAGGTCGATGAATTGACGTCTGGCGGCAGGATCTGCAATCCGCACACCTCCTTCGCATCGTCGAGAAAGGCAACCAGCTTGTCGGTGTTGTCCATGTCCGACGACAGCGTCGCGGCCATGAACTCGGCCGGGTAGTGCGCCTTCAGCCACGCGGTCTGGTAGGCGACGAGTGCATAGGCCGCCGAATGCGACTTGTTGAAGCCGTAGTCGGCGAACTTTTCCATCAGGTCGAAGATGCCGCGCGCGACGTCCGGATCGACGCCGTTCTTCGCGGCACCGGCCTCGAAGATCGATCGCTGTTCGGCCATCTCGGAGGCGATCTTCTTGCCCATCGCGCGACGCAGCAGGTCGGCGCCGCCGAGCGTGTAGCCGGCCAGAACCTGCGCAATCTGCATCACCTGCTCCTGATAGACGATGACGCCATAGGTCGGCTTCAGGATCGGTTCCAGGCTGGGATGCGGATAACTGACCTCGGCGCGGCCATGACGGCGATTGATGAAGTCATCGACCATGCCGGCGCCGAGTGGGCCCGGGCGGAACAGTGCGGCAAGCGCGACGATGTCGTCGAAGCCCTGTGGCTGCAGCTTGCGGATGTAGTCCTTCATGCCGCGCGATTCGAACTGGAACACCGCCGTGGTGTCGCCACGCGAGAGCAGGGCATAGGTGGCCGCGTCGTCCATGGGCAGATGCGCGATGTCGAGCGCTGCTTCGCCGCTGCCGACGCGTCCGGCGTTGATCGCCTTGACCGCCCAGTCGATGATCGTCAGCGTGCGCAGCCCGAGGAAGTCGAACTTCACCAGTCCAGCCTTCTCGACGTCGTCCTTGTCGAATTGCGTGACGACGCTCTCGCCGCCTTCTTCGCAGTACAGCGGCGCGAAGTCCGGAAGCGGCGTCGGCGCGATGACCACGCCGCCGGCGTGCTTGCCGGCATTGCGGGTCAGGTCCTCGAGCTTGCGCGCCAGTTCGATCAGCGTCGCCACCTCGTCCTCGGCGGCCATGCGCTCGCGCAGTTCGGCGGATTCGGCGATGGCGTCGTCGAGGGTGATGCCGAGCGTGGTCGGAATGAGCTTCGCGATCGAATCGACGTGGCCGTAGCCCATGCCGAGGACGCGGCCGGTGTCTCGCACCACCGCCTTCGCCGCCATGGTGCCGTAGGTGATGATCTGGCTGACCCGGTCGCGGCCGTACTTGCGCGCGACGTAGTCGATCACCTCGTCGCGGCGATCCATGCAGAAGTCGATGTCGAAGTCGGGCATCGACACGCGTTCGGGATTGAGAAAGCGCTCGAACAGCAGGTCTTGCGGCAACGGGTCGAGGTCGGTGATCTTGAGCGCGTACGCGACCAGCGAGCCGGCACCGGAGCCACGGCCGGGACCGACCGGAATGCCGTTTTCCTTGGACCAGTTGATGAAGTCGGCGACGATCAGGAAGTAGCCGGGAAAGCCCATCTTCACGATCACGTCGAGTTCGATGTCGAGGCGCTCGACGTAGGTCTGGCGCGGGAACGGCAGTTCGCCGCGATAGCTGGCGAAGCGATCGTCCAGTCCGGCATGCGCCCGGGAACGGATGAAGCTGTCGAGCGTGTGTTCCTCAGGCACCGGGAATGCGGGCAGGTAGTACTTGCCGAAACTCATCTCGATGTTCAGGCGTTTCGCCAGTTCGACCGCGTTCTCGATCGCCTCCGGACAGTCGGCAAAGGTCTCGCGCATTTCCGCCGGCGTCTTCAGGTACTGCTGGTCGGTGTGATGGCGCGGTCGCTTCGGGTCATTGAGCACGCGGCCAGTGGCGATGCAGACACGCGCTTCATGGGCCTCGAAGTCCTCGCGGGCAAGGAAGCGCGTGTCGTTGGTCGCGACGACGGGCACGTCGCGGCGGCCGGCGAGGTGCAGCAGACGCTGCTGTTGCGTGGCCTCGTCCACTCGCCCGCAACGGGTAAGTTCGAGATACAGGCGGTCGTCGAAGCCGCGGCGCCAGTCCTCGAGCAGGCGCTCGGCGCTGTCGACATCGGGCGCGGCGATCAGTTCCGACGGCCGACCGAGCAGCGCGACGAGGCCGGTATTGTCCGCCAACAGCTTCGCGCGCGGCACGAACACGCGCTCGGACTTGCCGCGCTCGCGATAGGCAGCGGACAACAGGCGGGACAGGCGCAGGTAACCGTCACGGTTCTGGCACAGGACCGTCGCACGCGTCAGGTCATCGCCGCGCTCGCCGACCCACAGGTCGCAGCCGATGATCGGCTTCAGGCCAGCTTTTTCGACGGCGTTGTAAAACTTCACCAGCGCGAACAGATTGGTGTCGTCGGTCATCGCCACGGCCGGCATGCCGGCCGCCGCGCAGGCCGTCACCAGACGGTCGATGCGGATCGTCGAATCGACCAGCGAATATTCGGTGTGCAGGTGCAGATGGACGAAGGTCGCGGTCATCGCGGCACCTTAGCCGTGGCCTGGAGGCGGCTCAAGGCTTGACATGTCCGGGTGCTCAAGCGAACAGGTCGGTGTCGAAGAAACGCTTCACCGGCGCGAAACTGCGGCGATGCGCCGGGCATGGCCCGAGGCGTTCCAGCGCCGCCAGATGCTCGGGCGTCGGATAGCCCTTGTGGGTCGCGAAGCCGTAGCCCGGATGCACGGCATCGAGTTCGACCATGAGGCGGTCGCGATGCACCTTGGCGAGGATCGACGCGGCGCTGATCTCGGCAACGAGGGCATCGCCATCGACGATCGCGCGGGCCGGACAGGGCAAGTCTCGGGGCAACTTGTTGCCGTCGATCAGCGCCTCGTCGGGCGCGATCGCCAGACCTTGCAATGCTGCGCGCATGCCGATCAGCGTGGCGTGCAGGATGTTGTGGCGGTCGATGGCGTCGATGTCGATTTCGATCACGCAGAAGGCGAGTGCACGCTTGCGGATTTCGGCATCGAGCACGGCGCGGCGCGATCCGCTCAATTGCTTCGAGTCGTCGAGCCCGTCGATCGGCTGTTCAGGGTCGAGGATGACGGCCGCGACCACGACCGGGCCGGCCAGCGGTCCGCGACCGGCCTCATCGACGCCGGCGATGCGCATCAGCCGCGCTCGATCAGTTCGCCGACCGCATCGGCCGCGGCCTCGGAGCCACCGCCGGCGAGCAGGGGCAGCAGCGTCGACAACTGGGTCTGGATCAGTTCGATGCGGGCTTCGTCTCGGAACATCGCGAGCAGCGCGTCGGTGATCTTCTCGACGGTGCAATCGTCCTGCAGCAACTCCGGAACGACGGCTCCGTTGAGCAGGATGTTCGGCAACGAGACATGCTTCGAGTTCAGCAAACCGAACAGTCGCACGAAGCGGTAACTCAGCGGATGGATGCGGTGTGCCACCACCATCGGCGTTTCCGCGAGGCCGGCTTCGAGCGCGGCGGTGCCGGAGGCGGTGAGCACGACATCGGCCGCCCACAAGGCCTCGTGGGCACGTCCTTCGAAGGTCGCGATCTGGCCACGCAGTCGATGCTTCGCGAGGATCGCGTCGAATGCCTTGGCACAGTCGCTGTCGGCCATCGGTGCAATCAGCTTCAGGCCGGAGATCGCATTCGCGCATTGCAGCGCCGCCTGCACGAAGATCTCGCCGAGTCGTTCGATCTCGCCGATGCGGCTGCCGGGCAGGATGGCGAGCACGCGTCCCTTCAGCGGCAGTTCCAGCGCGCCACGGGCGTCGGCCTGCGTCAGCCGGTTCTCGAAGCGTTCGGCCAGCGGGTGGCCGACGAAGCGGGCGTCGACACCGTAGCGCGCATAGATCGGCGGCTCCATCGGGAACAGGCAGAGAACGCGGTCGGCCGAGGCGCCGATCTTCTTCGCGCGCCCCGGACGCCAAGCCCAGATCGACGGACTCACGTAGTGGATGGTGCGAATGCCCGTTGCCTTGAGCTTTCGTTCGATGCCGAGATTGAAGTCGGGCGCATCGATGCCGATGAACACGTCCGGCTTCCATTCGCGCAGGCGTTTCACGACGCCGGCGCGGAGCTTGAGCAGGCGCGGCAGATGACGCAGCACTTCGACGAGCCCCATCACCGCGAGCTCGGACGCGTCGTGCCAGGTGTCGCAACCGGCACGACGCATGCGATGGCCGCCAATGCCCGCGAATTGCGCGCGCGGATAGCGCAGCTTCAATGCGGCGATGAGATCGGCGCCGATCTGGTCGCCGGAGGTTTCGCCGGCGATCAGTGCGATGCGGAACGGGCGCGGATTCACGGCGTCAGCGGATCAACGAGCGTTCGGAACGGTCGATGAACTGGGACAGGATCCGCAATTCATCGGAAGCTTCGGCCGCTTTCGCGATCTCCGCGCGTGCGTCCGCCAACGGCAGGCCGGACAGGTACAGCGTGCGGTAGGCGCGCTTGATCGACATGATCGAGTCTGTCGAGAAACCGCGGCGCTTCAGTCCTTCGGAGTTGATGCCCTTGGGCTCGGCATAGCTGCCGGCGACCACGGTGTAGGGCGGGACATCGCGATTGATCACCGAGCCCATGGCAGTGAACGCATGTGCGCCGATCTGGCAGAACTGGTGCACCAGCGAAAAGCCGCCGAGGATGACGAAGTCGTCGACGCGCACGTGGCCGGCCAGCGACGATGCGTTCGCGAAAATGCAGTCGTTGCCGACGATGCAGTCGTGCGCCATGTGCACGTAAGCCATGATCCAGTTGCGGTCGCCGACGCGCGTGATTCCGCCGCCGTCGCTGGTGCCGCGATTCAGGGTGACGAACTCGCGGATGACGTTGTCCGCGCCGATCTCGAGCGTGGCCTGCTCGCCCCTGAACTTCTTGTCCTGCGGCTCGGCACCGATCGAGCTGAACTGGAAGAAACGATTGCGCGGTCCGATGCGCGTCGGGCCTTCGATCACGACATGCGGGCCGATCTCGCAGTCGTCGCCGATCTCGACACCGGCGCCGATGATCGAGAATGCGCCGATCGACACGTTGGCGCCGATCGTCGCGGCAGGATCGATCAGGGCGCTGGGATGGATCATGCGTTCGATTCCGGTGCCGCGCAGAGGATTTCGGCGCTGGCGACTTCCTGATCGCCGACCAGGGCGCGGCATTCGTACAGACCCATGCGGCGGATCAGGCGTTTCTGCAGCACTTCGAGCTTGAGTTGGTCACCCGGCACGACGGTACGCGTGAAACGTGCCTTGTCGACGCGCACGAGGTAGTAGAGCTGGTTCTTGCTGCGTTCGAATCCGTTCGACAGCTGCGTCAGGATGCCCGAAGCCTGCGCCATCGCCTCGATCACGAGCACGCCCGGCATCACCGGATGACCCGGAAAATGACCGGTGAAGCAGGGCTCGTTGACCGTCACGTTCTTGATCGCGAGGACGCGCTTGTTCGGTTCGAACTCGATGACGCGATCGACCAGCAGGAATGGATAGCGATGCGGCAGCATCGCCATGATCTCGGTGACTTCGATCGGCAATTTCACGCCGCCGGATTGCTCATTCATCGTTTCCTTCCCCAAGGCGTTTGCGCACGCGTCGTGCGAGTTGATCGAGTTGGCCGAAGCGCGCCGCGTTACGGAGCCATTCGCGCTTCGGCTGGATCGGCGTGCCGGACGCGTATTCACCCGGTTCGCGCAGGTCGTGCGTGACCAGACTCATCGCGCCCACGGTGACGCGGTCGGCGATCTCCAGATGTCCGATGATACCGGCACCGCCCGCGATCAGGCAGTGGCGCCCGATGCGTGTGCTGCCCGCGATCGCAGCACATCCGGCGATGGCGGTATGTGCGCCGATGCGCACGTTGTGGCCGACCTGGATCTGGTTGTCGAGTCGCACATCTTCTTCGAGCACGGTGTCGCCGAGCGCGCCACGGTCGATGGTCGTGTTCGCGCCGATCTCGCAATCGTCGCCGATCACGACGCCGCCGAGTTGCGGGACCTTGATCCAGCTGCCTTGATCGAACGCGAGTCCGAAGCCGTCGGCGCCGATCACGGCACCGGGGTGAATCAGCACGCGCGCCCCGATCTGCACGCGCAGGACGAGGGTCACGCGGGCCACCAGGCGGCTGTCTCGGCCGACGACGCAATCGTCGCCGATCACGCAGCCTGGACCGACGACGGCACCCGCCTCGACGCGGCTGCGGGCGCCGATCACGCAGTGTGCGCCGACATGGGCACCCGCATCGATGCAGGCATCGTCTGCGACGATGGCGCTGGGATGGCAGCCCGCCGGGGGCACGTCGCGGTGCTCGAACAGCGCCGCGATGCGTGCGAAATCGGCATAGGGATTGCGGCTGATCAGGACGGTACCGGTCGCGTGAGACGCGTCGTTCTCCGAAAGCACGACGGCGGCCGCGCGTGTTCCGGCGAGTTGTGCGCGATAGGCGGGGTTGGCGAGAAAGCCGATCTGGTCCGGACCGGCATCGGACAAGGTGCCGACGCCGCGAATGACTGGCGATCCGTCGCCGCGGAGTTCGAGTCCGAAGCGTTCGGCGATGGCGGTCAGCGCAGGCATCAACGGACCGGTGCGGCGCCGGCTTCGCGCTTCAGGCGCGCGAGCACGGCATCGGTGATGTCGATCTGGGCGCTTGCATACATCACCGGCGCCTGCACGACGAGATCGAGTTGGTTCTCGCGCGCGTGCGCGATCACGGCGGCCTCGATGCGCGGCCATTGACGATTGAACTCCTCGTCACCGCGTGCCTTGAATTCCTCGGCCAGGCGCTTGCGGGTGCGATCGATCGACTTGCGCAGGGCTTCGATCTCGCGCTTAAGCGAATCCGCAGCGGCTTTCGGCAGGATCGCCGAATCGCGGCGGTCTCTCGCTTCCAGTTCGGCGAGGCGCGACTGCTCGGACTCGAGCGCCTTGTTGCGCGGGTTGAACTCGGTCTCGAGCCGGCGGCGCGTGTCCACGACCTGCGGTGCATTGTCGATCAGCCGTTTCATGTCGACGTAGCCGATCCGTGCCGACTGCGCATGAGCGAACGACGCGCACAACCAGAGAATCGCGCCGGCGAGGATCAGCCCGGCACGGAGTCGGAACTTTGGCACGGAGCGCGCGGCCATCGTTCCGGCACCATTCTCAGAACTGCTGACCGAACGAGAACTGGATGCCCTCGGTGCGGTCGCCGTCCTGCTTCTTGATCGGACGCACCAGGTTGATGATGATCGGGCCGACCGGCGCCTGCCACTTCAGCGACAGGCCCGCGGACGCGCGCAACTCGCCGGCGTCGAAGGCATCGAAGTCCTCGAACACGTTGCCGACGTCGACGAATGCGGACAACTGCGCGGTGTCCGAGTCGCCCTTGGTCATCGGCGTCGGGATGATCAGTTCGAGGCCACCCACCGCCTTGAAGGCGCCGCCCAGGGGCTGGAGATAGCTGCTGTTGGCATAGGCAGGTTCGGTGGGTCCGAGGGTGTTGTCCTCGAAGCCACGGACCGAGCGCACGCCGCCGGCATAGAAATTCTGGTAGAACGGCAAACTTCCGGTCTCGCCATAGCCGTCGCCATAGCCGAGTTCGGCTTTGGCCAGCAGCGAGTAGTCGCCCCACAGCGGGAAGTAGCGGCCGATTTCGTAGCCGATCTTGTACCACTCGAGGTCGGAACCGGGCAGGGCGACCTCGGCGCCGATGCGCTGGTAGGAACCGCGCGTCGGGGCGAAGAACTTGTTGCGGGAGTCGCGCTGCCAGCCAGCCTGCACCGCCCAGGTATTGACCGTCCACTGGCGGAACACGCCATTGCAGACACCGGTGGTGATGTCGGTATCGGTATCCGGGCCGTCACCGTCAGTATCGGTGTCCGGTCCGTTGCATGGAAAGGTATTGCGGGCGCGGTCGCCGAGCTCATCGACCAGATACTGGATCAGCGAAGGCGGGGTCGAACCATCGACGGTGGTGATGTCGTTCTTGTCGAGGCCGAACGACAGTGACAGCGTATCGACTTCAGTCAGCGGAATGCCGAACAACACTTCTCCGGCGGCCGTGTCGGCGGTGTATGCGGCGAGGTTGGCCTGACCCTGGTCGAGCTCACGCAGGCTGAAGTTGTAGCCGATGCTGAGTCCGTCGTCGGTGAAGTAGGGGTCGAAGAAATTGAAATCGAATCGCTTGACGTAGTCGTTGTTCTGGATGGTCGTGCCGACGGTGTTGCCGGTGCCGAGGAAGTTGCGCTGGGTCAACGACACCGAGGTGATGATGCCTTGCAATTCCGAGTAGCCGACGCCGAACTGGAAGCTGCCGGCACTTTGTTCCTCGACCGTGAAATTGATGTCGACCTGGTCATCGGAGCCGGGCACCTTCGGCGTCTCGACCGTGACTTCCTTGAAATAGCCGAGGCGCTGCAGTCGGCCCTTGGAGCGGTCGATCGCGGCCTGCGAGAACCACGCCCCCTCGAGCTGGCGCATTTCGCGACGCAGGACTTCATCCTGGGTGCGTTGGTTGCCGATGAAATTGATGCGTCGCACGTAGGCGCGCTTGCCCGGATTCACGAAGAACGTGACGCCGACTTCGCGTTTCTCGCGATCCACGGTCGGCACCGGCGTCACTTCCGCGAACGCGTAGCCGATGTTCGACAGGACGCGCGTCATCGCTTCGGACGCCCGTTCGAGCTTGCCGCGCGAATAGGTTTCTCCGGGCTTGGCCGTGATCAGCTTGCGCAGCAGGTCTTCCTTGACCACGAGTTCGCCGGTCAACTTGATGTCGGTGAGCGTGTAGACATCGCCTTCGCGAACGTTCGCCGTGACGAACAGCTCCTTGCGGTTGGGGCTGATCGAGACCTGCGTGGATTCGACGGCGAAATCGACATAGCCGCGATCCTGGTAATAGGACGCGAGTTTCTCCATGTCGCCGGAGAGCTTCTCGCGCGAATACTGATCGTCGCGCTTGTACCAGCTCAGCCAGTTGCTCGACCCGGACTCGAAACTCTCGATGATGTCCTCGTCCGGAAACGCCTTGTTGCCGACGACGTTGAGGTGCCGGATCTTGGCTGCCTTGCCCTCGCTGACGGTGATCTTGATCGATACGCGATTGCGATCGAGATCCTCGACTTCCGGCTTGATGCTGACGTTGTACTTGCCGCGGTTGTTGTACTGGCGCGTCAGTTCCTGGGTGAGGCGGTCGAGCTCGAGGCGGTTGAAGGTCTCACCTTCGACCAGACCGATGTCGCGCAAGCCCTTCATCAGGTCTTCGGTCTTGAGATCCTTGTTGCCGGTGATCTCGAGCTTCGAGATGGCGGGTCGCTCGCTGACCTTCACGACGAGGATGTCACCCTGGCGGCTGAGCTCGATGTCGTTGAAGAAACCGGTCTTGAACAACGCACGCACCGCCGCAGAGGCACGGCTGCTGTCGATGCGGTCGCCTTTCTCGATCGGCAAGGCGCTGAACACCGTGCCGGCGGGAATTCGGGTGAGGCCTTCAAGTCGGATGTCCGACACCGTGAAGGCATCGAACGCGGCGGCATTCTGCGCGCACAGCGAAGCGACCAGGACCAGCGCAGCAATACGTTTCATCATCACTCCATCAATGACCACCGCGACGCCAGCGCGCAGCAGGGTTGCCCGGGGGTTGATCCCGGACGGGTTTGGGCGCAGGCCGGCGCACATGCTTGGTGTGCGCCGTGCCGAAAGGGCATTCAGCGGAACAGGCCGGATAGATCGTTGAAGAAGGCGAGCCCGATCAGGCCGGACAGCATCACCAGACCGATGTATTGGCCGGCAACCAGCGTCCGTTCGCTGACCGGACTGCCTTTGATCAGTTCGATAAGGTAATACAGGATATGACCCCCGTCCAAGATCGGGATCGGAAGCAGGTTCAGGATCGCCAGGCCGAGCGACACCGCGCCGAGGAATCCGAGAAACCACGGCAATCCTTCGTTCGCGCTCAGGTTCGCGACTTGGGCGATGGTGATCGGTCCGGACAAGTGTTTGGTCGAAAGTGCCCCGAGGAGCATGTCCTTGAGGAACTGCAGCGACTTCGTGGTGACCGTCGAGGCCTCGGTCAGGGCCGCGGGCATGGCCGCGAGCGGGCCGTAGCGGCGAACATGGTCGTGGCGGGTGCCCGCGCCGATGCCCAGCCTGAAGACCGTCTGGCCGTCCTCGGTCACCGCGTCGGGCCGGGCGAGCAGGCGCTGTCGTTCGCCCTCGCGTTCGACCAGCAATGCGATCTCGCCGTCCCGCGCTTGTCGCTGCAGGACCGCGCGCAAGTGGTCGAAGTCGGTCACCGGTTCGCCGTCGACGCTCATGATCAGGTCGCCGCTGCGCAAGCCGGCCTTGGCGCCTGCGGCCTCGGGCAAGACTTGTCCGATCAGCGCGGGCTGGTGGCGCTGCAGGCCGAGCAGGCCGCCGATCTTCTCGTCCGGAACGTCGCGGGCGATGCCGCTGAGGCGCAGCACATGGGTGGCGGAATCGCCATCCGGTTCGCGCACGGACAAGGTGATGTCGCGGCGGTACAAGGCGCCTTCGAACACCGCCATGCCGACTTCGGACCAGGCGTCCGTGGTCACGCCGTCGATGGCCGTGACCCGCATGCCGGTTCTCAGCCCGGCTTCGGCCGAAAGGCCGCTGACCTGACCGAGCACCGGTTGGAAGTCGGGTTTGCCGACCATGAACATCGCCCAGTAGACGACGAGGGCGAGGAGCACGTTCGCCAGCGGTCCCGCGGCCGCGACCGCGATCTTCTGCCAGACCGGCTTCCGATTCAGCGCCTGGTGCAATTGTGCCGGCGCGACGTCCTCGGCACGTTCGTCCAGCATCGAGACGTAGCCGCCCAGCGGAATCGCGGCGAGCACGTATTCGGTGCCGTCGCGGCCGAAGCGCGACCAAAGCGGGCGACCGAAGCCGATCGAGAATCGGTGCACCTTGACGCCGCAGCGGCGCGCCACCCAGAAGTGTCCGAACTCGTGGAAGGTCACGAGCAGGCCGATGGTGACGATGTACCAGAACAGGGAACCAGCAACTTCGGTCATGCTTTCCATCCATGAAGCGCTTCGGCAGCTGCAGCGCGCGCCGTGCGGTCGATGTCGACGATGTGCTCGAGTGTATCGGCCGCCTCGTTAACAGAATGCTGAAGGCAGTGGTCGATCACGCGCTCGATGTCGAGAAATCCGATGTGGCCGGCCAGGAAGTTTGCAACGGCAACCTCGTTCGCGGCATTCAGCACGATCGGTGCCGAGCCGCCGGCACGCAAGGCCGAAAACGCCAGAGAGAGGCAGGGAAAGGCATCGTGATCGGGTGCTTCGAAGTCGAGTCTTCCGGCGGCGGCGAGATCCAGGCGGGTGACGCCGGCCTCGATGCGTTCCGGCCAGGCGAGGGCATGCGCGATCGGTGTGCGCATGTCCGGTGAGCCGAGTTGGGCCAATTGCGAGCCATCGGCGTATTCGACCAGCGAATGCACGATGCTTTGCGGATGCACCAGCACCTCGATGCGCTGCGCGGCAATGCCGAACAGTCGCTGCGCCTCGATCACTTCCAGCCCCTTGTTCATCAAGGTCGCGGAATCCACCGAGATCTTGCGCCCCATCTTCCAGCGCGGATGTGCGCAGGCCTGCTCGGGCGAGACCGAGCGCAGGCGCTCGCGTGGCCAACCACGGAACGGGCCGCCGGATGCGGTGAGGATCAGGCGCGTCACCCCGGCGGCTTCCGGGGTGCGCGCGTCGTCGCGTGGCAGGCACTGGAAGATGGCGTTGTGCTCGCTGTCGAGCGGAATGATCGTCGCGCCATGGCCGCGCGCGGTGCGGACCAGCAATTCGCCGGACATCACCACGGCTTCCTTGTTGGCCAGCAGCAGGCGTTTTCCTGCGCGCGCCGCCGCCAGTGTCGACGACAGGCCGGCAGCGCCGACGATGGCCGCGACGACGGTGTCGAAACACGTGTCGGCGGCGATTGCATCGAGTGCGTCATGGCCGGCCAGTGCGTCGGTATCGAGATTGCGTGACTTCAGTCCGGCGGCAAGCTCATCCAGTCGCGACGCATCGGCGACGACCGCGACATCGGGCCGGAAACGCGTGCACAGGTCGAGCAGCGCATCGACATCGCGGTGCGCGCTCAATGCACTCGCGCGGAACCGGTCCGGGTGGCGGGCGATGACATCGAGTGTGCTGGCGCCGATCGAGCCGGTCGCACCGAGGACGGCCACCTGTTTCATAGACCGAGGATCTGGCGTCCGGCGACGAAGATCGGCAGCGCCGCGAACATCGAGTCGAAGCGGTCGAGCGCGCCGCCATGGCCGGGGAACAGCGTCCCCGAGTCCTTCACCTGCGAATGGCGCTTGATCAGGCTCTCCAGCAGGTCGCCGACGATCGAATACACCACGGTGACCATGCACAGTCCGACGAATGCCGGCAGGCTGGGCATCGCGACATCGAATGCAAGATGTCCGACCGTCGCGGCATACACGGTACATCCCGCGAGCGCGCCGTAGACGCCGGCGGTGGTCTTGCCGGGGCTGATGTTCGGCGCCAGTTTGGTGGTGCCAAAGCGCCGACCCGCGAAGTAGGCACAGGTGTCCGCGCACCAGACCAGCAGCAGGACGAACATGACCCAGCCGGCGCCACGATCACCGCCGTGCAGCACGATGGCGGCAGTCCACGCCGGCACGATCGCGAGTGCGCAGGCGACCGACTTGATCAGCAGGGAACGCTTCCGTGCCTGTGCGCCGAAGTGGTAGTGGCGCAACCACCAGGGTGCCAGCAGCCAGAATGCGACTCCGCACCAGATGGTCTGGAGTCGTGCCTGGTCACTGCCGAACCAGACGCTGGCAAACATCAGCACATGCGCCGCGACTAGGGCGATGCGCACGGATGCACTGCGCCAGCCGGAAAGCAGGGTCCATTCCCACACGCCGACGAGAAACAGCAGTCCCAGCGCGATCGCGAACCACAGTTGCGGGAGCAGCATGACGCCGATGATGCCGATCGGCGCCAGAATGACCGCCGTGATCGCCCGTTCGCGCAGTCCGCCGGCCGGCTTCGGGGCAGGGAGATCGACGTTGTTCATGCCGGCGTCCCCGATTGCGCGCCGGTGCGACCGAAGCGGCGCTCGCGCCGGGCATAGTCGGCCAGTGCCGCGTCGAGCGTCGCGGCATCGAAGTCCGGCCACAGCACGTCGCTGAACCAAAGTTCCGCGTAAGCCAGTTGCCAGAGCAGGAAGTTGCTGATGCGGTGTTCGCCGCCGGTGCGGATGAACAGATCCAGCGGCGGCAAGTCGGCGAGGCAGGTATGCGCGTCGAACACGGATTCGTCGATCGTCGCCGCATCGATTCCGCCACCGGCAACGCCGTCCAAGATGCGGCGCGTGGCCTGCACGATGTCCCAGCGACCGCCGTAATTCGCCGCGACGTTCAGCGTCAGGCGCACGCTTTCCGGTTGTTTGCGTTCGGCTTGGTCCATGCGCGCGCGCAGGGCCGGTGCGAACGCGTTGCGATCGCCGATGAAGCGCACGGCCACGCCGTTCGCGACCAACTCATCGACCTCGCGGTCGATCGCCTTCATGAACAGGTCCATCAAGGTGCCGACTTCCTCGGCCGGTCGACGCCAATTTTCGCTGGAGAACGCGAACAGGGTCAGCACCGGAATGTGCCTGCGAACGCAGGCTTCCACGGTCGCTCGCACCGCCTTGGCACCTTCGTGGTGGCCAAAGGTGCGCGGACGATGTCGGGCTTCGGCCCAGCGACCGTTGCCGTCCATGACGATGGCGACGTGACGGGGCAGGCGTTGGACGGCGATCGCCGGATCGATGATGCTCATGCGGCAGGCTTCGCCGCTCAGAGCGACATCAGTTCCTGTTCCTTGGTCTTGCAGACCGCATCCACGTCGGCGACGTACTTGTCGGTGAGTTTCTGCACGTCCTGCTCGGCCTTGCGTTCCTCGTCCTCGCTGATCTGCTTGTCTTTCAGCAGGTCCTTGACGTGCTGCATGGCGTCGCGGCGCACACCGCGGATCGCCACCTTGGTGTTCTCGCCTTCGTGCGAGACGTGCTTGGCGAGTTCCTTGCGACGCTGCTCCGTGAGCGGCGGCAGGTTGATGCGGATGACGGTGCCGGCGGTGTTCGGCGTCAGGCCGAGATCGGACGCGAGGATGGCCTTCTCGATCGGCGCCACCATCTGCTTTTCCCACGGCGTGATCGTGAGCGAGCGCGAGTCCATGACGGCGACGGCCGCGCATTGGTTCAGCGGCATCTCGGAGCCGTAATAGTTCACCTTGAGGTGATCGACGAGGGTGGTGCTGGCACGCCCGGTACGCAGCTTCGAGAGGTCGGTCTTGAGTGACTCGATGCTCTTCTTCATGCGGGTTTCGGCGTCTTGCTTGATGGTCGCGATCATGTCGGTACTTCGGATCGTGGGGAAGGCGCGGAGTATAGCCGCGCCTCGCGGATTCAGGGCGGTGCCGGAGGCAGGCGCAGGCCGAGCGCGAGGTCGTCTTCGACCTGGTCGACGAAGGTATAGGGCACCTGGCCGATCGCGACCATGCCCTGGCGGGCATAGAAGCGTCGGGCACGGAGATTGCCGGCGTAGACGCACAGCCAGAGAAGATCGGCACCGCAGTCGATGGCCGCATCGCGCACGACATCGAACAGGCGTTGCCCGAGGCCGCCGCCTTGGGCCGCGGCATCGACATAAAGTCGTTTCAGTTCGATCGCGTGCCGCGCCGTCACCGGTGCCGTCGCCGCCTGCCATTGCACGAAGCCGAGCAGTTCGGCGTCGACGTGCGCGAGCATGATCCGCGTCGCGTCGCCGTCGAACCAGCGGCTTACCTCGGCGTCGCCGAGCACGCTGGCGCAATGGACGCGAATGCGGTCCGCGTCGTGCGTGGACCGGTAAGTCGCGGTGAAACAGCGGCGCGCCAAGTCGGCAAGGGCCGGCGCATCGGCGCGCTTGGCCGTGCGCAGGACCGGCACGCTCATCCGGCGCGCGTCACCAGGGTACCGATCTGCTCGCCGCGGACGATGCGCATCAAGTTGCCGGCGCGGTGCATGTCGTAGATGCGCAGCGGCATGCCGTGATCGCGACACAGGGCGATGGCGGCTGTATCCATCACGCCCAGGTTGCGGGTGATCACGTCTTCGTAGCTCAGCGTGTCGAATCTCGTCGCGGACGGGTCTTTCTTCGGATCGGCGCTGTAGACGCCATCGACCTTGGTCGCCTTGAGCAGCAATTCCGCACCGACTTCGACCGCGCGCAGGGCGGCCGCGGAATCGGTGGTGAAGAAGGGATTGCCGGTGCCGGCCGCGAACATCACGACGCGGCTCTTTTCGAGGTGGCGGATGGCGCGCCGGCGGATGTAGTCCTCGCAGACTTCGTTGATCTTGATCGCACTCATCACGCGTGCCACGACGCCGCGCTTCTCGATGGCGTCCTGCATCGCCAGCGCGTTCATGACCGTTGCCAGCATGCCCATGTGGTCACCGGTGACGCGATCCATCCCTGCCGCCGCCAATCCGGCGCCGCGGAAAATGTTGCCGCCACCGATCACGACGCCGACCTGCACGCCGGTGCGCACGACTTCGATGATTTCGTCCGCAAGGCGCCCGAGCACCTTCGGGTCGATGCCGTAGGACTCGCTGCCCATCAGCGCTTCGCCGCTGAGCTTGAGGAGGATGCGCTGGTACTGGATCGGCTGGACGGGGTTCGGCGCGTCGGTCATGGTTCGGGTCCTTGAGTCATGCAGGGGCGCGTGGCGGGAGAGTCGTGCAAGAAAAAGGGAGCGTCGCCGCTCCCTTTCTGGTCAGACCTGCATCGCTTTCGCGACTTCGGCGGCGTAGTCCTCGACGACTTTCTCGATCCCTTCGCCTACCGCGATGCGATGGAACGAGGTCACGTCGCCCTTGGCCGCCTTGAGCGCGGCTTCCACCGTCATGTTCGTATCGACGACATAGGGTTGGCCATACAAGGTGTTCTCGTTGATGATCTTGGCGACCTTGCCGCCGATGATCTTCTCGAGGATCTCGGCCGGCTTGGCCTTGTCTTTCTCCGACATCTTCGCCAGTTCGATTTCCTTTTCCTTCGCGACGAAGTCGGCGGGAACGTCACTCGCCTTGTTGTGCGGCGGATTCATGGCAGCGACGTGCATGGCGACGCCGCGGGCCAGGTCGGCATTGCCGCCCTTGAGGTCGACCAGCACGCCAATGCGGCCGCCATGCACGTAGGCGCCGACGATGCCGTCGCTGGAGAGTGCGACGATGCGACGCAACTGGATGTTCTCGCCGAGCTTCAGCACCAGCGCCGAACGCAGCTCTTCGACCGTGCTGCCTTCGGCTGCCACGGCTTTCAGCGCGTCGATGTCGGTGGCGCCCGAGGTCAGCGCCGATTTGGCGACGAGGTCGCAGAACTTGACGAAGTTCTCGTCCTTGGCGACGAAGTCGGTTTCCGAGTTGATCTCGACCATCACCGCCTTGTTGCCTTCGGCGGCCATGGCGATGCGGCCTTCGGCGGCAACGCGCCCGGCCTTCTTGTCGGCCTTGGCGAGCCCCTGCTTGCGCAGCCATTCCATCGCCGTCTCGATGTCGCCGCCGTTTTCGGCCAGCGCCTTCTTGCACTCCATCATGCCGACGCCGGAACGCTCGCGCAGTTCCTTGACCATGCTTGCCGTGATTTCCATGACTTCCTCTCGATGCTCAAAAAAAGCGCGGCGGGAGCTCCGCCGCGCAGGATCCATTGCGCTGCCGCGATCGGAGTCGCGGCCGGGCTGAACTTACTCGGCGCTCGGGGCGTCGGGCTTCGGGCCGCGCGACGGCGCGCGCTTGGCGCCCGGCTTCGCACCCGGACCGCCCGGACCACCCGGGCCACGGCGATTCGGAGCGCCCGGCTTGCGATCACGGTCGTTGCGATCGTTGCGGCCACCGCGGTCGTCGCGACGACGGCCAGCGTCTTCCTTCGCGACCGGATTGCCGGCGGCGTCGAGCTCGACGAACTCGTCCTTGGCATTCGCCGGGATCGCCGGCGCGGCGGCCTTGCCTTCCAGCACCGCATCGGCGGCGGCAGCGGCGTAGAGCTGCACGGCGCGGATCGCGTCGTCGTTGCCCGGGATGATGTAGTCGGCGAGCGACGGGTCGTAGTTGGTATCGACCACGGCGACGACCGGAATGCCGAGCGTGCGCGCTTCCTTGATCGCGATTTCTTCGTGGCCGACGTCGATCACGAACAGTGCGTCCGGCAACGAATTCATGTTCTTGATGCCGCCCAGCGAGCGTTCCAGCTTTTCCTGCTCGCGCTTCAGCGACAGCACTTCATGCTTGACGCGCTTTTCAAAGCTGCCGTCGCTGTGCATGGCTTCGATTTCCTTCAGGCGGGCGACCGACTGACGGACCGTGCGGAAGTTCGTCAGCATGCCGCCGAGCCAGCGGTGCGTCACGAACGGCATGCCGCAGCGGGTGGCTTCCACCTTCACCGCTTCGCGCGCCGAGCGCTTGGTGCCGACGAACATGACGCTGCCGCGCTTCTGGGCCATGCCGGACAGGAAATTCATCGCGTCCGTGAACAGCGGCATCGTCTTTTCAAGATTGATGATGTGGATCTTCCCGCGCGCGCCGAAAATGTACGGCGCCATCTTGGGGTTCCAGTATCGGGTCTGATGACCGAAATGAACGCCGGCTTCGAGCATCTGGCGCATGGTGACTTGAGGCATGGTGAACTCCTTGGCTAGAAACACAACCGTCTCTCGTGCAGAGACTTGCGGATCGTGTTTCGGGGTTGGACCTCCACGTTTCCGCCCGGACCGACCCCGTTCGCGAGCGAAAGGGCACCCCAGTCCGGGTGACGAAGCGTGTGCGGATTCGGCAGGATTGCCGTGTGCTGCCGGAACGAGCCGACAAAGCCGCGGAAGTCTAACTGCGTGGGCCGTCTGGCCGCAAGTCGGTCAGCGCCGAGCTTGCCTGGGTGCCCGCGGATCGGCATCGTGATGACCTCGCAGCGAGGAAACGTCCATGGACCTGGAAGCATTGTTCGGCAGCAGCAGCGTTCCTGGCCTGAAGATCGGTCGCCACGAACTCAAGTTCGACCGCGCCCGCATCATGGCAGTGCTCAACGTCACGCCGGATTCGTTCTCGGACGGTGGGCGATTCAGCGGATTGGACGCCGCGCTGGCGCAGGCCGATCGACTGATCGCCGAAGGTGCGGACGTGCTCGATGTCGGCGGCGAATCGACGCGTCCCGGTGCCGAACCGGTGTCGGTCGACGTCGAGATTGCGCGCGTGGTGCCCGTGGTCGAGGCCATCGCGGCACGCTTCGACGTGCCGATCTCGGTCGATACCAGCAAACCGGCGGTGATGCGGGCGGCGGTCGCGGCCGGCGCCGGTCTGGTGAATGACGTGAATGCGTTGCGAGCCGACGGCGCGATCGACGCCGTGGCCGAGCTCAAGGTGTCGGTCTGCCTGATGCACTTGCAGGGCGAACCGCGCAGCATGCAGGAAGCACCACACTACGACGATGTCGTCAACGAAGTGAAACGCTTTCTGGCCGATCGTGTGCTGGTCTGTCGCATGGCCGGCATCGATCCGAAGCGTGTCGTCATCGACCCCGGCTTCGGTTTCGGCAAATCGCTGGAACACAACCTGACACTGCTCGCGCAACTCGGTCAGTTCGCCGATATCGAGGCGCCGCTGCTGGTCGGACTGTCACGCAAGCGCATGATCGGTGCGATCACCGGGCGCGAGATCGATCAACGTGCGGCCGGATCGGCGGCAGCCGCGTTGCTCGCGGTCGAGCGTGGCGCGCGCATCGTGCGCGTGCATGATGTCGCCGCCACGCGTGATGCTCTGGCCGTTTACGAAGCGCTGCGGCCGTTCGAGAAGGCGCCGAAAAAGTCGCCCATAAAGCCCAAGTCGCCGTGGGACGACGAATAGTCGCACATGAAAAAGCCGGGCAATGCCCGGCTTTTCGTTCACGGTTCAGGGAGGCGATCAGCGATCGAGCGCCACGCGCAATCCGGCACGTCGCAGTTCGACCGTGCTCAGGTCGGCCTGGTCGATGAGGGTGAGGTCACGCAATTGGTACGGGCCGCTGACGCCGCCCTTGGCCATCGTTGCGGCGTCGAACACCAATTCCAGCGCGCCGTTGCCGGGCTTCAGCATCGCCGCGGTGCTGGCCTGAGCGGCCGGACGCAGCTTGCCGCCATCCATGCCATACAAGGTGCCACGCACTTCGAAACGGCTTTCGGCGGCGACGCGCAGCTTGAACGACATCGACAGCGAGCCATCGTCGTTCAGCACGGCTTTCGCACCCGCGCCCAATTGTGCACGCGGAATGCTGGACGAAAACGCGGTCTTGGCATCGCGCTGGACCGATGCGCCCTTGGCCGAGGCGAAGGCATGCACTTCCCACAGGCCCGGGCCAGCGCCGGCAAGTGCGTCATGCGCGAGTTCGGCGACATAGCGACCATCGGCGGCGCGCTTGAAGCCCAGTTCGACCGTGGCGCCATTGGGTGCGCTGACCAGTCCGTCGATGCGGTCCAGCGCCTCGTTGCCGTTGTAGCTCGCGAACACCTTGTAGGTCTGGCCGTGGCTGGCGACGATGCGATCCATCGTCAGCTTCAGGATCTCGCTGCTGTTCGGCTCGTAGACGTGGACCAGATAATCGCCCGCAGCCTTGGGCATCGACAGGGTGATCGCACCCGGGCCGATGTCGTCGCGCAACTGGAACGCCAGTGTGCCGTCCGGAAAGTCGGTACCCGCCATCTTCAGTTCGGCGTCGTTGGCCGCATTCGCCATCGCGTCGCGGCCCTGGAGGGCTTTGCCGAGCGCCGTGATGACGACGTCGTCCGCCGAAATCGGCAGCACCGATTTCGCGTCACCCGACACCGGCGAGAGGCGGATCAGCGCCCCGGTCGATGTCGTGCGCACGGTCATGCCCTTGGCGAGTTCGGCACCCGGAACGCGTGTCCAGTATTCCTTGCTTTCGCGCACGAAGGGTTGCTGCGCTTCGATCTTCTGGTCGGTCGGCAGCGCCCAGCTGAAGTGCACCGTCTGCCGTTCGAGGTTCATGCCCGGCAGCATCGCGGCCTTGGCCGAAACCAGCGTGGTCGGGACGAGATCGTTCGCGTCACGCTCGAACGCGACGTCGGTTTCGAAGCGTGCGGCTGCGGCGGCGCCGCTGAGCGCGCAGGCGAGGGCAATCGAAAGAAGGGTCTTGGTGGTCATGTTGGGCTCCTCGCTCAGACGTCGTTACGCAGGATCACGTCGAGGCCGAAGCACTTGCGACGGCTCTGGTTGTGCGACAGCGGCTCGCTGCCGGCCATGCGGCTGGTGTCGTAGAACCAGACCTTGCCGGCGGCCGCCTGGCTGGTGCAATTCAGGAAACCGTCGGAACACGAATTCAGCCAATTCTGCGTGGTTTCGAGACCGAGGTTCTCGGTGTAGCCACCGCAATACGAATCACCGTCCCAGATCGCCGAGTCGACATCGGTGCCGACCACCGACCAGAACCCCTTCGGCAACGCCGGGCGACCCGCGGTGCCATACAGGTTGTTGGCGTTGTAGGTCGCCATCCAGCTGGTCTGCTGCATGCGCACGGCGTCATTCTTGTAGCCCATCAACCAGCCGAGCGCGGACTCGAAGACATTGCCGGCCATGACGGCGTCGGCCAGCGGCGTGCCGGCGGACGAGGGCGCAAGCGCATTCACCCAGCGGATCTTCGAGATGATGTTCGGATAGCGACTGTCGTAGGTCGGATTCGACATGATCCAGCGCACGACGTTGCCGCCGTTGCTGTGCGTGATCACGACGAGGTCGGTGATGCCCTTGCTGCTGATGAACGTGCTCAGTTGGCCGGCGAGGCAGCCCGCCGCCGCCGAATTCCACATGTACTGCGTGAAGTCGCAGTTGATCACGGTGTAATTCGCGGTGTTCGGCAGACCCTGGCGGATCGAGTTGACGTTTTCGCTGGTCCAGTAGTCGGCCAGCGCATTGGTCTGCTTTCCGGTGCCGTGGACGAATGCGACCCCGGTGTTCGCCTGTGCGGCGAGTGAAGCCAGACCCAGCGTGATGCAGGCAGCAAGTTTGTGCACGTGTGTTCCTCCCGATCGAATTGCGTGGACGCGCTGTCACCGTCGCGAGTCGGCATTCCCTGCTGCCCGTCGCGGTCGCGTTCGTCGGATTCGAGTGCGGCGAGGTCCTCCCCCTGTCACCGCGGGGCGAATGAAATCAGACTTCCGTCACGTTGTAAACATCTGTTTGAAACTTTCGTTTGTGCGACGCCGCATTCTGTGAATCGATTTGCACGGCCCGAAACCGCGAAGATGGTCGCGCGTGTCCCTGCGGTCGCGCAGATTGCGCTTGACGAATCCGCCGCCCGCGGCTTTAATTCGCGCCCTTCGCCGCACGGCGGAGCGACATCCAAATTCACGGCTAGGTAGCTCAGTTGGTAGAGCAGGGGATTGAAAATCCCCGTGTCGGGGGTTCGATTCCCTCCCTGGCCACCATGAAGAAGCAGAGGGCTGCGAGCGATCGCGGCCCTTTGTTTTTGCGGCGGAGCATCAGACGCATGGCGAAGTTGCTGGTCGTTGCCCACGCGCTCGACGACTTTCGTTCCCGCGCGTGGATGATCCAGTCGCTGTTTCCGTTCTGGCTGGATGCCGGTCACGAGATCCGGGTCATCGAGGGTCCACCTGCAGCGGGCGTGCAGGCGGATCTCGCATTTCTTCATGTCGATGCATCGTGTGTTCCTGCCGAGTACGTGGACGCCGTGCGGCGCTTTCCGGTCGTCGTGAACGGCCATGAACTCGACCTCCGCAAATCGGTACGTGGCGACCTCGGGTTGCAACGGAATTCGGACTGGCAAGGCCCGGTCATCGTGAAGTCGGACCTGAATGCCGGCGGTGTACCCGAAGCGAAGCACAATGATCGTGCCCGTGCCCTCGGGTGTCCGCTGCCGCATCCGGGGTTGGTGCCGATCACCGAATACGTCGTGTTTCGCGCATTGACCGAGGTCCCTGAGGTGGTCTGGTCGTCCTCCGGGCACGTGGTCGAACGCTTCCTTCCCGAACGCGACGAACGCGGATACTGGACGCATTTCTGGTTGTTCCTAGGCAAGCAGGGTCGTTGTCGACGGTTCTGCAGTCCGCACCCGGTCGTGAAGGCGGGCAATTCGATCGACGTCGAAACCGTCGATGTGCCGCCCGAAATCGTCGCGGTGCGCGAGCAACTGGGGCTCGACTACGGCAAAATCGACTTCGTCATCCATCAGGGGCGTCCGGTCGTGATCGACGTCAACCGCACGCCGGCACCGAGTCCGACCCGGACCGCACGGGGGCCCGGCACACCGATGCTGCTTGCGCCCGGCATTGAAGACTTCCTGCGACGTTGACATGAAGTCGGCCGAACCTTTGTCTTGACGACCCCACATGCGGTCGGGGCATGAGAGCATCGGCACCGACTGGACCACAACGGAGCACCAGCATGACGATGATCAAGGCTTGGGCCGCACATGCGGCGAAGGGCACGCTGCAACGATTCGACTACGATCCGGGTCTGCTCGGGGCTGAAGAGGTCGAAGTCGCGGTCGACTACTGCGGCGTCTGTCATTCCGACCTGTCGATGCTCGACAACGAATGGGGCATGGCGTCGTATCCGCTGGTGCCGGGGCATGAAGTCGTCGGGCGCGTCGTTGCACTCGGGCCGCAGTCGAAAGGACTCCGGATCGGGCAGCGCGTCGGGATCGGCTGGACCAGTCAGAGCTGCATGCATTGCGCGCCCTGCGTCGGCGGCGACGCCCATCTCTGCGGTGCCCTGCGCCCGACGATCATCGGCCATCATGGCGGATTCGCGGATCGCGTCCGTGCGCACTGGGCCTGGACCATCGCCCTGCCCGAAGGCGTGCGCCCGGAAGTGGCCGGACCCTTGTTCTGCGGCGGCATCACCGTGTTCACGCCGTTGCTCGACTACGGCATCCAGCCGACCGGACGCATCGGTGTCGTCGGTATCGGCGGACTCGGACACATGGCCATCCGCTTCGCCAAGGCGTGGGGTTGCGAGGTCACGGCGTTCACGTCGAATGCTTCGAAGCACGATGAGGCCCGCGCCATGGGCGCGCATCGCGTGGTCTCGAGCACCGATTCGCGCGAGATCGCGGCGATCGCCGGATCGCTCGACCTGATCATCGTCACCGCCAACGTCAAACTCGACTGGAACGCGTTGCTCGCTGCGCTCGGTCCGCGCGGTCGCTTGCACGTCGTCGGTGCGGTGCTTGAACCGATCCCGGTACAGGTATTCTCGCTGTTGCTCGGTCAGAAGCAGGTGTCGGGCTCACCCACAGGTTCACCCTCCGGCATCGCGAAGATGCTTGATTTCTGCGCCCGTCACGGCATCGAACCGATGGTCGAATCGTTTCCGATGAGCCGCGTCAACGATGCGCTCGACCATCTTCGTGCCGGCAAGGCGCGCTATCGCGTGGTGCTGAAGAACGACTTCTAGTCGTCGACTCGACGTCGGGCCGGTCGCGCGCTCAGGGTGTCGCGATCGGCTTCAGCCGCAACAGCCGACCCTTGCTCTCGGTCAATACGTAGAGCGCGCCGTCCGGTCCTTCGCGCACGTCGCGCACGCGATCGCCACGATCGGCGAGCAGGCGTTCTTCGTGGACGACCTCGCCGTCCTTCAATTCGAGGCGCGCGACCAGCGTGAACTTCAGGGCGCCGACGAACAGGTTGCCTTTCCAGGGGCCGGCGTCGTCTTTCGACAGGAAAGCCATGCCACTGGGTGCGATCGACGGGTCCCAGTAGTGAATCGGTGGGTCGATGCCGGGCTTGGTCTGGCCTTCGCCAATCCTCGGGCCGTGGTATTCGCGGCCGAACGTGACTACTGGCCAGCCGTAGTTCGCGCCCTTGCGGATGATGTTGATCTCGTCGCCGCCGCGCGGTCCGTGTTCGGTCTCGAACAGTTCGCCGGTCGACGGATTCAGTGTCAGTCCCTGCGGATTGCGGTGGCCGTAGCTCCACACCGCGGCGTTCGCGTCGTTGCGGTCGACGAACGGGTTGTCCTTCGGAATGCTGCCGTCGCGTGCGATGCGGATGACCTTGCCGTAGGTCTTGTCGAGTTGTTGCGCGCGATCGCGATGATCGCCGCGATCGCCGACCGTGGCGTACAGGAAACCATCCCGGCCGATGACGATGCGCGAGCCGAAATGGTGGCCGCCGTCGTAGCCGGGCGTTTGCCGGAACAGGACGTGCAGGTTCGTCAGAGCAGTGGATTCGAGCTTCGCGCTGGCGATCGCAGTGTGTGCACCATCTTCGCCGGGCGCGGCGTACGAGAAATAGATCGTGCGGTTTTCGGCAAAGCCAGGATCGAGCACGACATCAAGCAGGCCGCCCTGGCCCACGGCATGGACGGTGGGCACGCCGGCAAGGGGTTTACCGATCGTGCCGTCGCTTTCGACAATGCGCATCTGGCCGGCACGTTCGGTGACGAGATAGCGCCCGTCGGGCAGGAAGGCGATCGCCCATGGGCTGTTCAAGCCGGTGGCGATGGTCGTGACTTCGACCGGGCCGCGTTCACTTTGAATGATCTCGCTGTGCACGGGCAAGGAATTCAGTACGCACAGGGCGATCAAGGCGGTGACGGCGTGGCGCATGAGTCATCCTCGGTGACCGTCGAAGCATAGTTGCAAACGGTTGCTCCGACCCTGGCGCTTCGTCATGCTCGCGCTCACCGACGCGAGCTGACCATGAGCGAGTTTCCGCAGAACGACCGCATCACGCGCTTCTACGAAGCCTTTCGAGCGCTCGATGCCGACACCATGCAGACGGCCTACGCGCCCGATGCGTCGTTCGACGACGAGGCGTTCTCGCTGCGCGGTCGCGACGAGATCGGCGCGATGTGGCGCATGCTCTGCACCGCGGTGAAGGACAAGGGCCGGGCCGACTGGAGACTGGAATTCAGTGGCATCGATTGCGATGACGAAGTCGGCATCGCCCATTGGGAGCCGACTTACCGCTTCAGCGCCACCGGCCGCATCGTGCACAACATCATCGACGCGCAGTTCGAGTTCAACCGCGACGGATTGATCCAGAGACACCGCGACCGCTTCGATTTCTGGCGCTGGTCGAAACAGGCCCTCGGAACGCCCGGCCTGTTGCTCGGCTGGACACCTTTCCTGCGCAACAAGGTGCGTGCGCAGGCGGCAGCGAATCTGGCGAAGTATCGTGCGGCTCAGGCCGAGCTGCGCACGAGCAGCACCAAGTAGACGGCGTAGGCGAGCAACAGGAGTACGCCATTGCCGCGGGTCAGGCGCATGTCCTTGAGTGCAAGCGGCCAGAGCAGGACGGACAGACCAACCAGTACCGGAAGGTCGAGCGTCAGCAGGGTTGGCGCAAGCGCCGGGATCGGCTGCACGAGCGCGGTCGCGCCGAGGATGAACAGCACGTTGTAGAGGTTCGATCCGACTACGTTGCCGATGGCGATGTCGCTTTGGCCACGACGCGCGGCGGCCAGCGACGACGCGATCTCGGGCGCCGAGGTGCCGACCGCGACCACGGTCAAGCCGATCACCAGGTCGGAGAGGCCCCACAACTTCGCCAGCACGACTGCGGCATCGACCGCCACCTTGGCGCCGAGCATCAGCAATGCCAGTCCGCCAACGACGAGCGCGAACGTGACCCAGGTCCGTTTGGACACGGCGGGTTCGTTGGCGGCGAACTCCTGTTGGACCTCGCCCGATTCAGCGGGCGACGAACGCACGAGGAAAATCATGAACGCAAGAAAGCCGGCGAGCAGCAGCAGTCCGTCGAGCCGGCCGACGCTACCGTTCCAGACCATCGCGAACAGGGCCAGATGCAGCACGATCATCGCCGGCAGTTCGACCTGCAGCAGGCGCAGCCGAATGACCAGTGGCGCGACCACCGCAGACAGGCCGAGGATCAGGCCGATATTGGCGATGTTCGAACCGACGATGTTGCCGAGCGCGATGTCGGTATTGCCCTTCAATGCAGCGCCCAGGGTCACGGCGAGTTCCGGCGTCGAGGTGCCGAAGCCGACCACGACGAGGCCGATCACGAAATGGCTGATGCCGAAGCGCTCGGCGAGTCCCGAAGCGCCGCGCACGAAGACATCCGCACCGATCGCGAGCAGGACCACGCCAAGGACGAAAAGCACGAGTTGCAGTGTCATGGTGCAGATGCCTCAATCCAGGACCGCGATCGCCTCGGCGAGACGTTCGACGGCAATGATCTGTAATCCCGAGGGTGCTTTTTTCGGGGCGTTTGCCTTCGGCACGACGATGCGTTCGAAGCCGTGCGAGGCGGCTTCGCGGATGCGTTCCTCGCCGTTCGGAACCGGACGGATTTCGCCCGCCAGGCCGACCTCGCCGAATGCGGCGAGGCGATGTCCGAGCGGGCGATTGCGAAAACTCGACAGCGCCGCCAGCAATACCGGCAGGTCGGCCGCGGTTTCCTGAACGCGGATGCCGCCGACGACGTTCACGAACACGTCCTGATCATGCAGCGCGAAGCCGCCGTGCTTGTGCAGCACCGCGAGCAGCATCGCCAGGCGATTCTGCTCCAGTCCCAGCGCGACGCGACGCGGATTGCCGAGCGGTGAATGGTCCACGAGCGCCTGGACCTCGACGAGCAGCGGCCGCGTGCCTTCGCGCGTGACCATGATCGCGCTGCCCGGGGTCGGTTGTTCGTGGTTCGACAGGAAGATCGCGGACGGATTCGGGACTTCGCGCAGGCCTTTGTCGCCCATCGCGAACACGCCGAGTTCATTGACCGCGCCGAAACGGTTCTTGAACGCGCGCAGCACGCGGAAGCGGCTGCCGGCCTCGCCCTCGAAATACAGCACCGCGTCGACCATGTGTTCGAGCACGCGCGGGCCGGCGATGCCGCCTTCCTTGGTGACGTGGCCGATCAGGAACACCGCGCAGCCGGATTCCTTGGCATGACGCACCAGTCGCGCCGCCGATTCGCGCACCTGCGACACCGAGCCAGGTGCCGATTCGATCTGGTCCGAATACATCGTCTGGATCGAGTCGATGACCAGAAAATCTGGCTTCTGCGCGATCGCGGTATCGAGGATGCGTTCGATGCCGGTATCGGCCAGCGCGTCGATCGCGTCCAGCGACAGCCCGAGCCGGCGCGCGCGCGCGGCGACCTGGCCGAGACTTTCCTCGCCGGTCACGTACAGCGCTTTCGAGCGACCGGCGAGTGCAGCCAGCGCCTGCAACACCAGTGTCGATTTGCCGATGCCGGGATCGCCGCCGATCAGCACCACCGAGCCGCGCACCAGGCCACCGCCGAGTACGCGGTCGAGTTCGCCGATACCGATCAGGGTGCGTTGCTCTTCCGATTCCGACACCTTCGCGAGTGCGGTGACGAGGGCAGGACCGCCCCCGGCATAGCCGCCGCGAGGCTCGCCCTTCGCAGCTTTCGCCGAGGCCAGTCGCACTTCGCTCATCGTGTTCCAGGCATTGCACTCGGTGCACTGCCCCTGCCATTTCGAATACTCGGCGCCGCAGTCGTTGCAGACGTAGGCAGTCTTGGCCTTGGCCATGCGGCGAACCTCAGGTGTCGTCTTCGAGGAACATGACGCGGCGGGTGACGCCGCAGGCGAGTTCGTAGCTGATCGTGCCGGCCGCGGCGGCGATGCGTTCGACCGGCAGCTCCGGTCCCCACAACAGCACGCGGTCGTTGATTTGCGCGTCCGCATGGCGGCGCAGGTCGATCATCATCAGGTCCATCGACACGCGGCCGATGATCGGCGCTTCGCGCCCGTTCAGCAGCACCGGGGTGCCCGCCGCGGCATTGCGCGGATAGCCATCGCCGTAGCCGATCGCGACGACGCCGATCGCCATGTCTTCGGGGCACTCGTACAGGCCGCCGTAGCCGACGCGCTCGCCCTTGGCGGCGCGACGGATCGCGATCAGCTTGCTGGACAGGCTCATCGCCGGGTGGAAGCCGTCGTCGCCGCCGCAGCGACCGGGTTCGACGCTGAGGCCGTACAGCGCGCCGCCGGCGCGCACCCAATCCTGGCGCGCGTCCGGAAAATGCACGATGGCGGCCGAGTTCGCGATCGAACGCGCCAGTGGCGCGGTGGTGGCCGTCGCGAACCGCGCGAGTTGCACATTCGTGGCGGCCTCGAGGGGTTCATCCGAGCGCGCGAAATGGCTCATCAGCACGATGTCCGGGTGCACGTTCGGCAGGGCACGCAGACGTGCGAGCAGGTCGTCGGTGCGACCTGGATCGAATCCGAGGCGATGCATGCCGGTATCGAGCTTGAGCCAGATCCGCAGTGGGCGCGGGTCGGGATCGGCTGCGATCAAGGAAAGTTGATGCTCGTGATGAAGGACGATGTCGAGGTCGAGCCGACGCACCTCCAGCAGGTCGCCGGCTTCGTCGATGCCCGACAGCACGACGATGCGATGGCCGATGCCGGCCGCGCGCAGGCGCTGGCCGTCGGCGATTGCGGCGACACCGAAGGCGTCGGCGCCGGACAGGGCGCGCGCGACACGCTCGAGACCGTGGCCGTAGCCGTCGGCCTTGATCACGGCCATGAGGCGGCTGGTCGGTGCCAATTCGCGGATGCGACCGAGGTTGTGCCGTAACGCGCCGAGATGGATCGTCGCGAAGGCCGATCGGCTCACTCGAAGCTCCCTGCGAATCCTGCCGAAGCGTGGTTCTCGAACTTGGTGTAGTGGCCGAGGAAAGTCAGCTTGCAGGTGCCGGTCGGCCCATTGCGCTGCTTGCCGATGATGATTTCTGCGAGACCCTTGTCCGGCGATTCCTTGTTGTAGTAATCGTCACGATAGATGAACACGATGACGTCGGCGTCCTGCTCGATGGCGCCGGATTCGCGCAGGTCGGCCATCACCGGGCGCTTGTCGGTGCGCTGTTCGAGCGAACGATTGAGCTGCGAAAGGGCGATCACCGGAACGTTCAGTTCCTTGGCCAGGGCCTTCAGGCTACGCGAAATTTCCGAGATTTCGGTGGCGCGGTTCTCGCGCGTTCCCGGCACCGCCATCAGTTGCAGGTAGTCGATCACGATCAGGCCGAGATCGTGTTCGCGCTTGAGTCGCCGTGCGCGTGCGCGCAATTCCCCCGGCGAAAGCGCCGGCGTGTCGTCGATGAAGATCTTCGCGTCCTTCAACAGCTGGATCGCGGAGGTGACGCGCGGCCAGTCGGCGTCCTCGAGTTCGCCGGTGCGCAGATGCTGCTGGTTGATCCGGCCCAGCGACGAGATCAGTCGGAAGGCGAGCTGCGATGCCGACATTTCCATCGAGAACACGGCCACTGCCTTCTTGCCCTTGATTGCCGCATATTCGGCCATGTTCAGGGCGAGCGCGGTGTTGTGGACACAAATGTCGTTGGCGATGAAGTTGTGGGTTTCTGGAATGGTCAGGTCATAAACCTGCTTGTTCCCGGCCGCGACGATCGAGTCGATGCGGTCCCAAAGCACGTCGCTCGATGCCAGCGCAGTCAGTCCCTGGTCTTGCAGCACCAGCGCGATGCGGGCCAGATGGATTCGGCTCAGCGCGCGGCGCCCGAGATGGCTGTTGCCGTCGTTGTAGCCGGCGCGACGGGCCAGCTCAGCCCAGGACATGGCGCCCTTGGCTGCGGCGATGCGCTCCCAAACGCCGGCGGGAACCAAATCGACGTTGGTCTGCCGCCTGCGTTGAGCCGCTGCCCTGGAGGCAGCAGCGAAGGCGTCGCCCTTGCCGGGTACCGGTATCTCAGCACAAAAGGCCAGGATCGACGCCGAATCGGTGATGTCCAGTTGCCAGGAGCAACGTCGGGCATCGCGGTACTTGACCCAGCGCTGGCGCAATTTAGCGATTATCCCGAAGCGAAGCAGCAGGTGCTGGATCTGGCGCGCCAGACGTTCCGAGACAGAGGCGTATCCAAGCTGCGCCTGGCCGGTGGCCAGCACCGTCGCCCATCCGTCGGTTGCGAACAGGCAGCCGAGGAAGCGCGTCATTTGTGCCCGCGGCAGTCGGAAGATGCACGCGGGAATGGACTTGCCGTGCACGTTGCATCCCATCAATCCGAGTTCGCGCAGCCAGCGGGTCAGCGCATTGGGCTGGTTGCGACGTGCGTGTTCGGCATCGACCGGAAGCAGGGCCTCTGGGGCGACTTCGAGTACCCGCGCGATCTGTGCGAGCCGATGTGCGTCGGGGACGGTGCGACCGCTGCGCCATAGTGATACCGACGCCGGCGACACGCCCGCGCGCTGCGCTAGCGCAACACTGGTGCAGCCTTGACCGGACATCTGCGCGCACAGCCGCTCGGCGAACGTGGAACGCGCGTGGGCCCGCTCGCCGCTGTTCGCCGCAATACGCCACGAGGGTGCGAAGTGCTTCCGCGCTTCTGCCGCGTGTGCGGCCACCCCGCCAAAGGCGTCGACCGCGGCCAGAAAATCGTCTCGAATCTCGGGGTTGCTGGTGGTGAAGCGAGGCGCATTCCCGGTCAGTCCGCCATCGCCAATCAGATAGGCAACCAGTGCGATCTCGCAGTCGCGCATCCCGAGGTCCCCAAATACCGATAGCTGCCGCGGCACCGCGATGTAGTCGCCGACACACAGTTGGTGCAGAGGCTTCCATCCATCCAGGGTCAGGAATGGGTGAGGCGCAGTCGTTTCAATCTGGCGACCAAGCCGCGTGGTGACCTCGAAGACCGGCTTCACGCCGTCGTCGATGTAGTCCGAGGGGACGGCGCGCGCGATGCGAAGGTCGTCCTGCAGCGTGCCGACATTGCCACCGCGCTCACGGCAGATCGTTTCGATCGTCGCCATGGAGCCGTCGGCGCGCAGCAGTTCGGCATCGTGTGCAAGGCACTTTCCCATCGATGGCCGGGCGGCGAGGATGATCAGATCGGAGGGCTGCAGGCCGGCGGTCATTTCGTCGAAATCGCGCAAGCCGGTGGCCAGGCCGGTGACCGATCCCTTGTTTTCGTAGCGGTGCTGGAGCTGCGCGAACGCTTCCTTGACCGCCGAGCCCATGGTCACGAAGCCCTTGCGGCCACGCGCACCGGCTTCGGCGATGCGGAACACCCGCTGCTCGGCGGTTTCCAGCAGTTCGTGACTGGACCGGCCCTCCGGCACGAAGGCATCGCCGGCGATCTCGGTGCCGGCATCGATCAACTGTCGCAG
>DATMVT010000140.1:0-18680 GCA_035562895.1 Patescibacteria group bacterium | reverse complement strand
ACACCTTCATCGAGAAGGATGCGTCGATCAACGAGCACATCGAGCAGGTGCGACTGTCGGCGACCAAGGCGTTGCTGGAGCGCAAGGATGCGCTGATCGTCGCGACGGTGTCGGCGATCTACGGACTCGGCGATCCCGGCGAGTATTACCGGATGGTCATCCACCTCGTGCGCGGCGATCGCATCGACCAGCGCGAGTTGATCCGGCGGTTGACCGAGATCCAGTACGAACGCGGCGAGTTCGAACTGAAGCGCGGTACCTACCGCGTGCGCGGCGAAACCATCGACGTGTTCCCGGCCGAGTCGGAACAGGATGCGGTGCGCATCGAACTGTTCGACGGCGAGATCGAGCAGTTGTCGGTGTTCGATCCGCTCACCGGACACATCCGGCGCAAGCTGCCGCGTTTCACGATCTTTCCCGGCTCGCACTACGTCACCTCGCGGCGCAGTGCACTGGAAGCGATCGACACGATCAAGGCGGAGTTGTCCGAGCGACTGGAGCAGCTCTACGCCGCAAACAAGCTGGTCGAGGCGCAGCGGCTGAAGCAGCGCACCCAGTTCGACCTCGAAATGATGGCCGAAGTGGGATATTGCCAAGGCATCGAGAACTATTCGCGACACCTGACCGGATACGCGCCGGGCGAGCCGCCGCCGACCCTGTTCGATTACCTGCCGGCGGATGCGTTGCTGGTCATCGACGAGTCGCACGTGACGATTCCGCAGATCGGCGGCATGTATCGCGGCGATCGTTCGCGCAAGGAGACCCTGGTCGAGTTCGGTTTCCGGCTGCCCTCGGCGCTCGACAACCGGCCACTGAAATTCGAGGAGTTCGAACGCCGTTCGCCGCGCGCGATCTACGTGTCGGCGACGCCGGGGCCGTATGAACTGGAACGCAGCGGCGATGCCGTGGTCGAGCAGGTGGTGCGCCCGACCGGACTGGTCGATCCGGAAGTCGAAGTGCGTCCGGTGCGTACCCAGGTCGACGACCTGCTCAGCGAGATCCACAAGCGCATCGCGCTCGGCGATCGCGTGCTGGTGACGACGCTGACCAAGCGCATGGCCGAGAACTTGACCGAGTACTACGGCGAGCAGGGGATCAAGGTGCGCTACCTGCACTCCGACATCGAAACGGTGGAGCGCGTCGAGATCATCCGCGACCTGCGCCTCGGCAAGTTCGATGTCCTGATCGGCATCAACCTGTTGCGCGAGGGCCTGGACATGCCCGAGGTGTCGCTGGTCGCGATTCTCGACGCCGACAAGGAGGGCTTCCTGCGCAGCAGCGGTTCACTGATCCAGACCATCGGACGCGCCGCCCGCAACCTGCGCGGCAAGGCGATCCTGTATGCGGAAAAGATCACCCGCTCGATGCAGGTCGCGATGGACGAAACTGCGCGCCGACGCACCAAGCAGGTCGCGTTCAACACGGCGAACGGCATCACGCCGCGCTCGGTGACCAAGGCCGTGGCCGATTACATGGAAGGCGCCCGTGAAGCCGCGAACGAGGATGCGCTGCCGCCCGGAAAGCGCGGGCCGCGGCAAATGTTCCGAGTCGCCGAAGAAAAGGTCGACTACGCCGTGCTCGATCCGCAGAAACTCGCGGCGACGATCAGGAAGCTCGAGGCGCAGATGTACAAGCACGCGCAGAACCTCGAGTTCGAGCAGGCCGCGAAGGTTCGCGACGAGATCCATCGGGCGCGCGAGCAAGGCCTGCTGCGCTGAGTCGGGCGACGCGGCATCCGCTGCCGGCGAGGTTGAAGGCGCGTCACCATTGTTCTCATTGCGTCGGATGCGTGCCTGCGCATTGAATGGCGCGGAAATGCAGCGTTTCGATCGAAACAGTGCCTGTTCGTGGAATGTGCTGCAGATCACGTTCCGTGGCAGGCTGTCGTTCTGGGTGGAGGGCGACGCAACCCGTCGCCAAACCGGGGGCAAGTTCGATCGAGTCGATGTCGCGGGCGCACGGCGTTTCGTGACTGCGGGCGGTGATCGGCCTTCGCTCCGGAAGCGCCCGGACACGAGGATTTTTGATCCGGCGGGCCATGCCCGCCGTTTTCGGGCGGGTTGGTCAAGGAAACACGATGCACATCACGACAGCACTTCGCGGCCTGGTGGTCGGTCTGGCCGGTCTGATCTCGACCCCGGCGCTGGCCAATCTCACGGTGACGCCGATCACCTGGGACGTCGTCGGTCTCGACAGCAATCGTCCGCTGACTTCGGGCCCCAACCTGTTTCCGGTGGGCGCGCGCGTCTGTACCGACGTCGCCGCGACCAACGTCGTTGCGAACCTGGTCTGGGACAACGCCGACACGAGCTTCATCAATACCCGTCCCGGATCCCTGTCGACGCTGAATTTCGGCAACCTGCTGGCGAATGGCTGCGTCGATGCCTACTTCGAGATCGAGTTGACGCGCTCGCCTGCCGCTTTCGGACAATCGCGGCCGTATCGCATCACGGCGGTGGCCGATGCGACGCCGCTGGCACGCTCGCCAGTACCGCGCCGCATCCACATCGAGTCGCTGGTGTCGCAGAACCGGAACACGACGACTTCGATTCGCTACGGGCAGCAGGCCGACGAGTCCGACTGGGTGGTTCTGGGCGCCGGTGGCACCATCGGCCTCGCCGTCGGCGAAACCTACTTCATCGAATTGAACACCTCGACCTCGACCGCGTACGAGGAAGTGCAGTCGTTCCTCACGCTGTCGAACACGATCTTCCAGACGCTGGGCGTCACCACGACGTACAGCAATGACCTCAGCGCCAATGTGCCGACGCCGAACCCGCGTCTCTGGGGCGATGGGTGCGTGTGGGACAGCGATCCCGCCAGCCCGAATTACCTGTCCTGCCTCGCCGATGGCAAGGTCGGCGGCAACGTCGAGACGGTTTATCGCATCCAGATCATTTCCGGGGGCGGCGACGCGATCGGCCTGGAAGCCTTGATCTACGATTTGTCCGGCGGCAGCTACCACTACAACACCGATTTCAGCGAATCGCCGGGCGAGATGGTCGCGTTCGATCCGTCCGATTCGGCGTTCTCGAAGCGTTTCGTGCCGGCGACCATTTCGCCCGGCGGCATCTCGCGCCTGATCTTCACGATCACCAATCCGAACCCGGTCGCGCTCAGCGGCTACAGCTTCATCGACAACCTGCCTGCGGGCGTGCAGGTGGCGGCGTCGCCGAACGCTTCGACCACGTGCGGCGGCATCTGGGCGCCGACGGGCGGCGATACCTCGCTCGCTTTCGACATGGTCCTGCCGGACGTGATCGGCGCCGACAGTTCCTGTCTGGTGATGGTTGATGTCACCGCGGCCGCGCTTGGCACCTACAACAATGTTTCGAACAACCTGTTCTTCAACGGCGAGGACACCGGCAACAACGCGACTGCGACGCTGACCGTCAGCAACGCGACGCCGCCGGTGTGCACGCCCGGAACCGAAGTCGCGCGCTGGTCGATGGATCAGGTCGGCTTGACGGCGCCGCCGACCCCATCGTCGAATCTCGTGTCGGCCTCGGCGACATTCTTGAATGCCGCAGGCGGGCCGACCAACGAGATCGTTGCCGCCACGGGCACTGGCGCCAGCGGCAATGCCTGGCAAGGCAGCGGTTGGGCAGCGGCGGGGCTGCCGCTGACGGAAGCGACGGCGTCCTACTACCAGTTCTCAATCGATACCTCCACGCTGTCCGGTGGTCCGATGAGCATGTCGTTGCGCTTGAATCCGACGCCGAACGGTGATTGGGCGGCCGATGCGGATTTCGTCGGGCGCATTTTTGCTTCTGTCGATGGTGGTGCGTCCTTCGTGCAGATCGGGGCGACTGCCGGAAACTCCCGCGGCACGTTCTCGACGATGACGGGCAATCTGTCTGCGGCGCAGATGGCGCTGGCCGGGCCGACGACGCTGTTCCGCGTGAACTTCGGTGGACGCAAGTCGAATCCGGCGTCGACTTTGACCGATGCGAAGATCCAGTTGGACGACGTCTTCTTCAATGGCTGTGTCGTGTCCGGTGCCGCACCCAGTCCGCCGGAATTGGCCAAGGCGTTCTCGCCGGCGACCATCGGCGTCGGACAGACCTCGGCGTTGTCGTTCACGGTGACCAATCCGAACGCCGCATCGACGCTGTCGCAGATCAACTTCGTCGACAATCTGCCGCCCGGCGTGGTCGTCGCGACGCCGGTCGTCACCACCGGCACCACCTGTCCGGCCACTTGGGCGCCGACCGCCGGTGACTCGGTGCTGAGCTACAGCTCGGGCGTCAACACCCTGGCGGCTGGCGCGAGCTGCGTGCTGCGCGTCAATGTCACGTCCTCCTCGATCGGAACGCACGTCAACATTTCGGACCCGATCGGTTCGCTCGAGTCGGGGACCAACACGACACCGACCGGCGTCGCGTCCGCGAACCTGAAAGTGCTGGCTTCGCCGACCATCGAGAAGATCTTCGATCCGACGCTGGTTCTGCTGGGCGTGACGCCGCTGAATCGTTCGCTGCTGACGCTGGCCGTCACCAACCCGAATCCGTACGACGCGATCTCGGGCGTGACCTTCACCGACGACCTTCCGGGCAGTCTCCTCGTCAATGCCATCGTCGCGCTGTCCGATCCGGATTGCGGTGCGGCGACGTGGACCGCACTCGACGCCAACAGCGTGCGACTGAGCGGTGCGACGATTCCGGCGGCGGGCGTGTGCACGGTGTCGGTCCATGTCACCGGTCCGGTCGGTGTCTACGACAACACCACCACGGCCGTGACGCACAACGTCGGCGGTGTCGATGTCGGCACCGATACGGCCTCGGACACGCTGGAAATCGATGAGCCGATTCCGGCCATCGCCATCGACAAGCAGATCGGTTTCACGCCGGACGTGAATGGCGTCTGGGCCAACTATCTGCCGGTCGAAGTGGGCCAGCAGGTCTATTACCGCATCGTCATCGAGAACATCGGCGAGACCGTGCTCGACACCCTCGTGGTCAGCGATCCGAATGTCAGCACCGCGAGTTGCGTATGGCCGGCGTCGCTGCCGGTGGCGGACATCTTGGCGCCGACCGCGCACATCGCCACCTGCGTGATCGGTCCGATCACCGTTTCGGCGGCGGGAACGCTGGTCAATACCGCGACGGTCAGCGCCGAGGATCCGTTGAACAATCCGGTGAGCGACGACGATTCCGCGACGTATGCCACGGCCTCGATGTCCTTGGTGAAGTCGGCGACGCCGACCGGTTACCTCCTCGCCGGCGAAGTGATCAGCTACACGTTCACGGTGACCAACGACGGCCTCGCGATCCTGCCCGGCCCGATCACGATCGACGACGACAAGACCACCGATGAGGCCTGTCCGGCACTGACCACCATCGGTGACTTCGACAGTTTCTTCGATCCTGGCGAAGTGCTGGTCTGCACCGCGACGTACACGATCACCGCGACCGACCTGAGCAACGGCAGCGTCACCAACATCGCGTTCGCGAGCAACGGCACGATCGATTCGCCGACCGATACCGAAACGGTGACGCGCATCCAACCCGATCTGTCGATCACGAAGAGTGATGGCGGCGCGACCGCGACACCCGGCGGCACGGTCGCGTACACGCTGGCCTACAACAACGGCGGTGGCGTTGCGGCCAGCGGCGTGGTGCTGACGGAAACCGTTCCGGCCAACACGACGTTCAATCCGGGTGCAAGCACCGCGGGTTGGGTCTGCGTGCCGACCAACAATGCCGGCAGCACCTGCACGCTGTTGATCGGTTCGGTGGCGGCGGGGGCGGGCGGTTCGGCCGTGTTTGCGGTAACGGTCGTGAGCCCCGTGGGCAGTGGCGTCACCCAGATCAGCAACACTGCGACGATCGCCGACGACGGCAGCTTTGGCCCCGATCCGACGCCGGCCGACAACACCGGCAGCGACACCACGCCGTTGAACGCGGCGCCCGATCTCACGGTGTCGAAGGATGACGGCGGTGCGTCCGTGATGCCCGGCGGGACCGTGTCCTACACGCTGAACTACGGCAACGTCGGCAATCAGGACGCCACGGGTGTCGTGTTGACGGAGACGGTGCCGGCCAACTCGACGTTCAACCTCGGCGCCAGTACCGCAGGCTGGACCTGCATCCCGAACAACACTGCCGGCAGTGTCTGCAGTTTGAACATCGGCACGCTCGCCGCCGGTGCGAGTGGTTCCGCGACGTTCGCCGTGACGGTCGACACGCCGGTCGCTGTGGGCGTCGTCCAGATCAGCAATACCGCAAGCATCGCCGACGATGGTGGCAACGGCGTCGATCCGACGCCGGGTGACAACACCGATTCCGACGTCACGCCGGTCAATGCGCCGCAACTGACGCTGACGAAGACAGCCAGCGCTTCGCCGTGGACGGTGGGCGTTGCAGCGAGCTACACGCTCCAGGTGAGCAACACCGGTACGGCAGCGACGACGGCGGCATCGACGATCACCGACACGATTCCGGCGGGATTGACCCTCGGGACGTTGCCTGCGGGCTGCACGGCGGCTGGCCAGGCGGTGACCTGTGTGGTGCCTGCGGGTCTTGCTGTCGGTGGGAGCACGAGTTTCGTGATTCCGGTGACACCGACGCTCGCGGCGGCGCCAAGTGTGACGAACACCGCGACCGTCAGCGGCGGTGGCGATCCGACCTGTCCGGCGGACGCGCGCTGCTCCGACACCGAAGGTCCGACGCCGGTCAATGCGCCGGTGCTGACGACGACGAAGACGGGCGTGCTCGACAACACCGTCGTCGCGCCGAACGACCAGAGCAACCCGGGCGACACGATCGCGTACACGATCACGGTGACCAACAGCGGCAACGGCCCGGCGACGAATGTCGTCGTGACCGATCCGCTGGTCGCGCTGACCTGCACGCCGATCAGTGGCTCGACCCTGGCGGCGGGTGCGACGATGACCTGCACCGGCACCTACACGCTGGTGATCGGTGACGTGAACACCGGTTCGGTGACGAACACCGCGACCGTCGCCGGCGACAACGTCTGCAACCCGACCACCGCCGGTTCGACCTGCAGCAGCACGGAAGTGACGCCGCTCGGCCTGGTGCCGATCCTCAACATCACGAAGTCGGCTTCGCCGAACCCGTTCGTGGTCGGCCAGAACGCGAGCTATGTCATCACCGTGACGAACACCGGCAACGCGAGTACCAACGCCAATCTGGTCGTCACCGATACCCTTCCGACCGGCATCGGTTATGTCAGCGCCGTGGGCACGAACTGGTCTTGCGCGGGTGCCCCGGCCCTGACCTGCACCTACACCGGCGTGCTCGCACCGAGTGCCAGTACCGTCCTGACATTGAACGTCAGCATCGGCGCCAGCGCCGTCAATGGCAACAACACGGCCAATGTCACTGGCGGCGGCGACCCGCAATGCGTCGGTGCGCCCTTGCCGGATCGATGCGATGACACGGTCATGGTGCCGATCAATCGCCCGGACCTGATCGTGACCAAGAGCCATCAAGGCACGTTCGTGCGCGGTCAGCCCGGTGGCGTCTACACGTTGATCGTCACCAATATCGGTACGGCGGCGACCGGCGGAATGATCAGCGTGGTCGACCAGTTGCCTGCGGGACTGACGGCGACCTCGATCGGCGGCAGCGGCTGGAGTTGCGTGCTGGCGACACTCACGTGCACGCGCAGCGACGTGCTGGCCGCGAATGCCAGCTTCCCGGTGATCACGATCGATGTGTCGGTGGACGTCAATGCCCCGGAAACCCTGCTGAACCTGGTCGAGGTCTCGGGCGGCAACGACGACAATCCGACCAACAACACCGATGACGACCCGGTGACCGTGACCAATGCCGCCCCGGAGCCGCCGACGGTTCCGGTGCCGGTCGACGCGCGTTGGGCGTTGCTGCTGATGATGTTGGCGGTCTTCGCGTTGGCCGCACGATCGATGCGACCGGTTCGCTGAACCACGAAGTACCAGGAAGGGCCCGGTTCGCCGGGCCTTTTCTTTTGTACCTTTGGCATCCCCCCGCGTTGGAATGCCCATGAGTGCCAGCCCGTTGCTCGATCGTCGCCATCTCGACTTCGTCCTGCACGACCTGCTGGGTGTCGATCAATTGACGCGCTATCCGCGTTACGCCGAACATGGCCGCGAGATCTTCGATGCGACGATCGACCTCGCGCACCGCATCGCGGTCGAGAAGTTCCTGCCGCACAACCGCAAGTCCGATCTCGACGAGCCGCGTCTGGTCGATGGCCGCGTGCGACTCATTCCCGAGATCGGTGACGCGCTGCGTGCTTACAACGAGGCCGGATTCACCGCGATCATGGCGAGTGCCGACGCTGGCGGCCTGCAGATGCCGTTCGTGATCGCGACCGCCTGCGATGCCTTGTTCGCCGCCGCGAATCTCGGCACCTCGGCGTATCCGGCGCTGGCGCGCGCGGCCGCGAACCTGCTCGACGCCCACGGCAGCGACGACCAGAAACGTCGCTTCATGTTGCCGATCCTGGACGGGCGCTGGTTCGGCACCATGTGCCTGTCCGAACCGCAGGCCGGCAGTTCGCTTGGCGACATCACGACCACGGCGACACCGCAGGCGGACGGTACCTACAAGATCAGCGGCGCGAAGATGTGGATCAGCGCCGGCGAGCATGAACTCGGCGCCAACATCGTGCATCTGGTGCTGGCGAAGATCGTCGGTGCGCCGGTCGGCGTGCGCGGCATCAGCCTGTTCATCGTGCCGCGCCACAAGGTCGCGGCCGATGGCTCGATCGGCGCATCCAACGACGTGCGTCTGGCCGGCCTGAACCACAAGATGGGCCAGCGCGGCAGCGTCAACACCTTCCTGAAGTTCGGCGAACAGGACGCGTGCGTCGGCGAGCTGGTCGGCGAGCCACACCGTGGTCTCGGCTACATGTTCCACATGATGAACGAGGAGCGCATCGGCGTCGGCGTCGGCGCGGTGCAGCAAGGCAGCGCCGGCTTCCTGTATGCGCTGGCCTACGCGCGCGAACGCAAGCAGGGTCGGCATCCCGACCAGAAGGACGCCGGTTCGCCGCCAGTGGCAATCATCGAACATGCCGATGTGAGACGCATGCTGCTGTGGCAGAAATGCGTGGTCGAGGCCGGCCAGTTGCTGTGCTTGTACGCCGCGATCCAGGTTGATCTCGCGCATGATCCGGACGCCGTTGTGCAACGCGACGCCCACTTGTTGCTCGACCTGCTGACGCCGATCGTGAAGTCCTGGGGCTCGGACTCGTCGCTCAAGGCGAACGAGCTCGCGATCCAGGTGCTCGGCGGCTACGGCTACACGCGCGACTATCCGGTCGAGCAGTTCTACCGCGACAACCGCATCAACCCGATCCACGAAGGCACCAACGGCATCCAGGCGCTGGACTTGCTCGGTCGCAAGGTCATGCAGCACGATGGCGCCGCGTTGAAGCTGCTGTTCGCGGCGATGGCCGAGACCTGTCTGCGTGCCGGTGACGATGCCGAGTTGCGCGGCCTCGCTCAGCAACTGCAGCAGGGCATGCGCACGGTCGGCGAGGTCACGCGCGTCGCCGCGCAACGCATGGCCGCGGGCGAGACGCGCGCCGTGCTCGCCAACGCGACGCATTACATGACGGCATTGTCGACGCTGACCGTGGCTTGGCTTTGGCTGTGGATGGCCGAGGCGGCCACCCGGAACCTCGCGCTGGACGAGGACTTTCGCGCCGGCAAGCGCCAGGCCTGCCGCTTCTGGTTCGCGACCGAGTTCGCTCAGGTCGATCATGCTGCGCGCCTGGTCGGCGAGGTCGACCGCAGCGCGTTGGACATGCGATCCGGATGGTTCTGAGTCCGGCGGCGGAGAAAGCGCCAGCGAATTGCGTACTGCGTCGGTAACCCACTCGCTGGACACTGGCCGATGTCGTACTTGCGTTTCATCCTGCAGATCGGATTCTGCGGCGCTTCCCTTATGCAATCGCTGATCGCCGAAGCCGCGCCGGCGCTGGATCGCCGCTACGGCGTCGATGGATTCGCGAACATCGCTTCGCACGTGGGGCCCGAGCGGGTACTCGCGGCCTGCCCGCATCCGGATGGCGGCACGACGCTGGTGGCACTGAACGAATCACCGCGGCAATTGATCGTCACGCGGATGCGTTCGGATGGCCGGGCCGATGACGATTTCGGCAGTGGCGGCATCGTGGTGAATGCCGTCGACACCGTTGGAGACCTCGGGTTCGAGATGGAAGCGGCCGCCTCGGTCTGCAGCGGCAGCGCCACGCCCGATCCGTCCGATGACCGCGCCGTGCTGGCGGTCACCGTGGGCATCATTGCCGGCAACAACCCGGACACGCAGACCTGGCTGGCTCGCATCGATCTCGCGACCGGCCTGCTCGATGCCGGCTTCGGCCAGCAGGGCGTTGCGCAGTACAACGTCAGCCAGGCTACGGCCGGCGCATTTCGCAGCGAGTGGGTGGGTGGATTGAACCTCGGCGCCAACGGCGAACTGTTGCTGCTCGGTCACTTCGAGGAAACGTACGAGTTCCGCGATCAAGACGGCATGATCGCCCGCATCGGGCCCACGGGGACCTTGCTGGCTTCGGCCTACCAGTCCGCAGCGCAGCGCATCACGGCCGCACGCATTCAGGGCTCGGCGATCCAGGCGATCGGCGACGCACCAGGCAACCACTGGCTGCTGCTGCAGATGGATGGCACGTCCCTGGCGGTCACCGCCCAGAGCCAGGGTGGCAGCGGCCTTCGTACCTTCAAAGGACGCAATGCCGGCGGCGGCGCCATGGTCGTGGCGGCGCGCAAGGATGCTTTCACGCCGGTGCTGCTGGTGGTGCGCGGCGACTCGGTCCAGGAATTGATGCTTCCCGATGCGCCGTCGCTGGACGGGGACGCCGTGATGCTGATGCCGCACGACAACGGGGCGATGGCCACGGGCGGCGCCGCCGGTCGGGTCGTCTACGCCGCTGCAGCCCGGACGATGCTTCAGCCCGACCGTGCCCTCTATGTCGCCCTCGTCCAGCTCGGCAACGGTGCCGAGGTCGCGGACACGGTCGAAACACGTTTTGGTGCGCAGGGTGCGGCCAGCGTGCGCCAGCAACCCGCCAGCTGGAATTGCGCCGCCCCGCCGATGCAGTATCTCGGCGGTGTCGTCTCGGTCGGCGCACGCCACATGCTCTATGGTGCGCGGACGACGAGCTGCAGTGGAGAGATCTCGGGGCAGGCGGCGATGCTGAACTCCGATCTCGACGACTTCTTTTCGGACGGATTCGACTGATCCGGATCAGCGCTCCGGCCCGTCGGCATCGACCCTGCGTTCGACGGTGATCTCGAACATCGGGCGACCTTCCGGATTCATCGCGATCTGCAGCAGTTCCGGATCCTCGAATTCTGCCGAAGCATCGAGCGCGCGCAGATAGTTGCTGACGGTGACATTGCGGTCGGCGCGGCCGGCGATCAGGAATTTCCGGTCAGAACCGCGGACGAATTCGACCCGATCCACGGCCAGCGTCGCGGGCGCAAGTTGCTTCAACGCCTCGGCCACCTGGGTCGGCGCCGGTTCTCCGGCGTGACCGAATGCGGCAACCAGACTCAGCACGGCGGCGGCGACGAACGAACGTCGGATCACGGGCATGGTCACTCCGTCGGGTTGGGTGAGGTGCGAGGTCGTCCGAGGATGATGCGCGCGTGGCGCTGGTAGGTCCAGTACGCCCAGGCCCAGTTCACCAGCACGACCAGGCGATTGCGGAAGCCGATCAAGAAGAACACGTGCGCGGCCAGCCAGAACCACCAGGCGAGGAGGCCGGCGAAGCGCATGCCGTGCAGGTCGACCACGGCGGCCATGCGCCCGATCGTGGCGAGATTGCCGAAGTCGCGATAGCGAAAGGGCGGTGCCGATTTGTTCGCGATTCGCGCGCGGATCGCTGTGGCCACATGACGACCCATCTGCTTCGCGGCAGGTGCGACGCCGGGGACCGGCTTGCCATCGTGTTGCACGCTGGCGAGATCGCCGGCAACGAAGATTCCGGGGTGGCCGGGCACGCCCAGATCCGGTTCGACGATCACGCGCCCGGCGCGATCACGTGGTGCATCGAGCAGTGCGCCGAGCGGCGAGGCCGCCACGCCGGCGGCCCACAGCACCGTGCGCGCCGCGTACGCCCGTTCACCGATGCGATAACCATGGGGGTCGATGTCCGCGACCGCTTCTCCGGTGACGACCTCGACGCCGAGCCGCTCGAGTTGCCGTCGCGCCGCCTCCGACAGCGATTCCGGAAAGCTCGACAACACGCGTGGTCCCGCCTCGATCAGGCGAATGCGCGCCGACGACGGATCGATGCGCCGGAATTCGCGCTTCAGCGTGTGCCGCGCGATCTCGGCCAGCGTGCCGGCCAGCTCGACCCCGGTCGGGCCGCCGCCGATCACGGCGAAATGCAGCCAGGCAGCGCGTTCGCGCGGATCGTCGGTCGCTTCCGCGCGTTCGAATGCATGCAGGATGCGACGGCGGATCTCGAGCGCATCGTCCAGCGTCTTCAGCCCCGGCGCATGTGCCTCCCATTCGCCATGACCGAAATAGGCGTGGCGTGCGCCGCTGGAGAGCAGCAGATAGTCGTAGCCGAGTGCGTCGCCATCGGCCAGCGACACGCAACGCGTCTTCGCGTCGATGCCGACGACTTCGCCCATGCGCACTTCGACATTGCGTTGGCCGCGCAGGATGTGTCGCAACGGCGCCGCGATGTCCGGTGACGACAGACCCGCAGTCGCGACCTGATACAGCAGCGGCTGGAACAGGTGATGATTGCTGCGATCGACCAGGGTGATGCGCAGTGGCGCCGACGCCAGGCCGCGGGTCGCCCACAATCCCGCGAAACCACCTCCGACGATGACGAGATGCGGTCGCGCGCGGTCGTCCATGTTCACTCCGTGATCCGGATTCGCGCGGCCCAACGCCGCCACTGTCCGTCCTGCAGTGTCTCCAGCGGTTGATATTGCTGCTTGTAGTGCATCTTGGGATGTCCCTCGAGCCAGTAGCCCAGGTACAGATGCGACACCGAGAGCCGCTTCGCCCAGGCGATCTGCTGCAGGATGCAGTACACGCCGAGGCTGCGATTCGCCATCTCCGGATCGAAAAAGGTGTAGACCGCACTCAGGCCGATCGGGGTGACGTCGGTGACGGCGCAGGCGACCAGGCGCTCGCCGTCGCGCACGCACAGGAAGCGCGTGTCGCACCAGCGCGCCTGCAGGAACTGTTCGAAGTCGGCGGCCCCGGCGCCGTCCATGCCGCCACCGGCATGGCGCGAACCGAGGTAGCGCTGGTACAGCGCCAGCCGCTCGTCGTTGCAATAGGGCGGTTCGATGCTGACGCGCAGCGCCTGGTTGCGCGTCAGGCAACGCGTCTGGCTGCGGTTCGGCGCGAAGTCGGCGACGGCAATGCGGCTGGAGACGCAAGCATTGCAGCCCACGCAGTCCGGTCGGTAAACGCGTGGACCGGAGCGACGGAAGCCCGATCCCAGCGCGTTCGGGAACACGTACTTCAGTTCGGGAGATTCCGGATCGAGCACGAGATCGCGGGCGAGTCGGTCGCGGTAGTAACCGCACGCATGCTCGTTGGTCCGGAACAGCTTGATGTTGATTTCGCGGACACTCATCCGGGCACGAATCCTTCGGGCAAGGGCAGAGTGTCGCGGGTGCTGCGCGGCAGGTCGAGGCGCAGGCTGAAGCCGCGTCGCGTCAGTTCCCGCTGGGCACGCATCGTCGCTTCGCCATCGAGCCACATCTCGCGACGCCCGGCACGCAGTGCCGGATCGTCGAAAAGTTCCGAGATCGGTGCGGTCCAACTCAACACGTCCACCGGCATCGGCACGATCAGCAGGTCGCCGATGCGCGCTACCAGCATGCGCCCGGCCGCATCGATTTCCAGGGTTGCGCCGACCGGGCGGTGCGTTTCCAGAAGTTCGAGCACGCGCACCAGATAGCGCGCCTCGGCGTCGGTTTCGGTCTGCGCGACCAGATCCAGCAGGTCGTCGCAACGCGCAATGCGCAACACTTCGAGCGCGTCGACGGCGCGCTGCCATTGCGTGGGCGACAATGCACCCACATGCATCGACCGGGCGATCATCGGATCGTCGCCGCACAACGCCGCGAGTCGTTCGCGTTGCAATCGGCCGAGCGCGACCGGATCGAGTTGCCAGACCACGTCGTCGATCCGGCGACTGACGCCGATCGCTTCACGCGCGCCCGGCGCCATCGTGCCGATGGCTGCGGACAAGCTCTTGTCGCCCGCCAGGCTGGCCCAGGCGAGACGGTCGAGTTCCCGATTCAGGAGCGCATTGCGCGAGTAAGGGTCGACCGCCATGCGCTGCGCCAACTGGCGGCGAGCGGCGGTGAAGCCGATCCAGCGCTTGGCCAGTTTGGCGCTGGTCTGTTGCGACTGCAGCCACCCGTCGGTTTCGCGCGCATGCGGCGTCGGCGACGGCGGGCCGATGCCGGGCGCATCGTCATTCCCTTGCAGCTCCTCGCTGGCCTGGGCGCGTGCCTTCGCGGTCCGCTCGCTCAGCGCGTGCCATTTCGCGCGAAGACTGCGCATCAGTCCAGCAGGAATCGAGACCATCGTTTCGACCGGGTGCATGCCGATGCGCGCGATGATCGTGGCGATGTCCTTGCTCGCATGACCGACTGCCGTCACGAAGGCACTGCTGCGCGAAATTGCGGCGAGTCGTTCGATCACCTCGATCTCGTGGATGCGCTCCAGCAGTTCGGCGTGGCCCTCGACCTGCAGATAGCCGTAGTCGGTGGCGAGTCGGAACTGCGCGAGATATCCGCGGATCGGAACGATCGGATCGATCTGCCAGCTCGGCCCCGAGAGCAAGGCCGGCTGCAGCAGCTGGTCGGATCGGTATTCCGGCTCCATCTCGAAGGCATCGTCCACCGGCACGGCGACGAGCGGCAAGCTCGTCACCATCGCGAACAACGCGGCGGCGAGGGCGCGCATCAGTTCCAGCTGCACACGACCTTGCCGCAGTTCCCGGCTTCCATCAGGTCGAAACCGCGCTGGAAGTCGTCGATGTGGATCTGGTGCGTCAGCACCTTCTGCAGCGGGAAGCCGGTCAGCACCATCTGCGTCATCTTGTACCAAGTCTCGTACATGCGCCGGCCGTACATGCCGTGCATGGTCAGGCCCTTGAAGATGACCTTGTCCCAGTCGATGCCGGCGCCTTTTGGAAGTATCCCGAGCAGGGCGATCTTGCCGCCGTGGTACATGCAGTCGAGCATGTCGTTGAACGCGTGCGTGTTGCCGCTCATCTCCAGGCCGACGTCGAAGCCTTCCATGTGCAGGTCCTTGACGACCTCCTTGAGCGACTGCTTGCTGACGTTGACGACGCGCGTCGCGCCCATGTCGGCGGCCAGCTTCAATCGATAGTCGTTGACATCGGTGACGACGACATTGCGCGCGCCGACATGCTTGCAGATGCCGGCGGCGATGATGCCGATCGGGCCGGCGCCGGTGATCAGCACGTCTTCGCCGATCACGTCGAATTCAAGCGCGCAGTGCGCGGCATTGCCGTAGGGATCGAAGAACGCGGCCAGTTCGCTCGGGATCTGGTCCGGAATCGGCCACAGATTGGAGGACGGCATGCTGATGTATTCGGCGAAGGCGCCATGGCGATTCACGCCGATGCCAACGGTGTGCGGACACAGGTGCTGGCGACCGGCGCGACAATTGCGGCAGAAGCCGCAGACGATATGGCCTTCTGCGGAGACGCGATCGCCGACGTTGTAGCCGCGCACGCCATTGCCGATCTCGACGATGCGGCCGACGAATTCATGGCCGATCACGAGGCCGGGCTTGATCGTGCGCTGGCTCCATTCGTCCCACTTGTAGATGTGCAGGTCGGTGCCGCAGATCGCGGTCTTTTCCAGCTTGATCAGCACGTCGTTCGGACCGATGGTGGGCATCGGCACCTGTTCCATCCAGATGCCCTTCGCGGCTTCCTTCTTGACCAGGGCTTTCATCATCTGCGTCGACATCGGGGATCTCCGGAAGGGGAGTCGGATTATAGGAGTTCGGTTTCTCGAGGGTGCGATTCCCAATCGCGCCCACAAGAGCTGAAGTTCGCCGCGATTCAAACCATCCATCGCACGCCCCACACCATCAAGGCGCTTTCGCATTTGCAGGCACCGCATCCGTCGGGCATAAAGCGCGGCTTCGCACTCCTGTCCGAGGTTCGACCATGCGTCCATTCGTTCGATTCACCGCGCTCGTCGTCGCGCTGGCGACGGCTGCCGTTTCCGCCGACGAAGGCATGTGGCCGCCGTCGCAATTGCCCGCCGTCGAGGCCAAGCTGAAGGCACGAGGCCTTGAGCTGGACGCGAAGGACCTCAGCTCGCTGACCGAATACCCGCTGAACGCCATCGTCGGCCTGGGCTATTGCACCGGTTCGTTCCTGTCGCCGAACGGGCTGGTCGCGACCAACCACCATTGCGGATTCGGCATCGTCCAGTTCAATTCGACGAAAGAGAAGAACCTGATGGCCGACGGCTTCCTCGCGAAGGACTTCGCGGCCGAGCTTCCGGCCGATCCGAACCAGCGTCTGTACGTGACCGAGTCGATCAGCGATGTCACGGCGCGGCTGACGCGGGGCATGGACGATGTCGGCGGCTTGAAGCGATACACCACGATCGACCAGCGTTCGAAGCAGGTCGTGGCCGAGTGCGAACGCGATCCGGGTTATCGCTGCGACGTCTACAACTTCAACGGCGGCCGCAATTACCTGATGATCAAGCAGCTCGAAATCAAGGACGTCCGTCTCGTCTACGCGCCGTCCGAGCAGATCGGCAACTTCGGTGGCGACATCGACAACTGGATGTGGCCGCGACACACCGGCGACTTCACCTTCCTGCGCGGCTACGTGGGACCGGACGGCAAGCCGGCGCCGTTCAGCAAGGACAACAAGCCGTATCAGCCGAAGAGCTGGCTCAAGGTCGATCCGAAGGGGCTGCAAGTCGGCGACTACGCGATGGTCACCGGTTACCCGGGCCGTACCAATCGTTCGCGTCTCGCCGAAGAGCTTCGCGACGCCATCGAGTTCAGCTATCCGCGCGGCATCAAGAACATGGGCGAGTCGCTCGACACCATCGCGCGCGTCACCAAGGATCGTCCGGACGCCGCGATCAAGTACGCCTCGACGGTGCAGGGCATTTCGAACGGCTGGAAGAACCAGCAGGGCCAGCTCGAAGGCTTCGCCAAGACCACCGCGGTCGCCGACAAGGAAGCCGAAGAGGCGCGCCTGCTCGCCTGGATCGAAGCCGATGCCGGCCGCAAGGCGAAATACGGCGGCGCGGTGACCGCGCTGAAGGCGGAGCTGGCGCGCATCCGCGCACTGCGTGAAACCGAGCTGTACGGCAACAGCCTGTTGTCGTCGGGACCGACGCTCTACGGCGTGGCGCGCGACCTGTACAAGCTCAGCCGGGAACGCCGCAAGCCGGATGCCGAGCGCAGTTTCGGTTTCCAGGCCCGCGACGAGATCAAGTTCAAGGGCCGCATGGCCTCGATCAATCCGCGCTTCGACGCCGGCGTCGATCGCGCCCTGTTCGAGTTGTCGCTCGGTCGCTACCTCAAGCTGGCGAAGCCGGCGCGGATTCCGGAAGTCGATCGTGCGCTCGGCATCGATCGCGACGGCATGGCCGTGGCCGATCTCGTGGTCCGGCTCGATGCGCTGTACGCCGGGTCAAAGCTTGCGGATCTCAATGCGCGCATGGCCCTGCTCGATGCCAAGCCGCGTGACTTCGAGAAGTCGGCCGACAGTTTCGTGCAATTGGCCGTGGCCTTGTATCCGGCCTTCGAACGCATGGAAACGGAATGGAAGACGCGTGCCGGCAATGAAGGGCGTTACCGCTCGGCGTATCTCGACGCGCTGATCGCGTTCCGCGAGTCCGAAGGTCGCCCGGCCTATCCGGATGCCAACAACTCGCTGCGCGTCACCTACGGCACGGTCATCGGTTACTCGCCGAAGGACGGCGTCGCCAATACCGAGTTCACGACACTCGAAGGCGTGCTTGCCAAGGTCACCGGGGCCGATCCGTTCCTGCATCCGAAGCGTGCGGTCGAACTGATGAAGGCGAAGCACTACGGCAAGTACGCCGACCCGAAGCTCGGCACCGTGCCGGTGAACTTCCTCACCAATGTCGACATCACCGGCGGCAATTCCGGTTCGCCGACGCTGAACAAGCGCGGTGAAGTGGTCGGCCTCGTGTTCGATGGCAACTGGGAATCGGTCAGCGCCAGCTGGGTGTTCAATCCGGCGCTGACGCGCGCCATCCACGTCGATATCCGCTACATGCTGTGGATCATGGACGAGGTCGATCAGGCCGACCATCTGATCCGCGAGATGGGGTTGGAACCGACGCCTTAATCAGAGAGCGTCGCGGGGCGGAGCCCGCTCCCACACAAGACCTGGACACACTTGTCTCGGCTCTTGTGGGAGCGGGCTCCGCCCCGCGAACTCTTCAGGCCCCTTCCGTCTGCGACAGGAACAGGTAGGCCAGCAATTCCTTGCCCTTGGCGTGGCCGGCCAGCCAGCCGCGCAACTCCTTCGCCTTCGCGTAGTCCTCGCCAAGCTGTTCGCGCCAGCGCGCCAGCGCGCCTCGGCGCGGCGCTTGGCCTGTTCCTCGCGCAGACGCTTCTGCCAGTTCGCATCGAACACCTTGGCCAGTTGCCCGCTGCGGGCCAGTTGTTCGACCAGACGCC
>DATMVT010000139.1:0-7978 GCA_035562895.1 Patescibacteria group bacterium | reverse complement strand
AGCGGCTTGCTGGCGGCGTACTTCTTGCGGATCGACATCAGGCCCGGCATCTCGTGCTCGGCGATCTGGATCTCCTTGCGGCCCCAGTCGGCCAGGTCCATGTCACGGACCTTGAAATCGGAAAACGGCAGGGTTTGAACGACAGCGTTCATCAGGTGTGCTCCATTGGATGAGCGGGCGCCGTTCGAAAAGTCATCCGTCGAGCCTGATCCCGGGCCATGGGCCGGTCTTGCAGCGCCCCTCGACGGGAAATGCGGCGCACATTCTAGCGGCGAATCATCGCCGAATCGTGAATCGCCGGTTCAGTCCGCGGCCTTGCCCACAGTTGCCGGAAATCGTGGCATCCTCGCCCGGTCCGGCGGCTGCATCGGCTGTGCCGGGAAGCGCGTTGGCCAGCGGAACCCGAGGTGGGGCGGCGCATGGAACTCGAAGAACGCCAGGTACATGTCGATCACCTGAAGCTGGACATGTACGTCTATCGGCTGGATCGGCCCTGGCTCGGGCTGCCATTTCCGCTGGAAGGCTTTCTGGTGCAGAACCCGAAGCAGGTCGAGGTGCTGCGCAAGCATTGCGACCATGTGTTCGTCGATGTCCAGCGCAGCCAGACGCCGATCCGCGCGTACATGGCACACCCGCGGCAGCACGAGCGCCAGCGCACCGTCGTCAAGCATGTCGACAGCGCCAGCCTGCACGAGGAATTGCCGCGCGCGCGCGACGCCCACCAGCAGGCGTCGCAACTGGCGGCCAAGATCCTCAGCGACGTCAAGGCTGGCCAGAAGATCAGCGTCGAGGATGTCCGCAACGCGGTCGTGCCGGTGGTCCAGTCGGTGCTGCGCAATGCCGATGCCTATTTCTGGGTGACCAGCCTGCGCAAGCGCGACGCCTACGAATACAGCCATGCCATCCATTGCAGCCTGCTGGCCGCGGCGTTCGGTCGGCACATGGGCTTCACCGAGGACGTGTTGGTCAACCTCGCGACCGGCGGTCTGCTGATGGACATCGGCAAGACCGAAGTCGACGAGGCGTTGCTGGGCAAGCCCGAGGCGTTGACGGCCGCGGAAACCGAAGCCGTGCGCAAGCACGTCGAGAACAGCCTGCGCATCATCGAGGAAGCCGGCATCCATCATGCCGACGTGCGCGACATGGTGCTGACCCATCACGAGCGCCACGACGGCTCCGGCTATCCGGACCAGTTGATGCGCAACCAGATCCCGCTGTTCGGACGCATGGCCGGGTTGATCGATTCCTACGACGCGATGACCAGCACGCGCGTGTTCCGCAAGGCCGCCTCGGCGCACCATGCCCTGCAGCAGCTTTATCGCCACGGCGACCAGCTGTTCCAGCGCGAAGTCGTCGAGCAGTTGATGCAGTGCCTGAGCGTCTATCCGACCGGATCGCTGGTCGAGCTCTCCAGCGGCGAGGTCGCGATCGTGATGGCGCAGAACCACGCACGCCGCTTGCGCCCGCGGGTGATGCTGCTGATGACGGCGGACAAGGTGCTGCGCGAGAATTTCATCGAACTCGATCTCATGTCCCAGGACGATGCCGGTGCGCAGATGCGCGAGATCGTCGCCACGCTCGAACCCGGTGCCTACGGGCTCGATCCGACCGAGCTCTACCTGGGCTGATGCGGATGTCGAGCGCATGCTGAATCGTGTCGATGTGCTGCGCGAACTCGAGGCCGAGCGCATTCGCGCCGGCGAGGCACGCGAACACTTCGCGTTCCTGCTGTTGCGCGTGCAGCGCCATCGCGAGGAACACCAGTTGTTCGGCGACTTCCTGAGCGCGGCGGCGCGCACGCGCGTGCGCGCCGCGTTGCGTCCGCAGGATCGCATCCTGCCGGTCGGCGACAATGTCTTCGCGCTGCTGCTGCCCAATCTGCGCGACAGCGGCCACGCCTTGCTCGCCGCGAACCGGCTGGTGCGCGCGTTCCGCGAACCCTTGCTGGTCGGCGACCGCTTGCAGCAAGGTGTGCCGACCATCGGCATCGCGATGTACCCCGAACATGGCGATCATGCCGAGGACCTGTGCCGTGCCGCCGAGCAGGCGTTCGCGCAGGCGTTGACCTCGCGCGACCGCTATCAGTTGTTCCAGCCGGAAAACGCGCGTACCGAGCCGCCTTACGTCGATCTGCGCGAGGCGATCATCAACAATCGCCTCGAAGTGTTCCTGCAACCGCTGTGGGACATCCGCGCCGGCAAGGTCATCGGCGCCGAGTCGTTGGCCCGTTGGCACAGTGACGTGCATGGGGCGATCAGTCCGATCGACTTCGTGCTGCTGGCGGAGCAGACCGGCCTGATCGAATCGCTGACGCGCTGGAGCGTCAACACCACGCTGCGCCACTGCGCGAGTGCGCGTGCGGCCGGACATCGGCTGCGCTATTCGATCAACCTCAGCCCGCGCGTGTTCCACGAGCCGGGCCTGGTCGAACAGTTCCAGAATGCCCTCGCGATCTGGGACGTGCCCGCCGAGGACGTGGTGCTGGAAGTGACCGAGAGCGCGGTGATGGAAGACCCGAGCCTCAGCGCCGTGGTGCTCGGGCAGTTGCGCGAGATCGGGTTCGGCATTTCGATCGACGACTTCGGGATCGGCTATTCCTCGTTCGCGTACCTGAAGCGCTTTCCCGCGACCGAACTGAAGATCGACCAGGAGTTCGTGCTCGACATCGGCGTCAATCCGCGTGCGGCGCGGCTGGTGCATTCGATGATCGACCTCGCGCATCACCTCGATCTGGTCGCCGTCGCCGAAGGCGTCGAGGACGAAGCCACGCTCGAGCGCCTGCGCGACATGGGTTGCGATCTCGCCCAGGGCTTCCTGTTCGGGCGGCCGCAGCCGGCGGCGAAGTTCATCGCGACGTTGGCTTCGCCGGCCTAATCGTCGTCGCAGCCGCCGCCGAGCAGATCGCGTCGCTTCACTCGAAGTCGTTGCCGAACAGTTCGTCGATCGCGGTCACGGTGATGTGGCCGGCGGATGGCTGCAGTCCGTCGGTGAGGGTGTAGTCGAAGCTGCAGACGCCTTCGGCGCGGGCGACGAAGTCGAAGCGCTCGGTGCCGGCATTCCAGCTTGCGGTGCCGCAGCCTTCGGGCTGGAGTGGCGTGTGCGACACGTAAAAGAGCTGATCGCCTTCGGGGTCGCTGGAAGGGGCGAGCACCTGGATCGTCGTCGGAACCTCGACGAATGCATCCGCCTGCACGTCGGCGGCCAACGGCGCGGAGTTGTACATGATGATGCGGAGCGTACCGGTGTTCGCCGAAACCGAGACCCGGTCGGTGACCTGATAGGCCATCACGCACTCGCCCACGAAGCCGATCGCGGGCGTGAACGTTCCGTCGCCCGCCAGGTTGCCGCAGCCCGCCGGCTCGGCGAGGGCGCCCACTTGCACGAAGATTGGGTCTGCATCCGGGTCAGAGGACACCGAGTGGAAATCCACTGGCCCTTGCGAGTTGCGCCCAGGGCTGCGCCATGGAAGCTGGATCGGCTGCGGTAAGTCTCCCGCCACCGGCGGCGTGTTGGTCAGCTGGATGTCGACTTCCAGTTGCGCCGTCTCATACTGGGTGCTCTCGAGTATCAATCGGAAGTTCACCGGATTGCTCAAGTTCGGAACGGCCGAAAAGCTGTAGTAGACGCTGTAGACGTTTTCCCCGACGTCCGCGTTGACGGTTTCCCGAGGCCCATTGACGATGGTCCCGAAATTGGGGCTCCTGGCCACGCCGTCCAGCCAAAGCTCGTAGCCGGTCGCGTCCCGGATCTGGCCGCCCTGTTCGGCTGGCCAGTCCCAGGTGCTGATGAACAACCCGGCGAAGCCGTCCCGCCAGTGAAAAGTCTTGGTGCGATGGAAGACCTGTTGCGCAGCCAGCGGGAGCGGTGCCAGCAGCACGAGCGCCATCGCCAGCACTGCCCGGATTCGGTAGGTCATGCCCCTGGCTCCTGTATTGCGCCTCGCCCTGAAAACGCATATTGCGCGATTCTGCGTCCGGACTTCAACGTGTGCCGGAAAATGCTTCGATCCGCAGCTGTCGGTCGCCGGGGCGGCGATCAATCGTCGTCGCAGCCGCCGCCCAGCGGGTCGCTGGAGCGCACGGCGCTCATCTCGCCCGCGGGCAGGCCGGTACTGGCATTGGGCCGCCAACGAATGCCGATGCGGTCGCAGGCGTCGAAGCTCAGTTCGAACGTGCCCCACGGCGCGACCTGCACCTGTGCGGGATTGAATGCGGGCGGAAAGACGCCGCCGCTGACCACGTGCGCGTTCAGGGTCGCGGCATCGCCGGTCTTCGTGCCAGTGGCGATCACCCAGAGCCGGTTGCCCTCGGCATCGAAGGTGTACCAGGTCAGGAACACGAGGCCGCCGTCCTGGACTTCGATCTGGAAGCCATGCCCGGATTGCGCCGGGTCGAACCAGTAGCCGTTGAAAGCGCCGTCGTCGCGCAGCGTCGCGACCTCGGCCGCGGTTGCGACCGCCATCTTCAGGATCTCGAGGGCCATCGTGTCGCTGATGCGACCGGCGGTATCGTCGACGGTGTGGTATTGCGGATAGCTGCGGTAGTCGTTCTCGATCAGCAGCACCGCCGGGATGCCGAGGTCGAGGTAGGGCTGGTGGTCGGAGCAGCAGGTCTGCTGCGCGACTTCGACTTCGAGCGCGGTGTAGCGCGCGGCGTTGTCGGCCAGTCGTTGCTGCAGGCCGAAGCCGGGTGCGGTGGCCTGCAATGAGACATCGAGTCGGCCGTCGCCGTCGAAGGCGATCATGTCCATGTTGATCACGCCGAGGATCTGCGATGGCGTTTGCGCAGCCGCATGGGCGCGCCCGCCGAACAGGCCGCGCTCTTCGAGTCCGTAGCAGATGTACAGGATGTCGGCATCGAAGCGGAAGTCGCGCAGCATGCGTGCGGTCTCCAGCACGGCGGCACAGCCCGACGCATTGTCCTCGGCGCCCGGAGAAGGCTGCAGGTCGTTCCACGCCTGATTGCGCGAATCGAGGTGTGCGCCGACGATCAGCGTGCCCTGGCCGCGGCCGCGTTGCAGGCCGAGGACGTTGACATTGCGCCCGCTCGACGGCACCAGCGGCGGCACCGTGAATGTCTGTCGCGAGGTTTCGAGTACAAGCAAATCGAACGCCTGCTGCAACCAGTCGGCGGCAGCGGCAAAGCCCGATTGCGACTGACGGTTGAAGGTGGCGAGCGTGTTCACGTTGCGACGCCACGGGTCGCTGCGCAGACGCGACAGGATCGCCGCGATCGCCGGGTCGGCGTCGAGGCGTTTCGCGACGCGGTTGCCTTGCTGATACGCGACGACGCGACCGGGCCGGAGCATCTCGTCGCCCGCCTGTTTGGCCTGCGCCGCGATCAGCTGCCAGTGCTCGCGTTCGAACAGGACCTCGGGGCCGGCATGCTTGTCATGGGACGCCTCGCTGCCATTGCAGTGCACGAGCACGCGCGACGCGAGGGCGTCGATCGTGGCGACCGGCAGCCGTGCGACCAGACGCGACTGCTGCGCCTGCAGGAAGCCGCTGTCGGCATCGACGACCACGGTCGAACCGAGTTCGGACCATGCCCGGACGGCAGGCGCTTGCTTGATCGCGTCGACGACGGCGGGGCCGGCGCGATCGATGTCGAGCACCGCCACTTCGGCGCGACCATCCAGACTCAGCAGCAGTCCGATGAACAGTGAGATCGTGCGACGCATGGGCGGGATTCCGTCGAAGTCGCCAGATTACGGTTCCGCCGCCGCGCTGCGCGTGTCATCGGTCATGACTCGCGACATGCAGTGCGGTCAGTGCCCGATGCGGCGCACCCGGAAGCTGCGGCCCTTGATCTTGCCGTCGCGCAGGCGGTGCAACGCGGTGTCGGCATGGCTGCGCGCGATGGCGACGTAGCTGCGCGTCGGAAAGATGTCGATCTTGCCGACCACGTCGCCGGGCAGGCCGGCGTCGCCGGTGAGTGCGCCGAGCAAGTCGCCGGGGCGCAGCTTGTCGGCACGACCGCCATCGACCGCGATCGTCAGGTGCGTGCTCAGCAGCGGTCTCGGCTTGCCGCTCACGCGCGGCAACGGCGCGCGCGCGATCGTCTTGCCGATGCGTGCCTCGACCGCGTGAATGCGCGTCGATTCGCGCGGCGTGGCCAGCGTGATCGCGAGGCCGCGCGCACCGGCACGGCCGGTGCGACCGATGCGGTGGATGTGCGCGTCGGCATCGCTGGCGACGTCGTAGTTGACGACCATCGGCAATTCCTTGATGTCGAGCCCGCGCGCCGCGACATCGGTCGCGACCAGGATGGTGCAGCTGCGATTGGCGAAACGCACCAGCATCTCGTCACGATCGCGCTGGTCGAGATCGCCGTGCAGCGCGAGCACCGAAAAGCCGCAGCTTTCCAGCGACTCGGCGACATCGCGGGTGTCGTTGCGGGTATTGCAGAACACGATCGCCGATTCCGGCCGCTCGGTGACCAGCAGGTCGACGAGTGCATCGAGCTTGCGCGCGCCGTCGCCGACTTCATACAGGCGTTGTTCGATGTCCGGACCGGTGTTCCCGTCCGCGACCGTGACCGTTTCCGGATCGCGCAGGTAGCGCTCGGCGATGGTGCGCGCGGTCTCCGGAAACGTGGCCGAGAACATCAGCGTCTGGCGCTGCTTCGGCGCCGCCTTGAGGATGGCTTCGATGTCCGCCGAGAAGCCCATGTCGAGCATGCGGTCGGCTTCGTCGAGCACCAGCATCTGCAACGCCTTCAGCGGCAACGCCTGTTTCCGGATCAGTTCCAGGATGCGCCCTGGCGTGCCCACGACGATGTGCGGCTCATGCGCGAGCGACGCCAGATGCGGACGCAGCGAAACACCGCCGCACAGGGTCAGCACCTTGATGTTCGGCAACGGCCGCGCGATGCGCCGGATTTCCTTGCTGACCTGGTCGGCCAGTTCGCGCGTCGGGCACAACACCAGACCCTGCAACTGCACGGCGCCGACATCGAGCATCTGCAGCATGCCGAGCGCAAACGCCGCGGTTTTGCCGCTGCCGGTCTGTGCCTGCGCGATGACGTCGTGGCCCGCGAGGATCTGCGGCAAGGCCACGCGCTGGATCGGCGTCATCTCGTGGTATTCGAGTGCCGCGAGTCCCTTGACCAGGGCCTCGCTCAGATTCAAATCAGCGAAGGTTTCCATGCCGGCATCATCTCACGAGCGAGGCGTCGCGGCGGCATCATCGCGGGCTACACTGCGCGCTGCCACGCAGGGGAAACGCCATGTCCACGATCACGTTGCGCCAGCGGCACTTGAGCCTCGCCGTGACACTGGCGGTGTCCGGCGTGACTGGCGCATCGGCCGCAACCATCCAGGTGGACAACAGCGGTGGTGGCTGCGAATTCGGCATGGCCATTGCCGCAGCGAACACGGACAGCGCGGTCGGCGCCTGCGCCGCGGGTTCCGGTGTCGACCTGATCCTGTTGCCGCAGACCGCCCACTTTCCGAATTTCGCGCCACCGCCGCCGCCGATCACGTCCGATCTGACGATTCGCGGCCACGCGCTCGGGACCAGCGCGATTTCTTGCGAGGGCGGCGGCCAGCCGATCTTCATCGGTGACGAAGGTTCGGCACCGAACGTCGTGCTCGAGGGCTTCGCGATTCTGTCCTGTGGTTATGCCGGCGGCGCGGGTGGGACAGGTGGCGGTGGTGCCGCTGGAATGGGGGGGGCGGTTTTCGTCCACGACGGCGATGTCACTTTGAAGTCGATCAGCATCAGCAATGCCTCGGTCACCGGAGGACTGGGCGGTAGTCCCTTCGTCGATGGCGGCGGTGGCGCGGGCGGCGGCATGCATGGCGCCGGGGGTGCGCCCGGCGCGTCGTCCAGCGCGGCGTGGCCGCTCGGATCGGGTGGTGGCGGTGGTGCGAATGCGTCCACCTCCAGCATCGTTCCCGGCGGAGCCGCCGGCGCACCGAACGGCGGCAATGGCGGTACCGGCGTCGGATTCGTCCCGCTGCCCGGCGCCGGCGGCTT
>DATMVT010000138.1:0-2053 GCA_035562895.1 Patescibacteria group bacterium | reverse complement strand
TATCGCCGTGCAGCCACTCCAGGCCGAGTCGCCAGGACGCATTGAGGCTGCGCAACACGCTCATGCTGAACGCGTGGCCGCGATCATCATTGTTCTCGGCGACACCATCGCGATCATCGATCGTGAACGATTCGATGCGCGCGGTGTAGCGCCACTGGTCGTCGGGCGCGAAGCTGCCGAGCACATAGGCGGCCTCGAAATCGATGTCGACGCGCGGTCCGGGCGCGAACCCCATGCCGGAACGGCCGCGCATCCATTCGCCCGCCACGCTCCAGCGTTCGTACGGCGACCATTCGCCGCCGATCACTGCAAAACGCGTGCGCCAAGCGTATTCGCCCCGATGCAGAGCGCGGTCGCCACGGTTGTCGAATCCGCTCGCGAGCAGGCGGAATGTTCGCGGATCGCCGAATCTCGCGCGCAGTGCATAACCCGGGCGTCCGTCGAGGTCGGGTCCGAAGGGTCTGCTGCCGTCGTCGCGCTGATCCGCGAATTCGGCGCCTTCGGCGAGTGTCGGCAATGCCGGCAGGGCGAGGACTTCGCCGAGCACGGAGAGTCGATCGTGCTGCGCGAATCCGCGCCAGGCGAGCAGGGCCCCGCTGCTGTCGTTTCCGCCGAAGACCGTCGCCGCCCATTCCCATTCCCGCTCGGCATCGGCCGGGTTGCGCCAGCTGGCGTCGACGCCGATCGGCCGGACCTCTTCGGCCACCCAGCTGTTCAGCGCGGAAAGACCCAGCGTGTAACGCGATTGCCAGAGCGGGTCGACGGCTTCACGCGAGCTGGGCAGAAAGAACTGGCCGACGCGAAACCGCAGGCGTTGATCGTTGTGCAGGAAGAACGTGCGTTCGCCGTAGGCTTCGACCAGGCCGGCATGGGCGCCGCTGCCCGCGGACACGCCGCGAACCAGCGCTTGCGCGAACCAGCGCCATTCGACACTGGGCTCCCACAACACGGCCCACTGGGCGTCGACATCGAGCCGGGTTCGATCGTCGGCCAGATAACGCCCGAGTCCGCCCTCCACCCAACTCGGGGTGTCTTCGCCCCGCAGGATGCCGGCACGAACGAAGCCGAAGCCCTGGGGCGATTCCGCCTGGGTCACTCCGCTGGCGAGCAGGCCGATCCAAAGGATTCTGGGATGGGGACGCATGATGTCTCTCCGTGTGCAGTTCCTGCAGACCGGCTAGGCGCGGCATTGATGACAGGCAACAATGTCCCGATGAAACCTGCCGCCCGCCACGAACTGTTCCGCCGCCTGCGCGAACTGAATCCGCATCCGACCACCGAACTCGACTACACGACACCGTTCGAGTTGCTGATCGCGGTCATCCTGTCGGCGCAGGCCACCGATGTCGGCGTCAACAAGGCCACGCGCAAGCTCTATCCGGTCGCGAATACCGCAGAGAAGATCCTCGCGCTCGGCGAGGAAGGTCTGAAGCGTTATATCGCCACCATCGGCCTGTTCAACGCCAAGGCGAAGAACGTCATTGCGACCTGCCGCATCCTCGTCGAGCAATACGGCGGCGAGGTGCCGCGCGAACGCGACGCGCTGGAAGCCTTGCCCGGGGTCGGCCGGAAGACCGCGAATGTCGTGCTCAACACCGCGTTCGGCGAGCCGACGATGGCCGTCGATACACACATCTTCCGTGTCGCGAACCGGACCGGGCTGGCGAAAGGCAAGACCCCGCTGGCGGTCGAGAATGGTTTGCTCAAGAACGTGCCGCCCGAGTTCCTGAAGGACGCCCATCACTGGCTGATCCTGCATGGCCGCTATGTGTGCAAGGCGCTGAAACCCCAGTGTCCAACCTGCGTGATCCGCGACCTTTGCGCGTTCAAGCCGAAGACGCAGGGCGTCCCGCCCATGCCCTGACGAAAGGCCGGTCGGGCCGCGTGTAAGGGATCGGTTGCAGCGGCGGTCTAATGCGTCGACCGGGTGACCTCGCGCAGTTGTCGTGCGGGATCGACCGGCGTAAGTTCGGCCGGGCTTGGCGTCGCATCCTGCGACCCTGCATCCGGTGCCGCGGCAGCGGCGGCGTGGGCGGGCGTATCCCGTCTTGAT
>DATMVT010000137.1:0-6134 GCA_035562895.1 Patescibacteria group bacterium | reverse complement strand
TTGCGCGCGCGGGTCAGGCTGAGGACGTCGCGGATGCTGGTCTCGGGTGCCACCGTGATCGGGTCGCGGATCACGCCGGCTTCGAATTTCTTGACCAGCGCCACCTCGGCCGCCTGCTGCTCGACCGTCATGTTCTTGTGGATGATGCCGATCCCGCCGAGCTGGGCCATCGCGATCGCGAGCCGGCCTTCGGTCACCGTGTCCATCGCGGCCGCGATGATCGGCAGGTTGAGTTGCAGGTTCGGTCCCAACCGCGTCGCCAGCGTCACATCGCGCGGCAACACGATGGAATGGGCGGGAACCAGTGAAACGTCGTCGAAGGTCAGTGCTTCGGCCAGGATGCGCATGGAGACTCCCGAGAGTGATCGCGCATTTTAGCGACAGGACCGGGCGCGCGCCGGAACCCCGGCGCGCTGCCCACGAATTGCCACGTCAGTCGATCAGTGCCAAGGACAGCGCCGGCCAGTAGGTGATCAGCAGCACGCAGGCGAACAGGATCAGCAGGAACGGCAGGCTGGCGCGGGCCAGGGTCATCACCGGCGTGTTGAAGCGGTAGCTGGCGATGAACAGGTTCATGCCCACCGGGGGCGTGACATAGCCGATCTGCATGTTGGCGAGGAAGATGATGCCGAGATGCACCGGGTGGATGCCGTAGCTGAGCGCGACCGGCACCAGGATCGGCACCATGATCACGATCGCCGAGAAGATGTCGAGCAGCATGCCCAGCACCAGCAGGAACAGGTTCAGCAGCAGCAGGAAGGTCCACTTGTTGTCGATGTGCGCGCTGATCCACTCGAACAACTGTTCGGGCACGCCGGCATCGATCAGCACATAGGTCAGCCCGAGCGACACGCCGAGAATCAGCAGGATCGCGCCGACCAGCATCGACGCTTCGCGCAGCAGGCGCGGCAATTCGACCAACTTGATCTCGCGGCGGATCACCACCGTCACGACCAGGACGTAGAGCGCCGTAACCGCCGCGGCTTCGGACGCGGCGAAGAAACCACCGTAGACACCGCCCAGCACGAACACCGGCAGCGGCAATTCCCAGCGTGCGTCCCACAACGCCGACCAGGCCTCCCGAGCATTCCACTGCAGATCGTGCTGCTTCGGCGGCGCCTTCCACATGCCGTACGCGGACAGCGCAACGAGCATCAGCAGTCCGGGAAGAATGCCGGCGAGGAACAAGTCATCGATGCTGACCGGCGGATTCGTGCCGAGCTGCTGCGCGACGATGCCGTACAGAATCAGCGGCACCGAAGGCGCGAACAGCAGGCCCAGGCTACCCGATGTCGTGATCAATCCGAGCGAAAAGCGATCCGCGTAGCGCGCATGCTTGAGTGCCGGGTAAAGCAGGGCGCCAATCGCGACGATGGTGACGCCGGATGCGCCGGTGAACGCCGTGAACACCGCGCACGCCAGCACCGCGACCACGGCGAGGCCGCCATGCAGCCAGCCGAGCAAGGCCTCGGTGAGTCGCACCAGCCGTTGCGGCGCACGACTCTCGCTCAGGAGATAACCCGCCATCGTGAACAGCGGAATCGCGATCAACACCGGCATTTCGGCGAGCCGGAAGAACTCCACCGCCAGCACCGTCGATTCGACCTCGGCGGCGCGCAGCGCGAGATAGGCGATCGCGGCGATCAAGGCGAACAACGGCGCTCCCAGTGCCGCCAGCGCGATGATCAGCACGACCAGCAGCAGCACGCTCATGTCGCCACCGGTGCCGGACGACTGAACCCGCGCACGGCGAGACGCAGCGCCAGCGCGGCAAACCCGAGCGGCAGGATCAATTGCGCCCACCACATCGGCACGTCGCCGAAAAGAAACGTGCCGGACTCGCGTTCAAGTTCGACGAGGCCCAGCGAGGCTCGCGCCAGCATCGCCGACACCAGCGCGGCAAAGCCGAATGCCAGCACGCGCGCAACGCGCAACTTCGCGCCCTGCCAGCGCCGACTGAACATGTCGAGACTGATGTGGCGATCGTCGCGCGCCGCGGCCAAGGCACCGAACATGCCGACCCAAAGCACGAGCACGCGCAGGAACGGATCCACCCAAGGGCCGATCCACTGGGTCCAGCCCAACAACCAACCGACCACCGGCAAGGCCAGCCATTCCGGTGACTGCCCGATCCAGCGCGCGATGATTTGCGCCGCAGCCAACACCACCAGGGTCAATGCGAACAGGGTCAGCAGACCGGTCTCGAACCGCTCCAGCCCTCGCGACAGCCATTGCACGAAAGCCTTCACGGCGCGGGCTTGTCCGATCGCATGCGCCAGGCCGCCTGCCGCTTGCGGATTTCGGCAAGCAGATCGGCGGAAATCTGCTGCTCGGCGAGCATGATGTTGGTCGTCGAGACGCCGATGTCGCGCCAGAACTTCTGTTCCTCCGCGCTCGGCGCGTCGAAGCGGATACCGAGCTTGACCAGTGCCGCGCGCGCAGATTCATTGTCCTTGACGCCGGCGGCATCGATGTCGACGAAGGCCTGCCGAAATTCCTCGTCGACGATCTTGCGGTCCTCGGCGGACAGCTTGTTGAAGGCCTTGACGTCGAGCGCGAGCACGCCGACGACGTAGGTCAGCGGAAGGTCGACGACATGCTTGACCTTGGTGTGCCACTGGAACGCGATCGCACCCGACGTGGTGATGCCGACGGTTTCGAGCAGTCCGGTCTGCAACGAGGTGTAGACATCGCCGAGCGGCAACGAGATCACCGGCACGCGCGCCTGTTCGAACGCGACCTGGGCGATCTTGTCGTTCTGCGGCGTCCACACTTTCGTCGTGCGCAACGCTTCCTTGGTGCGGATCGGCCGCGTGCTCATCAGGTACGCGAAGCCACCGCCGGACAAGCCGACGGCTTCCAGGCCCGCCTTGCGGAAGCCTTCACGCAGCAACGGGTCGATGCCCTCGCGCACATGCGCGACCTCGTCCAGCGACGTGAACAGGAACGGCAGGCTGTAGATCTGCGCATCGGCATAGACCGGCGTCAACTCACCGGCGGTTAAGGCACCGCCCTGCAGCTGTCCGAGCTTCATCTTGCGCAGTACCGCGGCGTCGTTGCCCATCACGCCGCCCGGGAAATACTTGACGTCGACACGGGCGCTCGTGCGCGCCTTGATGTTGGCGCCGGCCTCGCGCATTTCCTTCATCCACACGGTGCCCTCGGGCGCGACCGTGGCGATTTTCAACGTTGCCGCCTGCGCCATGCCGGCGAAGGCCAGTGCCACGGCAAATCCAAATCCCTTGCGCAACATCGGCTTCATCCTCAGAAATAGTCCTTGCCGGACTCGACCAGCTCGGCCGCCCGGCGTTGGGCAATCGTGTTCGACAGCGTCAGTCCGGGAACGTTCGCATCCGCGGCCAGCACGTCGGCGAGCATGCGGTCATGCGCGGCCTGGTCGAACAACAGGCGTGCACAGTATTCCGCGTTCAACACCTTCGGTAGCAGATTCTTGCCTGCGTCCACCGCTTCGGCCGCCTGCAGGCGTTGTTGGCCACGCTTCGGCTGACCGCCCAACGACTCCGGACGCAGGCAATCGAGAACCCCGAGATAGGCGAGCCCGTTGCCGTGATCGTGCGCCGGCGACAGTTCGACGACCCGATTCAGCAGCGCTTCGATGCGCGGCAGGTCGGCGATGCGATTCCAGTCCGCAGTATCTGCACGCAGCCAGCCCACCCAAGCGGATGCGAGCGTGTACGTCGCCTCCACGTCGCGCACGTCGATCGCGCGGGCAGCGAAGGCATTGAAGCGGTCGAAATCGCTGTCCTCGATCTGCGCGCAAAATGCCGCGTCACGGGCACAGATGCCGCGCCTCGCGTAATTGAAACTGCGCTCGGACAGTCGCTTTCCGCGCGCGGCGTCGGTGACGAATCCGCCGGCATACGTGCCGTAGAGCCTTGCCGCCGACAACAGCAGCGCCGGATTCTCGGGATCACGCTCGATCAATCCGTCGAGCAGCAGCAGATAGGCGGGCAGCCCATCGGCAACGGTGTCGATGTCGTCATGGTTGCTCACGCCGAGCGTCAGTCCGGCACTCAGGCCATCCGCCGCACGCTGTACGACGGCCGCACAGCCGGTCAGCGCCAGCAGCATCGTCGCAAGGACGGGAAGTTGGAAGTTCAGGCGCATGCAAGATCCGCGAGCCGGGAATCGGGATTGTAGGCCAGCCGACCAGGCATCGTGTCAGTCGCCGCGCATCTCGGCGGCTTCGAGGGTGTTCTGCATCAGCATCGCGACCGTCATCGGCCCGACCCCGCCCGGCACCGGCGTGATCCATGATGCGCGCGCGGCGGCGGTAGTGAATTCCACGTCACCGGTCAGAGAACCGTCGGCGAGTCGATTGATCCCGACGTCGATGACCACGGCACCCGGCTTGATCCAGTCGCCCTTGACCAGCCCGGGTTTGCCGACGGCGACGGTGAGGATGTCTGCCTTCGCGACCTGATCCGCCAAGTCCTGCGTGAAGCGGTGGCAGGCGGTGACCGTGGCTCCGGCAAGCAGATACTCGAGCACCAGCGGCCGGCCGACATGGTTGGATACGCCGACGATCACGGCATGGCGGCCGCGCACCGGTTTGTCGGTATGCGCGAGCAGGGTCATGATGCCCTTGGGCGTGCACGGACGCAGTCCCGGCTGTCGCAGCGCGAGTCGTCCGACATTCTCGGCATGAAAGCCGTCGACATCCTTGTCCGGCCGGATGCGCTGGATCAGGTCGGTGGCATCGATATGCGCCGGGAGCGGCAACTGGATCAGGATGCCATCGACTTCAGGATCGGCGTTGAGCCGGTCGATCAAGGCAAATAGCTCGGCGCCATCGATGCTGGATGGCAGGTCGAAGTCCTTGGTCACGAAGCCGACGCGTTCGCAGGCACGCCGCTTGTTGCGCACGTAGACGGCCGAGGCCGGGTCCTGCCCGACCAGCACCACGGCGAGTCCCGGCCGCCGCTGCCCGCGCTGCACCCGCGCGCGAACGCGCACGCCGATGCCATCCAGCACCTCGTCGGCGATGCGCTTCCCGTCCAGAACCCTTGCTGCCATTGGACCTCCGGCAAAGAGGCGCATTATCCCCGACGACGCACGCGAAGTCGCAGGCGGATTGCAGGCGCGCAGACGATGCGGTCTGGGACCGGCCTTGCGATCGCACTCCGATCCTCCCGGACAATCCCTGCCCGGGAGAATCGATCAGGTCACTGGATCACGCCGGCGGCCCAGACCCGCACGGGCGGGGTTTCGAAGCCATCGCGGAACAGGATGTCCGGCCCCACCTCGTCTTCCGTCGTCGCCGTGTTGTTGTCGGCATCGAGGTCGACGAACGGCGCGGAGACCGTGATGCTCGCCGTGCTGCCGACGATCAAGCCCACGCTGCCCGGCGGCACATCGGCACTGATCCAGTACATCACGCCGCTTCCTCCGTTGAGGCTGATCGGATGTGAGGGCAATCCCACGCCATCGCTTGGACACGACGCACCGGCATCGGCCAGGCAGATCCACGCGATATTGCTCAGTGTCGGCGAAATGTCGAAGTCGAATTGGGCGATGATGCCGTCGGTGCCCGCAGTCAGGTTGTCCACGGAGACTTCGAACGTGATGCGCTCGCCTGGACCAATCGGTGCCGTGATCAACGTGTTGCTGATCGCCAAATCGGCGGTTGCGTTCGCGAAGTTCGCGGTGAAACTGAGGTCCGCGGTAACGCCGGCATCGGTGCGCGGATTCGCGGTCGAGCCATCGCTCCAATCGACGAACCTGAATCCCGAGTCCGCAACTGCGGTCACCGGGGTACCGCTGGCACCGTGGTTCACCGTCTGCGGCGTGGTGCCGCTGATCGTGCCGCCGGTGCCCGCTGCATAAGTCAGCGTGTAGGTGTTGATCGCGAAGTTCGCGGTCACGCTGACGTTCGCGGTGACGTTCGTGTCGGTGCGCGGGTTCGCGGTCGAACCGTCGCTCCAGTTCACGAAGCTGTAGCCGGCGTCGGCGACCGCCGTGACGGCGGTGCCGTTCGCGCCATGGTTGACCGTCTGCGGACTCGTTCCGCTGATCGTGCCGCCGGTGCCCGCCAGGTACGTCAACGTGTAGGTGTTGATCGCGAAGTTCGCCGTGACCGACACGTTGGCGGTGACGTTCGTGTCGGTGCGCGG
>DATMVT010000136.1:0-1503 GCA_035562895.1 Patescibacteria group bacterium | reverse complement strand
CACCACCTTCCGTGCCTTGATCGAACTGCCAGGCGGCGCCTGCATCATCGACACGCCGGGCATGCGCGAGATCAAGCTAACCGGCGAAGAGGCGGTCGAGGAAACCAGTTTCGCAGACATCGAGGAACTGACCGGTCAGTGTCGCTTCCGCGACTGCGTCCACGGCAAGGAGCCGGGCTGTGCGGTGCGTGCAGCGATCGACGACGGCCGCATACCCGCCGAACGCTACGCCAACTACCTCAAGCTGGTGGCCGAGCGCGACGCCGCGCGCCTGCGAGCCAGCGCGAACGAGAAGCGCGCGCTCGATCGCGTCGGCAACAAGGCGCTCGGTGCACGCCTGATCGACAAGTACGGCAAGCGCTGATGCACGATCCCGCCGATCTGGCCTACTTCGCGGCGCTGGATCGGCGCCTGGTCGATGCGGTGCGCGGCATCCGCCTGCTCGAAGCGATCAGCTGGCCGGCGTCGGCCCAGCGCAAGTTCCTGGAGCGCTGGCGTGCGGGGCGCATCGAATTGCCGAAGATCGACTACGCGCAGTACGACTACAGCGCGGTGCGCGAGGAACTGGACGCGATCCAGCATGAGGCGCACGCCACCGACGATCATCCGATCGGCGGCTACGTGCGGCGCACCGCCGAATCGTGGGAGATTGCGACGCGATTGCTGGAGTCGGTGGGCACGCGCGATGTCAGCGTGCATTCGGCGGCGCTCTACGGCAAGCCCGGCGATTTCCTGCCCGGTTCCGACTACCACAACATCGACGCCGCCCGGCATTTCATCGACCTCGCCGACGAATTGTCGAAGGAACTCGCGACCGTCGAAGCCGACTACGTGATCTCGGCCAACACCATGCAGGAGGAGTTGCAGGACCGCCTCGACGCCTTCTTCGTGCACCACCACGTGCGCGTCGAGATCGATCCGAAGCTGACCGCGAAGGCGGCCGCGGGCACCACGCGCATCCGTCTGCGCGCCGATACCGGCTTCACCGAATACGACCGCCACCAGTTGCTCGAACACGAGGCCTTCGTGCATTCGCTGACGGCGTTGAATGGCCGTGCCCAGCCGAACCTGGCCTCGATGGCGCGCAATTCGCCGCGCATCACCGCGACCCAGGAAGGGCTGGCCACGTTCGCCGAACTGATCACCGGCGCCATCGACATCCAGCGCATGAAACGCATCTCGATGCGCATCCTCGCCATCGACAAGGCCCAGAACGGGGCCGACTTCATCGAAGTATTCCGCTTCTTCCTCGACTCCGGGCAGAACGAACACGACAGCTTCGCCTCGGCCGCGCGCATTTTCCGTGGCGTGCCGGTCGAAGGTGGCGCCGCCTTCACCAAGGACACCGTTTACCTGCACGGCCTGTTGTCGGTACACACGTTCTTCCGTTGGGCGCTGAAGAACCAGAAGCTCAAGCTGTGCCGGTACCTGTTCGCCGGCAAGATGACGCTGCATGACGTGATCGCGCTCGAACCCTGGTTCGACATCGGCTACATCGCCGCG
>DATMVT010000135.1:0-4706 GCA_035562895.1 Patescibacteria group bacterium | reverse complement strand
GGCAGTGCGGCGATGGCTTCGATCAGGTAGGCGAGATCGGCGACGTCGCCGTCGTCCATCTCGCCGCGATAGGCATTGACGTTCTGGCCGAGCAGGTTGACTTCGCGCACGCCGAGTTGTTCGAGCGCGCGCACTTCGTTCATGACGTCGTCGAAACGGCGCGACACTTCTTCGCCGCGGGTGTAGGGCACGACGCAGAAGGCGCAGTATTTCGAGCAACCCTCCATGATCGACACGAACGCAGTCGGGCCTTCCTTGCGCGGTGGCGGCAAGTGGTCGAACTTCTCGATCTCGGGAAACGAGATATCGACCTGCGGCAGGTTCGTCGCGCGTCGGGCCTCGATCATTTCCGGCAATCGGTGCAGGGTCTGCGGGCCGAACACGAGGTCGACATAGGGCGCGCGATCGATGATCGCTTCTCCTTCCTGCGAGGCGACGCAGCCACCGACGCCGATGATGACGTTGCCGCCGCGCGCCTTTTTCAGTTCGCGCCAGCGACCGAGTTGCGAGAACACCTTCTCCTGGGCCCTTTCGCGGATCGAGCAGGTATTGACCAGGATGACGTCCGCCTCGGCCTCGTTCTCGGTCAGCGTCAGGCCATGCGAGGCCATGAGCACGTCGACCATCTTGGTCGAGTCGTACTCGTTCATCTGGCAACCATGGGTCTTGATGAACAACTTGCCGGACATCGGAAGGGCCTCGGATCGAACAAAGCCGTGCAGTTTAGGGGCTTCGGGCGGCGCATTGTAGGCGGTCAAGGCGGGTGCACTGGCAAATTCCGGGCGGATTCGCGAAACTTTCTCCGCGCCCGGGTGGTCCGAGGCGTCGTCTCCGGAGTGTCCCGCTTGCGTCCGACCTTGCTCCTGCCCGTGTTCCTGATGCTGCCGCTCATGGCTTCCGCGGGCGACGTGCGCGTCTTCAAGGACAAGAGCGGCGTCATCAACATCGTCAGCACGAACAGTCGCCTGCCCGGAACCGGCGAGCGCTACTACAAGCGCGTCGACGGTGCCGGAACCGTGCATTTCACCTCGAAGCCACCGGTCGCGGGCGGCTATTCGGTGGTCTATGTCGATGCCTGCCCCGCCTGCAACGTCCATTCGACGGTCAACTGGAATGCAACGCGTTTGAACACGACGGCATTCGCGAGCGAGATTGCCACGGCGGCAGCCGAACATGGCATCGATGCAGCGCTCGTGCGCGCCCTGATCCATGCCGAATCGGCCTTCAACCCGAACGCACGCTCGCACAAGGGCGCCCAGGGCTTGATGCAATTGATGCCGGCGACGGCCGGCATGTACGGCGTCCGCAATGCCTACGACGCCGGTCAGAACATCAAGGCCGGTGTCGAACATCTGGCCGGCCTGCTCGAACGCTACGACGGCGACGTCAAGCTGGCCGCCGCTGCCTACAATGCCGGCGAAGGCGCGGTGAAGAAGTATGGCGGCGTGCCGCCCTTCGCCGAAACGCGCGTCTACGTCGATCGCGTCGAAATCCTGATGAAGCGTTACCAGCAGGCCTTGGTGACGGCGGGTGTCGGCGCTTCATCCTGAATCGACCTAGCGTTGCACGTTCGGCCGCTGGATCAATTCGACTTCGGTCACGAATTCGACACCGACGCGCAGCGCCCGCACCGCGACCTTGGTGGCCGGCGGCAGCGCGGCTTCGCGTGAACGCAGGTCGCCTTCGTCGCCAATCGGCTCGCCGTTGAACTCGACCACGACGTCGCCGGGTTTCAGTCCCGCCTGGTCGGCCGGACCGCCGGGCAACAACATCGCGATCTGCGCGCCACGCTGCTGCAGCGTGCCTTCGGCAGCGGGCGAAGCCGGTGCGCCGGCGTATTCGGCGCCCATCCAGCCGCGGATCACCTCGCCGTGGCTGATGATCTGCTCGAGCACGCGTTTCGCCGAAGCGGCCGGAATCGCGAAGCTGATGCCGAGCCCGGTGCCGAACTGCGCGGTGTTGATGCCGACCAGATCGCCGTCGGTATTGACCAGTGCGCCACCGGAATTGCCGGAATTGATCGCCGCGTCGGTCTGGATGAAATCCTCGTAGCGACTCAAGCTCAACTGATTGCGGCCGGTGGCGCTGACGATGCCGAGCGTGACCGTCTGGCTCAGGCCATACGGATTGCCGATCGCGAGCACGACGTCGCCCGCCGTCAAGGCGGCCGGGGAAGCGAAATGCGCGGCGGGCAGCTTCGCGCCCTCGACCTTGATCACGGCGAGGTCGGTTTCCTGATCCACGCCGATCACGCGCGCCGACGTGATCCGGCCGTCCCACAGGCCGATGAAGATGTCGTCGGCGCCTTCGACGACGTGGTGGTTGGTCAGCACATAGCCGTCGTCGCGCACGATCACGCCCGAACCCAGGCTGCGTTCCAGGCGCTTGCGCGCTGGCCCGAGGGTGACGCCGTTGTAGTGATTGAGGGTCGGGTCGGTGAACATCCGGTACGGCTGTTCCGCGACCACCCGCTGCGTGTAGATGCTGACGACCGACGGCCCGGCCTTCTGCACTGCAGTGCGATAGGAGCCCACGGAGGTCGCGGCGGGGGAGGTCGCGACGGGAGGCGGCGCGGTGAACCGCTGTGGCCACAGCCGGGTCGCGACGAAGGCGATCGCCAAGCCGAGAACGGCGAACTGCAGGACGAACAACAGCGTCTGGGTAAGTTTGCGCATGACGCCATTCTGACAACGGAAGACCGGGTTTGTCCGTGCCGGATGGCCCGGACGCGCATGGATTCGATTGTCCTTCGCATGGCCGATCCACTAGAATCCTGCGTCCTTTGGCTCCCAGAGCCATCCCGATTTCAAATCATCGTGTGGGGTTTCCCATGGCAGAGCAGGGTGTTAACCACGGGCGTCGACGGTTCCTGACCGCGACCACCGCCGTGGTGGGTGGCGTCGGCGGCGTTTTTGCCGCAGTGCCGTTCATCAAGGCGTGGCAGCCGAGCGCGCGCGCGCAGACGGCGGGTGCGCCGGTCGTCGCGGACATCAGCAAGCTGGAGGTCGGTGCCCGCGTCATCGAGATGTGGCGCGGCCAGCCCGTCTGGATCGTTCGACGCACGCCCGAGGTCGTGGACACGCTGGCCTCGATCGACTCGCGCCTGCGCGACCCGAACTCCGAGAATCTCGAACAGCAACCGGATTACGCACGCAACCCGACGCGCTCGCGGCGTCCCGACGTCGCGGTGATCGTCGGCATCTGCACCCATCTCGGGTGCTCGCCGACCTTCTTCCCGGAAATGCTGCCGCAGCCGTTCGACAGCGAGTGGAAGGGCGGTTTCTATTGTCCTTGCCACAACTCGCGATTCGACATGGCCGGTCGCGTTTACCAAAACGTTCCTGCGCCGACCAATCTTCGTGTGCCGCCGCATTACTTCATCGACGACAACACCATCCTGATCGGTCTCGACACCGATCCGAAGGCGGCCTGACCATGACCACCAATGTGATCAACCGCGTCATCGACGGCGCCCAGGGCTGGCTCAACGAGCGCGCGCCCGGCCTGCAACAATGGATGGACCGCCACGCCATCAAGTACTACGCGCCGAAGAACTTCAATTTCTGGTACTTCTTCGGTTCGCTCGCGCTGGTCGTGTTCGTCAACCAGATCCTGACCGGCATCTGGCTGACGATGAACTTCAAGCCGACGGCCGCGGAAGCGTTCGACTCGGTCGAATACATCATGCGCGATGTCGAGTGGGGCTGGCTGATCCGCTACATGCACTCGACCGGCGCCTCGATGTTCTTCGTCGTCGTCTACATGCACATGTTCCGTGGCCTCATCTACGGCTCGTACCAGAAGCCGCGCGAACTGATCTGGACGCTCGGCGTCGTGATCTTCCTGGTGCTGATGGCCGAAGCCTTCTTCGGTTACGTGCTGCCCTGGGGCCAGATGTCCTACTGGGGCGCGCAAGTGATCACCTCGCTGTTCGGTGCCGTGCCGTTCGTCGGCGAGTCACTGGTCGAATTCATCCGGGGCGACTACCTGATTTCGGACGCGACCCTGAACCGCTTCTTCGCGCTGCACGTGATCGCGCTGCCGTTCGTGCTCGCCGGATTGATCTACCTGCACCTGATGGCCTTGCACGAAGTCGGTTCGAACAATCCGGACGGCGTCGACATCAAGAAGGTCAAGGACAAGGAGACCGGCATTCCGAAGGACGGTATCGCCTTCCATCCTTACTACACGGTCAAGGATCTGTTCGGTACCTCGTTCTTCCTGATGATCTTCGCCTTCATCATCTTCTTCGAGCCGACCGTGGGTGGCTGGTTCCTGGAACACGACAACTTCAGTGCGGCGAATCCGATGGTGACGCCGCAGCACATCAAGCCGGTGTGGTATTTCACGCCGTATTACGCGATGTTGCGCGCCATCCCCGACAAGTTGCTGGGCGTGGTGGTCATGGGTGCGGCCACGCTGATCTTCTTCCTGGTGCCGTGGCTGGACCGCTCGAAGGTGAAGTCGATCCGTTACCGCGGCCCGATCACGAAGATCATGCTGACGCTCTTCGTCATCAGTTTCGTCGTGCTCGGCTGGCTAGGTGCGCAGGCGGGCAGTGACACGCAGAAGCTGGTGGCGCAGATCCTCACGTTCTTCTACTTCGCCTTCTTCTTCACGATGCCGCTGTGGACTGCCATCGACAAGACCAAGCCCGTGCCTGAGCGCGTCACCTTCGATCACTGAGAACCGAACAATGAAGAAGC
>DATMVT010000134.1:0-2749 GCA_035562895.1 Patescibacteria group bacterium | reverse complement strand
CACCGAGTTGTATTGCCGGGTCGCGACTGGCGCGGAAACGGTGCCGACCGATTGGTTGCATCGCCACTTCCAGCTCGCGCCGGGCAAGCTCGATGGCTTCCTGTACCACCACGAAGACGAAGCCGCCGTGCGGCATCTGTTCCGCGTCGCGACCGGGCTCGATTCGATGGTGCTCGGCGAGCCGCAGATCCTCGGCCAGGTGAAGACGGCCTATCACCTCGCCCGCGACGCCGGCGCACTCGATTCGGCGATGGAGCGGCTGTTCCAGCAGAGTTTCTCTGTCGCCAAGCGCGCCCGTACCGAGACCCGGATCGGCGCCAGTCCGGTCTCGGTGGCGTTCGCGGCGGTTCGACTGGCGCAACAGATCTTCGCCGACTTCGCGACCGCCGGCGTCCTGCTGATCGGCGCCGGCGACACCATCGAATTGTGTGCACGCCATCTGGTCGAAGCCGGGGCCAGGCGGCTTGTCGTCGCGAACCGCACGCTGGCGAACGCACGCGGTCTGGCCGAGCGCTTCCACGGGCAGGCGATCGCGCTGGCCGATCTGCCGGATGCGCTGGCCCAGGCCGACATCGTCATCGCCTCGACCGCCGCGCGCGACCCGGTCATCACCAAGGCGATGGCGGCGAAGGCGTTGAAGGCGCGCCGCCACCGCCCGCAATTCATGCTCGACCTCGCCGTGCCGCGCGACATCGCCGCCGACGTCGCCGAACTCGAGGACATCTACCTCTACACGGTCGACGACATCGGTCGCTCGATCGACGAGGCCATGCGCTCGCGCCGCGAAGCCGCGAACGAGGCCGAAGAAATCGTCGCGCTGGCGGCCGAACACTTCATGGGCTGGCTGCGCGCCATCGATGGCCAGGGCCCGATCCAGAAAATCCGCGGCGAAGCCGAGCGCCAACGCGACGAAGTGCTGGAGAAGGCGCGCACGATGCTCGCCAACGGCCGCGATCCGACGGAGGCACTGAACTTCCTCGCGAACACGCTGACCAACAAGCTGCTTCATGCCCCGTCGAGCAACCTGCGTGCCGCCGCCCTGCGCGGTGACGCCGACCTGCTGCGCACGGCCGAACAATTGTTCGCTGCCGACGATCGTCGTCGATGAGTCCTTCGATCCGGCGCAAGCTCGAAGCCCTGGCCGAGCGCAAGGTGGAAGTCGAACGCTTGCTCGCCGAGCCCGAGGTGCTGTCTAACCAGAAACGCTTCCGCGAACTGTCACGCGAATACGCCCAGCTCGAACCGATCGCCGAAGGCCTCGCCGCACTCGAAGCGAACGCACGCGCCATCGACGCAGCGAAGCAGATGCAGTCGGAGGACGATGCCGAATTGCGCGCGATGGCGACCGAGGAACTTCAGGCACTCGGCGCGGAACACGAGAGGCTGGATGCATCGCTCGGCCTGCTGCTGGTGCCGCGCGACCCGCGCGACGACGCGCCGGTATTCCTCGAAATCCGCGCCGGCACCGGCGGCGACGAGGCCGCGATCTTCGCCGGCGACCTGTATCGGATGTACACGCGTTACGCCGAATCGAAACGCTGGCGGGTCGAACTCATCTCCGCCAACAGCGGCGAACACGGCGGTTTCAAGGAAGTGGTGGCACGCGTCGAAGGCGAAGGCGTCTATGCGCGCCTGAAGTTCGAGAGCGGCACGCATCGCGTGCAGCGCGTGCCGGAAACCGAGGCCCAGGGCCGCATCCATACCTCGGCCGCGACAGTCGCGGTGCTGCCGGAAGTGGACGAGATCGAAGACGTCGAACTCAATCCGGCGGACCTGAAGATCGACACCTTCCGCGCCTCCGGTGCCGGCGGCCAGCACGTCAACAAGACCGATTCCGCCATCCGGGTCACGCACCTGCCGAGCGGCATCGTCGTCGAGTGCCAGGACGAACGTTCGCAGCACAAGAACCGTGCACGGGCACTGTCGCTGCTCAAGGCACGCCTGCTCGACGAGCAGCAGCAGAAGCAGAGCGCCGCGCAGGCGGAACTGCGGCGCGTGCAGGTCGGTTCGGGCGACCGCTCGCAACGTATCCGCACCTACAACTTCCCGCAGGGCCGGCTCACCGACCATCGCATCGGACTGACCCTGTATTCGCTCGAAGGCATCGTCGAGGGCGAACTCGATCCGGTGATCGACGCGTTGTCGCGCGAACACCAGGCCGACGAACTCAAACTGATCACCGAGGCTGCATGAGCGCACTCGACCAATTCGTCCCGCTGAACATCGCCGTGCTCACCGTGTCGGACACGCGTACGCGCGACAACGACAGTTCGGGCGACTATCTCGACGGCGCGCTGCGTGCCGTGGGACATCGCGTTGCCGCACGCGAGATCGTGCGCGACAACATCTATGCGATGCGCGCCATCGTCTCGCAATGGATCGCCGACGACAGCATCGACGGCGCGCTCATCACCGGCGGCACCGGCTTCACCGGCCGCGATTCGACGCCGGAAGCGATCCGGCCGCTGCTCGACAAGGAGATGCCCGGTTTCGGCGAATTGTTCCGGCAGATCTCGGTGCAGGAGATCGGCACCGCCAGCCTGCAATCACGCGCGTTCGCGGGGCTGGCGAACGGCACCTTCGTGTTCGCGCTGCCGGGGTCGACCTCGGCCTGCCGCACTGCTTGGGAAAACATCCTGAAGTCGCAATTCGATGCGCGGACCCGCCCCTGCAATCTGGTCGGGCTGAAGCCGCGTCTGCACGAACGCTGAGGAGCACGACATGGGCACGATGAAGAAGAAGGACTACG
>DATMVT010000133.1:0-2186 GCA_035562895.1 Patescibacteria group bacterium | reverse complement strand
GCACTGGCACGCCTGCGGCTGCGGCACGCAGGACTGTCGAGGGATGCGCGCGAATTCGTCGCGCACGCGGTTCTGGCCACGGCGAAGCACGATGTCGTCGACGCTGAGATCGCCCCACTGATCGACGCAGATCTCGCGATCCTCGGCGCCAATGCCGAACCCTACAGACGTTACGCCGACGCGATTCGCGACGAATACGCCTTCGTTCCAAGCGACCGATTCCGCTCTGCCAGGGCGTGCTTTCTCAACACGATGCTCGGTCGTTCGGAGATCTTTCGTACGCCTATTGCCCACGCCCGCTTTGAATTCCGGGCCAGAAAAAACCTGCGCAAAGAATTGGCCACACTGACCTGAGGAAGCCCATGCAACTCGTGCATCGCCGGCGTTTCCCCATCGACCACTACGTGCTCGTCGATCGTGACGGAGATATCGATCCCCAGGCACTGATTGCCGAGGCACGTCGCCAGGCCGAAGCGCTGGCGAAACGAAGCACCGGTGACGCCGCCAACTTCACCCTGATCCAGAATGGCGCACGATTGGCTCGACGCGACTGGCCGCATGTTCATATCGTCTGCGCCCGGACGCGTCGCCAGAAGGGTCTGATGTACCTGCTGCTCGGCTTGAAGAACCTGCTGCCGGACTGGTTTCGCTGAACCCCCAAAGCACAAAGCCCGCTGCGAGAGCGGGCTTTGGGTGGCACGAGCGATCCCGCGTGCCGGCGGGTGACATCAGCATCGCCGCGCCGCGTTGCAGCGCGATGACGCCGGGATCTCAGCCGGGTTTCATCAGCCGCGTTTCATGAACTTGAAGAACTCGTCGTTGGTCTTCGTGTCCTTCATCTTGTCGAGCAGGAACTCGATCGCGGCCAGCTCGTCCATCGGATGCAGCAGCTTGCGCAGGATCCAGATCTTCTGCAGCAGGTCGGGGTCGATCAGCAGCTCTTCGCGGCGCGTGCCGGAGCGGTTGATGTTGATCGCCGGGTAGACGCGCTTCTCGGTGATGCGGCGGTCCAGGTGCACTTCCATGTTGCCGGTGCCCTTGAACTCTTCGTAGATCACCTCGTCCATCTTCGAGCCGGTATCGACCAGCGTGGTCGCGACGATGGTCAGCGAACCGCCTTCCTCGACATTGCGCGCGGCGCCGAAGAAACGCTTCGGGCGCTGCAATGCATTCGCGTCGACACCACCGGTCAGCACCTTGCCCGAACTCGGCACCACGGTGTTGTAGGCGCGCGCCAGACGGGTGATCGAGTCGAGCAGGATGATCACGTCCTTCTTGTGCTCGACCAGGCGCTTGGCGCGCTCGATCACCATTTCGGCGACCTGCACGTGGCGCGCGGCCGGTTCGTCGAAGGTGGAACTGATCACTTCGGCGCGCACCGAGCGCTGCATTTCCGTCACTTCTTCCGGACGCTCGTCGATCAGCAGGATGATCAGGTGCGCTTCCGGATGGTTGTGCACGATCGCCTGGGCGACGTTCTGCAGCAGCATGGTCTTGCCGGCCTTGGGCGGCGACACGATCAGGCCGCGCTGGCCCTTGCCGATCGGCGCCATCAGGTCGAGGATGCGGCCGGTGATGTCTTCCGAGGAACCGTTGCCGCGTTCGAGATGGAAGGCCTGGCGCGGGAACAGCGGCGTCAGGTTTTCGAACAGCACCTTGTTCTTGCTGGCTTCCGGCGGTTCGCCGTTGATCTCGTTGACCTTGAGCAGGGCGACGTAGCGTTCCCCATCCTTCGGCGAACGGATCTTGCCGGTGATGTAGTCGCCGGTGCGCAGGTTGAAGCGGCGGATCTGCGACGGCGAGACGTACACGTCGTCGGGACCGGCCAGGTAGGACGCTTCGAATGCGCGCAGGAAGCCGAAGCCGTCCTGCAGGATTTCCAGCACGCCCTCGGCATCGATGCCTTCCGGGGTACGCGTCAGCACCTTCAGGATCGAGAAGTTGACGTCCTGGCGGCGCGCGCGCGCAACGCCTTCCTGGATACCCATGCGCTCGGCCAGGTCGAGCAGCGCGGCCGGCGACAGGCGCTTCAGCGCCGTCAGGCTGGTCGGTGCATCGGTGGGAATCGTGAAATTGGTGCGCTGCTGCGGTTGCGGATAATCACGCTCGCCACTGCCGGCATTTTCGCCGTCCCCCTGGTCGGCCGGGATACCGTCGTTGTTGTTGCGCGGCCCGCGTTCGCGGTC